>CAZAYA010000193.1:0-4017 GCA_964489175.1 uncultured Flavobacteriales bacterium | reverse complement strand
ATTCGGATCCTCGATATCGTAAGATACCTGGATCAACAGGCCTTTATCGGGAACGAAAAAGTCGACCTCGTATCTTTTCTTATAGTAATGAACACCTTCTCCTCGCCTTCGAAGCTCAAGAAAAACAAGGTTTTCCAACAATTTGGGTTCCTGATCGAAGAGGAACAACTTCAGAATACCCGTATCCACGAAATAATACTTCTTGCGGGTTTCTCTATCTACGAACTTGGCCCGCTCATTCTCAACTCCATATAAGAAATAAGCTTCCTGAAGGTAATGGGTATATTCGATAAGGGTCCCTGTTCCCACCGCTGCGCCAACAGATTTGATCAGGTTCTTGACGCGGTTGAAGGAGGTTTCATTGGTCACGTTTTCCGCGAGCTTTTTGACCAAAAGCTTCAAAGCAGGCTCATTACCAACTTTGTAACGAGAAACGATATCACCGTAGAACAACTTTTGGAAAAGATTGGAAAGATACTCCCGCTTGTCCCCGATCTTCTCCAATTCAGGGAATCCTCCATACCTAAGGTATTCCTTCATTTCATTCTTGATGCTGAATACCTGATCCGAGTATTCAAAATTCTCCCTGAGCCGGATCCCTTTGAATTCAAGATGCTCTCTGAAGGAAAGCGGGAGCACTTCCTTGACCAGGAACCTTCCCCCCAACGTGGAAGCCATCTCCTTGCTGAGCATTTGAGAATTGCTCCCTGTGATGGTCAGACGGTAGCCTTCATCAGCAAGCCTGCGAACGAATTTTTCCCAATGTTGGACGTTTTGGATCTCATCAAAGTACAAGTCAGGCTTTTGATCGTACAACTCCCGATATGCCGTGATCACCAGGTCAAGTTTTCTGTAATTGAGCTCAATGAGCCTTTCATCCTCAAAATTCAGATATAGAACGCCTTGAAGGGAATGCCGTTCATTCCGCTCCCGGATCACCTGAAAGAGGAAATACGTCTTGCCTGCCCTACGCGGCCCCGTGATCACATAATTGATCCGACCCTCCAACGAATAGTCCCTCCGGAAGAATTCCAGCTCGGATATCTTCTCCTGGTTCCTGACAATGATCCTTTTAAGGTCTTCTTTTAGCATTTATCCTGTATATAGAACAAATATATTGAATTTTATTTTATAGGTATAAAAAAGGCAGGAGCGAAGAGGGAGCTTAGGACGATCCATTTTCGGAAGATCCCTACCTTGAACCGAAGGTCAAGGTTATTTAGGACGGTACAAAAAGGACCGTCCTAAAACCCCTCCTCACTCCTGCCTCCTGCCTCCTTACTTGAACATCAGTGGCTTCGACTCCGCTCAGCCACCCTGTAGCATCACCCTGGAAAAGCGAACAGGGACCTGTGAATAACGAATCTCATGGCCTTCCAGTTATGAAGGAACTTACCCAAAAAGGACCGTCCTAAAAGCCCTCCTCACTCCTGCCTCCTTACTTGAACATCAGTGGCTTCGACTCCGCTCAGCCACCCTGAAGCATCATCCTGAAAAAGCGAACAGGGACCTGTGAATAACGAATCTCATGGCCTTCCAGTTATGACAGGAACTCCCAAAAAAAGGACCGTCCTGAAACCCCTCCTCGCTCCTGCCCCCTGCCTCCTCACTCCAATTCCCCCATCAACTCCTTCCCGATCGCCTCCCACGTAAACCGTTCCCGCACCCTCTCCAACGCCTTCTCCCGTTTCTCAGCCAATTCCTTTTCCCCCATTTTCAAACCCTCTTCCAGGGCTTCCAGGATCTTTTCAGCATTGGGCGGAGGCTCCAACAACCATCCCGTCTCCTCCGAGACCATGATGCGGGTGGCGCCCACATCGGTAGCGATCACGGCCAGGCCGTTGGCCATGCCCTCCAGGATCACATTGGGCATCCCTTCGGAATGGCTGGGGCAGACCAGGATATCCTTGCCGTACAACAAACCGGCTACCTGATCCGCTCCCCGAACTTCCCCGTGGTAGGTCACGGCCGGATGGGCGATCCGCTCTTCTTCCGGCACCGGCCCGATGAAATGGAATTCAAAGCTTTCCAGATGCTCCAGGCTCAGGCGTTCCAGCGCTTCGGTCAGCTCCCGGATACCCTTCCTTCTTTCAGCCCGCCCCAGGAAAACGAACTGCCGCTTTTCCCCGGAAGGAGGAAGTTGCTCCCGGATCTTGGCCGCTTCGATACCACTGGGCACCTCCAGGATCCTTTTTGCCGGTACGTTCAACCTTCGAATGATATCGGTGATCTTGCCGCCATAAGAGAACACGATGTCGGCATGCCGGGTATTGTACCGTACCGGTCCCCGCAACAGGAATTGCTGCAAACGGGCTTTGAAAGAAGGGGCCAGCTGGAACATTTCGTAGCCATGGAACTTTACCCCCACCGGCGGCATTTTGAGTCCTTTCTTTTTGGCTTCGATCAACTTCCACCCGGCGAACCCTTTCACGTAGATGAAATCAAAGGCTTCGAGATCAGGCTTTAACTCCCGGAAAATACAATCGGAGAACCGGTAGGAAGCCCTGAGGTAATGCCCGGGCCAGGGGTCCTCTTCCGGAAAGGGGATCCGCTTTTCCGTGAGCCGTCCCCTTTCCTCCGGGGAGAACAGTTCTTCCAAAGGCTGGTCCTGTGTCTCATCCGGCACAGGGTGAAAGAGGGTCACCTCTGCCCCTTCCCGCAACAACGCTTTCAACAGGTTGAAGGAATGCCGCTGCATTCCCCCCAACACATAAGGATAGACCCCGTTGGTCAAAAGCGCGACCCTTAATGGATGCCCCTGCTCACTGCTCACTGTTTACTGCTTACTGTTCACTGCTTACTGCTCACTGTTCACTCAAAAACCTCATCAAATAACGATACGCCTCCCGAAAAGATCCTTTCGAAAAATGCTTCCTGGCCAATTCCCGGTTCTTGTCCCGTTGTTCAGAAGATAACGGGGACAGATCCTGGAACTCCGCCCCTGGCGTCACGACCTTACCACACCCCTGTTCCTGCACAAAAGCGGTCAGATCGCCTAGCTCCCGGGATATCAATACGTTCAAACCAGCCTCCAGGTATTCGGCGAATTTGGTCGGGCAGGCCACCCGATTGGTCACGCTCTGCTCCCGGATCAGCAAGCCATGATCGGCCAGGGCCAGACAGGAAGCTACTTGCTGGGGCTCCACCCACATTCGACGCACCCGCTCATCCCCGAACTCCTGCCAGCTTTTCAATTCCTGTTCCATCACATCACTAAGCAACAACCACCGCACCCGGGGATCTTTTTGCATGGCTTCCCGGACCCATTCGTCCATCAGGGCAAAGGACTGCCAACCGGAAGAGGATCCGGCATAGACCAGCACAATATCCTCCGAGCCGAACCCCAGGATTTCCCGGGTCAACGTCTTGTCTTGTTCTCCGGATCGTCCTGTTTCCAGGGTACAAGGGATCACCACATGGCCCTCTCCCTCATATCCGTATTCTTCCTTCCAATAGTGGACCAACTCATGGGAAACCGCTACCCGACCATCGCTTTCCAAAACGGCCTGCTCTTCGATCTTTCGAAGGGTCTCCGCGGAAAACACTCCTGCTCCACCTACCTGGTATTCGTTCCACTCTGCAGCAACAGCAGCCCGGCCATCCAATCCGACTTTCCGAAGCCATCCCCTTTCCCTCATCATCAGCCCCAGGCAAGTGGCGAACACCGAACGCCCCAACAAGATCTTTTCCCGCCAGAACAAAAACAAGGGCCAAAGCAACCAACTGTTCTTCCGCCAGTTCTTGATCCAGGGCACCATGGGCAACACAAGTACCCGATGAGGCAATTGCCTTGCTTTCCGGCTTTGTTCCCGGTATTTTTTCACGGAAACGAGTGCTACCACCCGGATCCGTTCGCCGGTATCGTTTTGTAGAAAACGGGCCACATCCGCCACCTGGCTGCGGAAGATCCCGTTGATATCATCGTTGTAGGTGAGGTAGACCATACCTGGTCACAAGGATACCAAAACATCCATGATCCGCTCCGTAGCCTTTCCATCCCACAAAGGCGGGACTTCT
>CAZAYA010000192.1:2842-4021 GCA_964489175.1 uncultured Flavobacteriales bacterium | reverse complement strand
GCCCCGTGGCCGTATCGGTGGTCTGCGAGGAAGGATCGTCCCACTCGTAGGTGTAAGGGGGCGTGCCGCCGCTCACCATCACCGAGGCCGAACCGTCGCAACTGCCGGGGCAGCTCTCAGAAGTCGAATCGGTGGTATAAGTGAGCGGTAAAGGCTCATCCACTACGATACTGTCCGTTGATGTGCATCCAAAATTCCCCGTGACATCAACAGAATAAGTCCCTCCGGCCAGTCCGGAGATCGTATCATCGGTCTGCACCGGAGTCGTATTCCAGGCATAGGAATACGGAGAGCTTCCTGTAGAAGCAGTCACAGAAGCCTGCCCATCATTATCTCCGGAACAGGTCACATTCGAGCTGTCAAGAGAGAGCTCAGGATAAGGAGACACCAGGACCTCCACGGTATCCCGATCGCTGGAGGCGGCCGGACAAATGCCGACATAAAAGACCGTATCCTCCGAAAGCGGGCCGGTCGTGAAAGAAGCCCCGGTTCCTAAAAGCGAATCCCCCGTAGCATGATCATACCATTTAATAACTGTTCCGGGAAGGATGTTGGGTGAAGTAGCAGCAGTAAGGGTAGCCGTTGCTCCTTCACAAACCGTATCACCGGTACCTTCCACCCAATATTCTTCAAAATTGGCCAGGGTAGCCGTATCATTCCCATCTCCTCCAGCCGTTGCTCCATTAGGAATGAATTCGGTCACCGAGTTGGAGTTCGAGGTCCCATTCACTCCTCCAAGGGTCTCCCTTGGAGGATTACCATTCGAAACAGCAATATAACCTCCTCCCCCTCCTCCGCCAGGACCTTCCGCTTCATTAGAGCCGATGTTCTGATCTCCACCATCTCCTCCATTGGCCCTTATCGTCACATTGGTCAATGCTCCGATGGCATCGATGACAACGGTGCCTCCCCCTCCACCACCACCGGGAGCATCGTTCCCTCCCCCGATGGTATTGGGGGCATCCATTCCATTAGCGATGACCTCCCCGTTACCACCCACATTGCCATAAGCTCTGAGGTAGATCAACCCCCCACCATCACCACCACCTGCATTAGAGCCATTGTTGCCATCACCAGCACCACCTCCTCCACCGAGGAACAATCTGCCTGTAGTATAGTCAAGAGGACGGCCTCCCATTCCCCCGTTGTTCTGCCTGTCATCTCCACCCCATACTCCAT
>CAZAYA010000192.1:0-2832 GCA_964489175.1 uncultured Flavobacteriales bacterium | reverse complement strand
TCGCAGAATAAGAATATCCCCCTCTTCCTCCTCCTGAGGATACATTCCCGGCAAAACCAGCTCCTTCAAGGTTCCAGGCTTGAGCCCAGGTAGGGTCCGTTACATCAGGATTACCCAACCCATTCCAATTGGCCAATGCGCCGGCATTGGCTCCTCCACCTCCTCCGGAATTATGGGCACTGCCTCCCCCACCTCCATTAGCCGGAGCTCCTCTTCCATACCTTCCACCATAAACATCATAATCCGCCTGGTAACCAGCAATGCTCTCTCCCTTTTCCGCTCCTTCAGCAGGATCCATGGAAACATACCCCATGAACGCTGCACTCGTTTGATTCTCGATCGCTCCTCCCCGGAACCCGGTTCCCGTAACGTCCATACGACCTCCGGCATTGATCTGGGTATTCCCCAATATTTCCACGGAAAGGACGCCTCCTGTGTTCCCATTCCAACCATCCGTAGTGAGTACTCCTCCGTTATCGATCGTCAGGGAAGTCAGACGGGGGACTCTAACGACCTGGGTCTTTCCTGTGTCCGAGTAGGAATGTTCCAGGGGACAAGTAAGTTCAATGGTATTGGCATCAGGAACGGCCAATACTTCCCGGAATTCATACCGGCCACAATCATTGTAACCCTGAACATTCCCCCAATTCGCACTCGGTACATTCTCGATAGCCGCTCCCTGCATCTGAATGATCATAACCAGATCGCCGCTTTCAAGAGGACCGGCAAAACGACCGTTCCCGTTCATGTCAGCATCAAAAACCGTAAGGGTCGTATTCCCTCCATTAGCTGCTGCGGTCAGATAGGTGAATTCATTGATGATCGTATTGCCCGCATTGACCGTCAACGCCCCATGTTTACCTCTTTGAGCATGGGCGGAAAACCCCGCTACAAGAACAACTATCAAGATCAATATGCTCAGGATGAGCTTTTTCATGAGCTTCAGATCAACTCCCATCGGGATCAGGATCCCGCCTCTTCTTTTTCTCCCTTTTTCAAGGTAAACGAATGGATCCGGTCACGGTTGCTGACCTGCCCCATTACTTGTCCATTAATTTTTCACAGATGGAACAGGCTACTCCCCTATCCAACCAAATTTCTCCATGGATAATTCCCGTCTTCCCTATACATCCGTTTCAAAAGCAACTTTATGATCGGAAGACCGTCTTTATTCAGGGTTACAAGAATAGGAGATGAGAATCGCTAAATTAGCAGGGTTTTTTAATCTACTCTACGGTAGGTAAAGTTCAAATTTTAAATGAAATTTCTTTTACCTGGCAGTTGTTCTTTATTGCTTTTCAGCTTGTTCTTGTTCCTCATCCCTCTGCAAGGAACAGGAACTCACACTATGGGGGGAGACATTTCCTATGAATGCCTTGGGGGGAATCAGTACAAGATCGATGTCACGGTCTACCGGGATTGTGCAGGCTCACCCATCGGAGGAAGTTATAGTTGCTCCAACGGAGTATGCACCGCATTTTTCGGGACCCTTCTCATCAAATCAGCTTCCTGCGGACAGGATATAACCCATCCCATTCAAAAGGACACGTCATTTCGGTCCACTTTCTTCCAGGGAGAGGTCACCCCCATCTGCTCTGGTGTCCAAAGCACCTGTTCCGACCCGAACAGTTCCTATCCGGGAGCGGAAGAATATGTGATCACCGATACCATCACCCTGCCCCAGCAATGCCCGGACTGGCAGATCAGTTACTGGAACTGTTGCCGGAACGGAGCGATCACCAACCTGAGCAACCCTGGTTCAGAATCGCTGGTGATCACGGCGAACATCGATAACAGTAGTGGGGGCTGCAATAACAATTCCCCCAAGTTCACCAACCCTCCGGTACCATGGATCTGCGACGGACAGCAATACTGCTTCAACCATGGTGCTTACGACCCCGACGGAGATTCCCTGGCTTTTTCCCTCGTCACACCAATGAGCAATGACGGCGGAACTTCGACCATTTGCGATAACAACGGATGCCGCACCGTTCCCGGAGGTCCCCTTGCCCCTGTCGAATACTCCCCAGGCTTCGACTCCAGCAACCCCCTCACGACCACCAACCCGATCAACATCGATCCGGTCACAGGAGACTTTTGCATCACACCCAACGGACAGGAAGTAACGGTCATGGCCGTCAAGGTCAAGGAATACCGGAATGGGCAGCTTATCGGCAGCGTAGTCCGGGATATGCAGGTGATCGTTGTATCCTGTAACAACGATATCCCCACTGCAAGTGGGATCGATGGCGGAGGGAATTATACAACCGATATCTGCGCCGGTGAACAATTGTGCTTTGATGTGAACGGCTCGGACCCTGATGGTGATGACCTGACCATGAGCTGGAACAATGGGATCCCTGATGGGAGTTTCAATGTATCGAACAACAATACTCCCAACCCTGCCGGCACGTTCTGCTGGACCCCCAACCCATCCGATGCCCGACCTAACCCCCATCTTTTCACGGTCACGGTCCAGGACGACAATTGCCCCTACAACCGAAGTCAGACCTTTTCCTATTCCATTACGGTCCAAGGAGGATGCGGTCCAACGATCACTGCCAGTGCCACCCCGGACACCATCTGTACCGGTAGCTGTACCGATATCGAGGCTACGGTCAACGGAGCGGCCAACCCCTACACGGTGACCTGGGACAATGGTGTGCCCAACGGTGAAGGCCCCCACACCGTTTGTCCCTCTACCACGACCACCTACACCGCTGCTTTGGAGGATAATAATGGAGACCACGACACGGCAGAAGTGACCGTTGTGGTGAACCCCCTCCCCACGGCCAACGACGTTGCTCCCGAATTTTGCGAGGACCAACCCCG
>CAZAYA010000191.1:0-4024 GCA_964489175.1 uncultured Flavobacteriales bacterium | reverse complement strand
CACTTCATGCTTTGGGACATACCTCTTTATTCTTTTCAACCCTTGATCGGCATTATTAAGTATCAAGGCCTTCAGATTCATCCGACCCCGCAGGTTTTTGACCTGCTGTCCTGCCCTTTGATATTGCTCCATTCCCTTATGGCTATTGGCAAGTGGCCATTGGCTACAAGAATTGACTACATTTGGGCGAACATCCTCTGTGCATGATGTCAACGCTGCGGAGCTGCATATTCCGGGTCGCCCCCCTGCTTTTCTTCCTGATCCCATTCCTGGCTGCGGCCCAGGGACAGATGATGGATCCGGTCGATTGGACCTTTGAACAGGAACGGGTCGGGTCGGACAAGGTCAGGCTTACATTCCGCGCCGACCTCGATGAAGGTTGGCACCTTTATTCCCAGCACCTGCCCGAGGAAGCCGTTCCTGTTCCCACCAGTTTCTCTTTTGACGCTACCGATGCCTTTGAGAGGATCGGGGAAGTGAAAGAGACCGGAGCCGTGGAGAAAGACGACCCTGTATCGGGCACGAAAGTTTCCATTTTCAGTGGTCAGGCTGTTTTCGAGCAAACCGTCAGGGTGCTTACGGATAAGGAGCAGGAACTTACCGGCTATGTGGAGTTCATGGTCTGTGATGATAAACGTTGTCTGCCGCCTAAGACCAAGGATTTTTCCTTTACCATCGCGGGTGCTTCTGAAGAAACGGCAAGCACTGCTTCTGCTCCGGAAGAGGGAGGAATGGTAGAACCCGTGGATTGGTCCTTTGATCAGGAAAAGACCGGGGAAGGTACTTACAAGCTGACCGCCACCGCCGAAATGGACGAAGGATGGCATCTGTACGCAACGGAGCTACCTGCTGAGGATGGTCCCCTGCCGACGGTCTTTCGTTTCGACCTGCCCGGTGGCGCGGAAAAGGAAGGACAGCTTCATCCCGAACGCCAGCCGGTGACCACCTTCGACCCCAATTTCCAGGTGGATGTCAGCTATTTCAGCAAGCCGGTCACTTTTGTGCAAGAGGTGAGGGTTCAGGGAGAGGCTGAAGTACCCTTGGAGATCGAGTTCATGGCCTGCGATGATGAGCGCTGCATCGCTCCGCAGATCGCCTCTCATACTTATGAATTGAAAGCTTCCGGTACAGCAGCAGCTGGTGAGGAAAGCGGAGGGGAAGGTGACAAAAGGACCTGGGCCGGCATCTTTCTCGTCGGCTTCCTTGGGGGGTTGGCAGCCTTGCTTACGCCCTGTGTCTTCCCGATGATCCCATTAACGGTCAGCTTTTTCACCAAAAAGAGTTCGAGCAAGGCCAAAGGGCTTTCCAATGCCCTGATATACAGTCTTTCGATCATTGTTATCTACCTGCTGCTCGGTTTCGGGATCACGGTGATCTTCGGGCCGGATGCCATGAACGCCCTCTCCACGAACGTGTGGTTCAACCTTGCTTTCTTCCTGCTCTTCGTCATATTCGCCATTTCCTTTTTCGGGGCTTTTGAGATCACCTTGCCAAGTTCCTGGGTGAACAAAGCTGACCAGGCTTCGGACAAGGGGGGATTGCTGGGCACTTTCTTCATGGCCTTCACCTTATCGCTCGTTTCTTTTTCCTGCACAGGGCCGATCATCGGGACGCTTCTTGTTGAGGCGGCGGTCCGTGGTGGTGTTGTTGGTCCCCTGGTCGGTATGGGAGGGTTCTCGCTGGCCCTGGCATTGCCTTTTGGTTTGTTCGCCGCCTTCCCGGGATGGTTGAACTCCCTGCCTCAGTCAGGAGGATGGATGAACGCTGTGAAGGTTACCCTGGGATTCCTTGAGCTGGCCCTGGCCCTGAAATTCCTGTCCAATGCCGATCTGGTGATGCAGGCCGGTTTGCTCAAACGGGAGCTTTTCATCGCCATCTGGATCGGGATCTTCACTATGCTGACCCTTTATTTGCTGGGCTTCATCCGTACCCCGAACGATAGCCCGATGGAGAAGCTCTCCGTTCCGCGCCTGCTCTTGGGCATGGTCTCCCTCATCTTTACGCTTTACCTCGTGCCGGGTTTGTGGGGGGCTCCGCTCAAGATGATCAGTGGTTTTCCGCCGCCGATGTTCTACAGCGAGATGCAGCATGGGAATTCCCTGACCGGGTCCGGAAGCAGTTCTGACAAAGGAAAAGGGGAAACTTCCGTCCATGCGAAGCAATGTCCCCATGGCCTGGATTGTTTCCACGATTATGAGAAAGGCCTGGCCCATGCCAGGAAGGTTGATAAACCGGTGATGCTGGACTTCACCGGTTGGGCCTGTGTCAACTGCCGGAAGATGGAAGAACAGGTATGGTCGGATCCGCGGGTTCTGAGTTTGCTCCGGAATGAGGTCGTGCTGATCTCGCTTTATGTGGATGAACAGCGGAAGCTACCACCGGAAGAGCAAAAGGTCGTGACTGGAGGAGGAGGGGGAGAACGCAAGCTCCGGACGGTGGGAAATAAGTGGAGCCATTTCCAGACCAAGCATTTTCAAACCAATACCCAACCGTATTACGTCCTTCTCGATCATGAAGAAGAAAAATTGATCGAGCCCAGGGCTTATGATCCCAGTGTGAGTCGCTTCGCTTCCTGGCTGGAAAAAGGGATCCACGAGTTCGAGCAACAGAAGAAGGCTTCCTGATCAGGAGATGCCCAACATGCCTACTGTAACGGCCGTGAACAAACAGGCCAGTGTACCGGCGATAAGAGCACGGATCCCGAGCGATGACAACAACCCTTTTCGGTTAGGGATCAGCGCTCCGATCCCGCCGATCTGGATACCGATGGAGGCGAAATTGGCGAAGCCACAAAGAATGTAGGTAGCCATCAAAAGCGACCGTTGTTCGGTGAAGACCCCTGCGTTCTTCATTTCCCCCAGGGTCTTGTAGGCGATGAACTCGTTCAGGATGGTCTTTTCTCCCAGGAGTTGTCCCACCAGCACAATATCTTCTTTGGCTACGCCTAGCAGCCAGGCGATGGGTGAGAACAGGTAACCGATCATGAACTGGAAGGTGAAGCCCTCGTAGTCGGTACGTTCCGTGATGAGCATGTTCAGGCCGGAATAATGGCCGATAAGGTCCTTGAGTATGTAATTGCCCATGGTGATCAGGGCGATGAACACCAGTAGCATGGCCGCCACGTTCACGGCCAGGCGCAGTCCGTCGCCGGTTCCGTTGGTAACAGCCTCCAGGATGTTGGATCCGAACTTCTCGTCGTTGAGGTTCATTTCCTTGTTGATATCCTCTGTTTCGGGAATGATCAGTTTGGAAGCTACGATCGCGGCGGGGGCGGACATGACGGAAGCGGTCAGCAGGTGTTTGGCGAAAAAAGCCCGTTGTTCCGGGTCATCCCCGCCCAGAAAGCCAATGTAAGCGACCAGGACTCCGCCGGCAATAGTGGCCATTCCTCCCGACATGAGGCACATGATCTCAGAGCGGGTCATCTTGTTCAGATAAGGTTTGATGAGCAGCGGGGCGGAGGTTTGTCCGAGGAAGATATTCCCGGCTGCGGCCAGGCTCTCTGCTCCGGAGAGATTCATGAAGCGCCGCATGATCCAGGCGAAGGCATAAACGACCTTTTGCAATACACCCAGGTAGTAGAACAGGCTGGTAAGGGCAGAGAAGAAGATGATGGAGGGGAGGATCTGGGTGACGAAGTTCACCAGGGCTGGTTCCATCTCTCCTGTTACCTGGGATTCGAAAAGGAATTTCGCCCCTACGTCCGCGAAGGAGATGACCTTGAGGAAAAAGTCGCTGACCTGCTCGAAAACCGCTTCCACCCACGGCACCTTAAGCACGGCTATGGCCAGCAATAATTGCAGCAACAGACCTTTCCCGACGAGGCTCCAATTGATCGACCGCCGGTCCACGCTGAAGAGTACGCCGATGAGAATGACCGTGAGGATCCCGATGATCCCGCGGAAGACCGAATAGAAGGTAATACCGCTGTGGGCTTTGGGCGTGAGGGAATTGAAGAAGAATCGTTTGCCTTTCCGGCTCAGGGCCATGTCCTGATGGGTCAGGGAATCGATGTGAAAGGAAG
>CAZAYA010000190.1:0-4072 GCA_964489175.1 uncultured Flavobacteriales bacterium | reverse complement strand
CGCAAGAAAACCTTCAAACATGCCCTTTTTGGCTTCGTTTCCTTCCTGATCGCCAATACCTTTCTGGGTTACATCATCGGCAGCGAACGATTGCTGAGCATCGTCACAGATCCCCCGGCAGAGCACATGGGTGGTTTCACGGCCTTGCTTGTATTCTCAGGAGCTTTCTACGGTGTTTTCGCCTTCATGCGCGAACAGGTGTGTACGACCGTCTGCCCCTACGGCCGGCTGCAGGGCGTGTTGCTGGATGACCAGTCCATCGTGGTGGCCTACGACCACCAAAGGGGCGAGCCAAGAGGAAAGTTCAAGCGACGGGAAGACCGTGATGCGGCTGGCAAGGGCGATTGCATCGATTGCCATCAATGCGTGGACGTTTGCCCCACAGGCATCGACATCCGCAACGGCACCCAGCTCGAATGCGTGAATTGCACGGCTTGCATCGATGCCTGCGATGCCATCATGGACAAGATCGGCAAACCGAGGGGGCTGATCCGTTACGCCTCGGAGGAAGAGATCCGGGAAGGCAGGAAATTCCGTTTCACACCTCGAATGACCGCCTATACGGTCGTCCTGGTCGTATTGCTCGGCGTGCTTACCAGCTTCCTGGTAACGCGTTCGGATGTGGACGCCACCGTACTCCGCACCCCGGGCGTGATGTACCAGAAAACGGCCGATGGCCGCTACCGGAACCTGTACAATTACAAGATCATCAACAAGACCACGAAGACCTTCCCGATCGAATTGAAAATGCTAACGCCGAACGTGAAGATGAAGACCATCGGGAACAAGATCACCCTGGAAGAAAAAGGGACCGCAGAAGGAGCCCTTTTCCTGTTCATGGAAAAGAAGAACATCAAAGAACTGAAAACACCGGTCACCATCGGCATCTACCGGAACGGGGAGAAGATCGAGGAAGTGGGGACGTCGTTCATGGGGCCGGTGGGGAAGTAGTAGTGAGTATTAAGTATAGAGTACTGAGTATTAAGACAGAACCCAACAACGAAACAACCATGAAATTCCACTGGGGACACGGCATCACACTTGGCATCATCGGCTTCGTCAGTTTTATCCTGATGATGGTCTACCTCTGCGTACAGCAGGAATTCGACCTGGTCACAGAGGATTATTACCAACAAGAACTGCAGTACCAGCAACGGATCGACAACACCGAGAACGCTTCGGCCTTCCAGAAGGAGGTAGAATGGAGCAAGGATGAAAAAGCCCTGGTGCTCAACTTTCCAGAAGCTATGATGAGCACGCTGGAAGAAGGCACCATCCAGGTCTTCCGCCCTTCCGATGCCGATCACGACCTGTCGATCCCGCTCTCCCCTGGAGAGGATGGTATCCAGGAGATCCCGCTTTCCCGGCTGATCCCCGGCCTCTACCGCCTGAAGATCGAATGGGAAAAGGACGGCAAGGGGTATTACCTGGAGAAGGAGGTGTATATATGAAGGAAGGGTACTCAAGTACGAAGTACAGGGTACAAAGTACTGGACCGAAGCAATGAAAAGCCTTGGAAGAGGTGCATGGAAACAACCCATTCGATCAGATACTTTTTGAAAAGGGCTTGGTACCTTGTACTTGGTACCTCAATACTCCACCCCCATGACCTACCTCTCCACCGCCATACTCCTTGGCCTCTTCAGCGGCCTCCATTGCGTGGGCATGTGCGGTCCCATAGTGATGGCATTGCCTTCGTTGCTGGGGGACCGGACCGGAAAATGGTACTTTCCCCTGCTTTACAACGGGGGGCGGATCGGCACCTATGTGTTACTGGGAGTGCTGTTCGGCATGGTGGGAAAAGGATTGTCCATCGCTGGCTGGCAGCAGGGATTATCCCTGGGCCTCGGCCTGGTGATCCTGGGTGGCGCGCTCATCCCCGGCAAGCTCCTGCGCAATGTCCTCCCCTACAACCGCTGGACCCACCTGTTAAGCCGTTCTCAGGGGAAGATCCGCGGGATCGCCCAGAAGCATCCGCTGCCTGCGGCCTGGCTCACCGGCATGGTAAACGGCCTGCTCCCCTGCGGGGCGGTCTACCTGGCCCTGGCGGGAGCCCTGGCTACGGGGAGCATCGGTGAAGGGGGACTCTACATGGTCTTCTTCGGCCTGGGGACCTTACCTGTAATGCTGGCCCTGGCCTTTGGCCGGCAATGGAGCCGTCTGAACACCCGGCTGCATTTCCAACGGGCCCTCCCCTATCTGGCGGCTTTCTTCGGCCTCCTGCTCATCTTGCGGGGGCTGGACCTGGGCATTCCTTATGTGAGCCCGTGGCTGAACGGAGTGATGGGAAGTGTGGAGGGAGAGGGGTGTTATGTACCTCGTTGAGGAGAAGTGAGCAGTGAACAGTAAGGAGTGAACAGGGATTTAAGGGGGGCTGTTCTTTGAGGGTTAGGGACAGTTAGCCAAGCCAATGCCTGAAACGGTCTAACGCTCCCAACAGAAACGTCACCCTGAGCGGAGCGAAGCCCGCCTGACCGGACAGGCAGGGGTCTCGTCGATACTACTCCTCGCACTTGATCCCCTCATCGATCCCGGTCATAGACCAGTAATCCAACCGGGAGGGAAAAGGTCCTCAATGGGTTGTTCTTGTACTTCCGGGGAAAGGAACTATGTCGGGAGGGAACCCTGACAGGGTTGGAGGGAGAAGGGAGGCGCTAGTGGACCACCTTCACATTGTAGGCATCCATCCCCTTGGCGCCTTTTTTGACCTTGAAACTCACCTTGTCGCCTTCCACGATCTCGTCGACCAGGCCGCTGACATGGCAAAAGTACCGCTCACTTGAATTGTCTTCCTGAATGAACCCGAAGCCTTTCCGGTCATCGAAGAAATCGACCACACCACTCCGGATCTCAGGAGCTGCTTGCTTTTCCTGCTTGGGGATGCTTACTTCGATGCTTTCCGCATCGACCTTCTGCTTCTGATCCTGTTCGGGCGGCTCATCCATGATCTCTCCGTTCTCATCCACATAGGCGATCATATCATCAAAGCCTTTTTTGCCTTCCTCTTTTCTTTCTTCTTTCCGTCTTTCTTTCTCTTTGCGCTTTTTGGCTTTCTTGTCCCTGACGTTCTTCTTCCCGAAAGTTTCTTTGGATCTACCCATGTACTATTCCCATTTAATAGGTTCAGGATCCAAGACCTGCTTTGGCCTTCCTTCCTGTTGGAACAACCTGGTTCAGCTGTATTCCACTACCGAATGTACGGATTTTGTTCGGAATCGTTGGGGTGAAGCTCTGGGAAGGGGAGTGAAAAGCAGTGAACAGCCTGCCTGACCGGAGGAGTTAGGGAGCTCGATGATACCTCACTCACCCTTGATCGACCTCTCAGTTTCTACCCTCATGGTATTTGACCGTGCTGAGCCGGCCGGAGGCCGGGGAAGGAACCTTACGCGTAGTGGGCTCGCCCCCGGAGGACGTTCGCTCAGCGGGAGCATGTTTCATGATCCATTTAACAACATTCCCTGCCTTCCTGTACCGGTGGGCACGGTACGCTTCCGTAGGAGCAAAACACACAACAGTCACCCTTCTTCGGTTTCAGGACCTTGTGGCAGTGGGTACACTTGTAGAAGTATTGACAAGCATCCGTCGGCATGGTCTCTTCATGCTGGTGTCCGCAATAGGGGCAGGTTATCGTCGATATTTTTATGATCTCCATGATCCGTCGGTCATTGTACGGCCGGACCTATGCCTGCTTGCTTCTTTACGCCATTCATGGACTTCGATCTTGTTCATCCGGCCGGGAGGCCGGGGAAGCTTAAGCGTAGCGAGACGCTACGCTAGCGGGGGTTTGAAAAAACGCCATTAAACAGGCGTTTTTTCTCTGTTCTCGACTGCCTTTTACTTTTCTATTTCCTCTTTTAACCGAGGGAGATGCTTTTTCAAGATCGCCCAAACAATTGCATTATCGATCTTATCATATCCATGGACCAATCGATTCCGAAAGGCAATGATCCTTTTATCGTTTTCAACTTTGAGTTTGGGATCAGCCTTTTTCAATTTCCCCAAGGCTTCCCCAATGATTGGACTTGCAACAAAAAAGTGGACAAAAAATTAAGTCATGTGGCCAGTTCATGGT
>CAZAYA010000189.1:0-4093 GCA_964489175.1 uncultured Flavobacteriales bacterium | reverse complement strand
CAGATCGAAATGAAATACCGGGCCAAACAAAAAGGGTTCCGTATCGCGGAAGTACCCATTACCTTTGTGGACCGCAAGCTGGGTGAATCCAAGATGGACATCGGGATCTTCAAGGAAGCCTTTCTCGGGGTCATCAAGATGAAATTCCAGAAAGCATGAGCCGAATCGTTATCCGCAATGCCACCCTCATCAACGAAGGCGAACGCTTTGAAGGCGACCTCCGCATCAAGGATGGCAAGATCGACGCCATTGCCCGCGAAGGGAACCTGGCCCGCGAAGGGGATACCGTGATCGACGGAGAAGGCAAATGGCTGCTCCCCGGCGCGATCGACGATCAGGTGCATTTCCGAGAGCCGGGCCTTACCCACAAAGAAGACATCCATTCGGGCTCCCGTGCCGCCGTGGCGGGCGGGATCACCTCCTTCATGGAAATGCCCAACACAAAACCCCAAAGCCTCACCCAGGAACTGCTGGAAGAGAAATACCAACGCGCTTCGGAAGTATCCCTTGCCAATTATTCCTTCTATATGGGCGCTTCCAATGACAACCTGGAA
This sequence comes from uncultured Flavobacteriales bacterium, assembly GCA_964489175.1. Lineage (GTDB taxonomy): Bacteria > Bacteroidota > Bacteroidia > Flavobacteriales_D > CAYVSK01 > CAZAYA01. Next base: position 3,539 of record CAZAYA010000189.1, on the reverse strand, counting down.
GAAGTATTGAAGACCGACCCGGCCACCGTCTGCGGCGTGAAGATCTTCATGGGCGCTTCCACAGGCAACATGCTGGTGGATGACCAGGAGGCCCTGGAAGGGATCTTTGCCAACTGCGAACTCCTCATCGCCACCCATTGCGAGGACGAGGCTACCATCCGCACCAACCTTGAACGCTACAAGGAAAAATACGGGGATGACATTCCCATCGCCTGCCACCCCGAGATCCGCTCTGAAGAGGCCTGTTACCTTTCCTCTTCCCGGGCGGTGGAACTGGCCCGAAAACAGGGCACCCGCCTGCATGTGCTACACATCTCCACGGAAAAGGAACTGGAACTGTTCCACAACGACCTCCCCCTGGAAGAACGCAAGGTCACAGCCGAAGCCTGTATCCACCACCTTTGGTTCACCGATGCGGACTATGAAACCAAAGGGACCTTGATCAAATGGAATCCTGCCGTAAAGCGTAAGCAAGACCGAGAGGCTGTCCTCGATGCGGTCGCTTCGGGCAGGATCGGTGTAGTAGCCACCGATCACGCTCCCCACACCCTGGAGGAAAAAGGAAACCCCTATACCCAGGCTCCTTCCGGTGGACCTCTGGTACAGCATGCCCTCCCGGCCATGCTTGAACATTGCCATAACGAACGCCTGTCAGTGGAAACCGTGGTGGAACGCATGGCCCACGGCCCCGCCCGCCTCTTCGGCATCCGCGACCGTGGATACCTGCGGGAAGGCTACCAGGCCGACCTCGTGCTCGTCGATCCGAACGATCCCTGGACCGTGGACCGAAAGAACATCCTCTACAAATGCGGTTGGTCCCCCTTCGAAGGGACGACCTTCCGCTCCCGCATCCTCCGTACCTTCGTGAACGGAGAGCACGTTTACCGGTTCGATGCTGACCGGAATGCCGGCCAGTTCGATGAAAAGGTGCGGGGAGAACGACTCTCCTTCAACCCACGATCCTGATGCGAAAGTTCCTCTACTTCCTTTCCCTTCTGCTGCTCCTCTCCGCCTGCGGCGGCCAGGAAACCGAAAAACGGGACCGACCGGACAACGTCCTGCCCAAGGATGACTTCATCCGCGTAATGGTGGACCTCCACCTCGTGGAAGCCATGAGCCGCCAGGGAAAACTCCTCGGAGAAGAACAAGACCCTTTCATGGATGCTTATTACCAGGATGTCTTCGACCACCACGGCATCACCCGCGCCCAATTCGACACTACTTTCACCTGGTACCGCGCCGATATGAAAGAGATGAAGTCCGTCTATGAGGCCACGATGAACGAACTGACGAAGATGAGGGATACGCTTTGAGCCAATAGAGGGAGATGCCAGAGGGCAAATGGCAAAGGGGCAAAACATTAACCCCTCCATGCCCGGTATAAAAGTCAGTCAAACTTGTCAACCTTCAGGGAGGCCAAAACCCATCTGGCATCTGGCATTTGCCATTTCCCTCTTTTGCTGCCATCCCCCTACTTTTCTACCTTTGCCCCCAAGAACCCAAAGACCCCTTCTTCCCATGCCTAACCTCGACCAATACATCGAAGAGAACCGCGACCGGTTCCTCGAAGAACTCTTCGACCTGCTGCGGATCCCCTCTATCAGCACCAACCCCAAGTACAAGACCGAAGTGGAACGAGCGGCCCAAGCCGTAAAGACCAAGCTGGAAGAAGCTGGGGTCGACAAAGCGGAAGTGTGCCCCACCGACGGCAACCCGATCGTCTACGGCGAAAAGATCATCGATGAAAATGCCCCGACCGTCCTCATCTACGGCCATTACGACGTACAGCCCCCCGACCCGGTGGACCTGTGGGAAACGGACCCCTTCGAGCCGGACATCCGCAATGAGAACATTTATGCCCGCGGCGCCTGCGACGACAAAGGACAGGTCTATATCCACATCAAAGCCTTCGAATCCATGATGAACACTGGCGAGCTGCCCTGCAACGTCAAGTTCATGATCGAAGGCGAAGAAGAGGTCGGCTCCGAGCACCTGGGCCCCTTCATCCGCGAGAACAAAGAGAAACTGAAGTCGGACGTGATCCTCGTTTCCGATACGGCCATCATCAGCAATGAACACCCCTCCATCACCACCGGCATTCGCGGGATAAGCTATGTGGAAGTAGAGGTCACCGGCCCCAACCGCGATCTGCACTCCGGGATCTACGGCGGTTGCGTGGACAACCCCATCAATGTGCTGTGCAACATGATCGCCTCCCTGAAGGATGAGAACGGCCGCATCACTATTCCCGGCTTCTACGATAACGTGGCCGAACTCTCCCAGGAAGAGCGCGACGCCATGGCCCGCACCCCTTTCGACCTGGAGCAGTACAAAAAAGCCCTCGGCATCCGGGAAGTGGCCGGCGAAGAGGGCTTCTCCACCTTGGAAAGAGGTTCCGTCCGCCCCACCCTCGACGTGAACGGCATCTGGGGGGGCTACACCGAACCCGGTGCCAAGACCGTCCTGCCCTCCAAAGCCCATGCGAAGATCTCCATGCGCCTGGTGCCCGATCAGGACTCTCACACGATCACGCAGCTCTTCAAGGACTATTTCCCCACCATCGCCCCCGATACGGTGGACGTGAAAGTGACCGAACACCACGGCGGCGAACCGGTCGTCACCCCCATCGACTCGGTGGGCTACAAAGCAGCCAGCAAAGCGATGGAAGATTCTTTCGGAAAAACGCCCATCCCGTTACGCACCGGCGGCAGCATCCCGATCGTGGCGCTGTTCGAGAAAGAGCTCGGCGTGAACACCATCCTCATGGGCTTCGGCCTCGACTCCGATGCCATCCACTCCCCCAACGAGAAGTTCGGCGTGTTCAACTTCTTCAAAGGGATCGAGACGGTGCCGAGGTTCTTCAAGCATTTTGCGGAGTTGAGTGAATCGTGACTGGTGACCAGTCGCTAGTCACTCGTCACTCCCCTACCACCGCTCCCTGACCAAAACCGCTCCCTTCGCCCCCAATGCCGTCTTGCGGACGAGGACGTCGTACCCCAACAACCCCCGCGCGATCTCGTATTCGATCTTGCGGGCTTCCAGCACGGACAGGGTCTCCTCGTAGAGCATGAACTTGCGGAATTCGGGGTGGTCATGCAGGGCATCGTTCTCCAGGGTGTAGAAAACGGCGGAATTGTTGATCAGCATCTGCTTGTCGATATCCCGTCCCACGATCGTATGGACTTCCGTGTGATGATCGGTACGGATCAGGTAATTCACCCATAACAGGCTACTGAGCAGTACGGGGCCCACTCCGAGGATGTTGAAGGCGAACACGGCCGGACCATGCAGCCCGATCCATTTTCGGTAATACTTCCATGGGATCACCAGGCCGATGCAGCAAAAGAACGCCAGCACCTGCGACAACCGTACCTTGGTGATGAAGGTCAGATGCCCCGCCCAGGCCAGCGATGCCAGTCCGAAGAAGATCCCCACCAGCATGAACGTATACGCCCAGTGCCAGCTCGGCTCGGGAGCAGCCTTTTTGTAGGCCGGGTCGTAGGGACCAGGGTATTGTTGGCGGGGAGACATATGTTGAA
>CAZAYA010000188.1:0-4141 GCA_964489175.1 uncultured Flavobacteriales bacterium | reverse complement strand
CCATCACCGGAATACCGGCGGCCAGGAACACCCTGGCCAAGCGGGGTTGCAGCGGGGCGCTCCCGGAAGCCACGGCTCTGGCATTACCTCCCACAGCTTCCACCCACTTGCTGAAGATGAGTTTCCGGGCGATACTGAGCTGAAGGTTGTACCACCAACCCATATTCTCCCGGGGATCGTAGCGGTGTCCTAACGCCAATGCCCAGAAAAAGAGGCTACGCTTAATGCCGGTCAACTCCGTCCCCTTGGCCACGATCTTATCGTATACCTTTTCCAATACCCGGGGAACCGCAGTGAATACCTGAGGTTGAACCTCCCGCAGATTCTCTCCGATGGTATCCATCGACTCGGCGAAATAAATGGAGACACCGTTCAGCATATAGAGATAATGGATCATCCGCTCATACACATGGCAAACGGGTAGAAAACTCAGTGCCCGCCCCGAACTATCCACTGGCAAACGCTCCACGGACGATTTGGAGTTGCTGCAAATGTTCTTGTGGGACAACATGACCCCTTTGGGCTTTCCTGTGGTCCCGGAAGTATAGATCAGCGTAGCCAGGTCATCCTCTCCGATCCCTTCCTTGATCTTATCGACCTCGGCCTGGTCCTTCTCTCCGGCTTTCTCCAACACCTCCGTCCAGTGCTTAACGCCGTTCAACCGGTCATAGGAATAGATCTCCTGCAGGGAAGGAACATTATCCTTGATGTTGAAGACCTTTTGGTAGAGTTCCTCATCCGAAACGAAGCAAATTTTGATCTCGGCGTGGTTGAAAATATACTCGTAATCACTTTCAGAAATGGTTGGATAAACGGGTACATCGACCGCCCCGACCTGCAGAACACCTATATCCGTAATGTTCCACTCGGTCCGGTTGTTAGAGATCATAGCGACCTTGTCCCCCGGCTGTATTCCAAGCGCCAGCAAGCCCCGGCTCATGGCATTAGCCTGGTCGATGAATTCCTGCATGGAGGTGGACTCCCACTCCCCATTCACTTTCATAGTAAAAGCATCCTCCTTGGGGTACTTCCCCAATTGGTAGTAGGGGATATCGAACAATCTTTTAGGCTCATCCATAGTCGTGACCATCAGTAATGTATACCTTTTCTTCTCCCACCCGGGCTATACCCGTTTCATTTCTCTCCCATAAAGGTAAACGATCTGTGAATGCGGCAAGTTTCGATCTTACTTGATCTTCTGCCCCCCAAAATCCTGCACACAAATGAACTTTTGGGTCCGGTGCTCCCCAATGGCCACCCCCACGAAAGCATGTTCGCGTTTCAGGATGGCTTTACGATGCCCCTGCCCGGCCTGTCCTTTATCGACCAAAAGCATGTTGACGATGGTGACGGGCTTCCGGTAGCCATAACTACAGTTTTCCGAAACCCCCTCATAAACTTTCACAAGGTGCCCCATTCTGCCCTGAATATCTCCGTGCCCACGAAGGCCTTCCTTTCCGGCTTTTCCGGCCCATTCATCCGCAGTCTCGGTAAGCGACCGGGAAGGATGGAGTGGAGGCATAGGCTTTAACCGTGACAGGTCCTGCTGCAGGGTTTGAACGGCCCGGTCGGTAGATCCCAGTCGTTGTGTGGTATCCAGAAAAGGTTGCAGGACCCTTTTAGCATACAATTGAGGGAACAGGCGGGCCAGGTTGAGGAGCTGGACCACTTCCTGTTCCTGTTCATCCATGTATGGGATATCACGGGCAGTATGGGCTTTTTCCAACTCCGTTTCTTCCCAGGAAGCTTTCCATCCTTTTCCCCGGGTAACGGCAAAACTCAGCAACAGCAGACCAGCCAGCAGAAGGATCGTTCTATTTCTCATAGACCTTTTCTCCGTTAACGAACGTTGCCACCACAACATTGTTCAATACCTCTGATAGAGGAAGCTGCATGATGTCTTTTTCGAGGACGACCATATCAGCGAATTTTCCGGCTTCCAGAGTACCTTTTTCCTCCTCTTCGAAATTGGCAATGGCCGGCCAGACGGTCATTCCTTTCAGAGCTTGCTCCCGGGACAGACTTTCTTCCGGCTGAAAGCCACCCTCAGGTTTATCAGCTTCATTTTTACGAGTCACAGCAGCATAGAATGTTTCCAACGGGTCGATGTCTTCTACCGGAAAATCCGTCCCCAGGGGAAGAATACCATTCTCTTTCAACAAACTACGATATGCGTACGCATGCTTCACCCGTCCCAGTCCGAGGCGATCTTCTGCCCATACCATATCGGAAGTGGCATGAGTAGGCTGCACGGAGGGCAGGACCGTATACCGGCCGAATTTCGGCAGGTCCTCCGGGTGTACGACCTGCGCATGTTCGATACGCCAGCGCTTGTCGTTCGTCCCCTTCAATACCTCCCCATAGATATCCAGGATCATCCGGTTGGCTGAATCCCCGATGGCATGGGTACACATCTGAAAACCCGAATCAACTAACCTGGCAGCGTATTTTTCAAAGTAGGCTCCCGGATCAAGCTGAAGCCCATATTTCCCTTGCTGATCGGCATAAGGCTCCAGCAACAAGGCTCCCCTCGACCCGAGAGCTCCGTCAGCATAGAATTTGAAAGCCCGTACGTTCAGGCGGTCGGTCTTGTGTGGCCCGCTATCCAGAAAACGATCGAAATTAGCCTTGCTGTCCGTAAGCATGGCATAGCTCCGGATCAGCAACTTGCCTTCCTTTTGCAGCCGATCCACCAAGTCGACCTCATCTCCTGAAATGCCTGCATCGGTCACCGTGGTCAGCCCTTTAGCGAAGCAATCCTTTTGAGCGGTCAGCAGGGCCTGCACTTTTTCTTCCTCAGAAGGAGCAGGAATTTGGCCAAAAACGGAATCGACCGCATTGTCCAGTAACAATCCTGTCAATCTTCCTTCCTCCCGCCGAAGGGCTCCTCCTTCTATTGAACTCTCTGGCGTAAACCCGGTTCTTTCCAAAGCTTCTCCATTGGCAAGTGCAGCATGACCATCAATACGGGTCAACAGAACGGGACGATCCGGGAACAAGCTGTCCAGGCCCTTTCGATCCGGAAAAGCATTGCTCCTCCAATCACTCTGGTCCCATCCCCGGCCGATGATCCATTCCTTGTCACTATTCCCGGCATAATGCTGGAGTTTCTCCAGGACCTCGTCAAAGGAAGAAGTCCCTTTCAATTTTACCTGCTGCTGCTCCAGACCATAGGCCAGAAAATGGGCATGAGCATCGATAAAACCAGGGTAGACCGGTCTTTGAGCGGCATCATAAGTTCTTTCAGCGCGGTACTGGTTCAGGATCTCGCGCTCCGGCCCTACCTCGATGATCTTTCCGTCTCTTACCGCCAAAGCCTCAGCCACTGTGAATTCCGGGTCGATCGTATAGATCCGGGCATTGTGGACCACCAGATCGGCCTGTTCCCCTTTATAACCACATGCAGATAATAACGTCAGCCAGAAGATCAGTATTACAGCTCGGTTCATTGGGATCATTTTACCAGAAAGAGTCGACGGCGCCATTTTTCCCGGTCGGTCAACTGTACACAAACAAAAATATAAAAGGGCAACAGGGGGATCTTGTACCGGATCAAGGCTCCCAGGACCGGGGTCACCAAGCCGATCAGACAGGCCAGCGCGCCGATGAAGGACAGGGACAACAACAGCACAGGCAGGTCCTCCCGCGCTGGTTTTCGAAAGGAAAGGGCTGGCAACAGGAGCATTCCTAAAAAAACCAGGTTCTCGAAGGCAGGAAGTACATAAAGAGGGGAACGCATTTCCAGGACATGAGGGCGGTACATGCCATTGAAAAAAGCCCGGGGAACAGCTTTCCAAACATCCAGGGGTTCTTCCAACCGCCGGATCGGGATAACGCTCCCTGCATCTGCCATCCGGGCCTGGTTATAAAAATCCTTCTGCTTGCGCTTCAACAAGGTGAACACCTGATAGTCGACACCCAGGTGGTGGATGTTGAAGGCCAACGCACCAAGGAGCACATGAACACCCAGAAAAGTGGCCAGAATGCGTTTTCTTCCGGTCCATTCCGCTAGTACCCAGAACAACACACCCGGTATCAGCACCATCAACACATACATCTTGATGATGACCATCAGACCGAACAGGAAGAGAACCCCCAGGAGTCGTTTGAAACTCATCCCTTCGTACAAAAGACGAGCTAT
>CAZAYA010000187.1:0-4143 GCA_964489175.1 uncultured Flavobacteriales bacterium | reverse complement strand
CAGTATCGGGTTGCATCAGCGGGATAATGCCCGGTTGATCCGTTCTCTGCAAAATTTACGGGACCTGGGCAATTCGGTCATCGTGGTGGAACATGACAAGGAAATGATCCTTTCTGCCGATCATGTGCTCGACCTGGGCCCTATGGCAGGGGTCCACGGAGGTGAGGTGGTAGCTGAAGGAGCTCCTGATACATTGAAAAAAGCCGATTCCCTGACCGCTCAATATTTGTTCGGTAACAAGGAGATCCCGGTCCCGAAAGAACGCAGAAAGGGTAATGGCAAAACCCTGACCCTTCATAAAGCTTCTGGTCACAACCTGAAGGATGTGACCGTGGAATTCCCTCTCGGCAAGTTCATTCTGGTCACTGGCGTGTCCGGTAGCGGGAAATCCTCTCTGATCGATCAGACCCTTTATCCGGCTTTGAGCAACCATTTTTTCGGAGCTGAAAAACAGTTGCTCCCCCATCAAAGGATCGATGGGTTGCGAAATATCGATAAGGTGATCGATATCGATCAATCTCCTATCGGGCGGACTCCGAGGTCCAACCCGGCTACCTATACAGGAGTGTTCTCCGATATCCGGGAATTATTTGCCAGCACACCGGAAGCTAAAGTGCGGGGGTATAAGCCCGGCCGTTTTTCCTTTAATGTGAAAGGTGGGCGTTGTGAAACCTGCAAGGGAGCTGGTTTGCGAACGATCGAAATGAATTTCCTTCCCGATGTCCATGTAACCTGCGAGGACTGTAATGGGATGCGGTACAATCGGGAAACCCTTGAAGTTCGTTATAAAGGACGCTCCATTTCCGATGTGCTGGACATGACCATCGAAAAGGCCGTGGATTTTTTCCGTGATCATCCGAGAATATCCCATAAGCTGAAAACCCTGGAAGAAGTTGGATTGGGATACCTGCATCTCGGACAGGCTTCGACCACTCTTTCCGGCGGAGAAGCTCAGCGGGTCAAGTTGGCCACGGAGCTGACCAAGAAAGAGACGGGCAATACGTTCTATATCCTGGATGAACCAACGACTGGCCTTCATTTCGATGATATTCGTGTCCTACTGGAAGTGTTGAACAAGTTGGTGGATAGTGGCAATACGGTGCTTGTCATCGAACATAACCTTGACGTGATCAAGATAGCAGACCATATTATCGATATGGGACCTGAAGGAGGAGATGGAGGAGGAGCGTTGTTGTTCAGTGGAACACCTGAGGCCCTTCTGGAAGAAGAGGACAATCACACAGGCCGTTTTCTCCGGCAGGAGATCGGGGAAAGCAAAGCCGTTCCCGAAAAAGACCTTTGAACATATTCTTATATTTCACCCTTATTCCCCTGTAGCATGAGCAAGAAAAATGACGAGAAGATCAGAAAGGCCTTTGAGGAAAAAGAATGGAATGAGGTGAAGGCTCAGGACAGTTGGGCTGTTTTCCAGATCATGGCCGAGTTCGTGGAAGGGTTCGAGAAGCTTTCCAAGATCAAGCCCTGTGTTTCCATTTTCGGTTCGGCCCGTACCAAAGCCGGGGAAAAATATTACCAGCTTGCCGAGGAAGTGGCCTATAAACTGACCGGTCACGGTTATGGAGTGATAACCGGGGGTGGCCCTGGCATTATGGAGGCTGCGAACAAAGGGGCGAACAGAGGAGGCGGGACCTCCGTGGGCCTGAACATCGACCTTCCGTTCGAGCAAAAAGCCAACGATTACATCGATAGGGACAAACTCATCAATTTCGAGCGGTTCTTTGTGCGCAAAGTGATGTTCGTCAAATATGCCCAGGGTTTTATCGTTCTCCCGGGAGGTTTCGGAACGCTGGACGAATTCTTCGAAGCCGTGACCCTGATCCAGACCAATAAGATCGGTAAATTTCCTATTATACTGGTCGGTAAGGACTTTTGGTCAGGATTGATGGAGTGGATCGAAAAGGTCCTTGTGGAAAAAGAAGAAAATGCCAATCCGGAAGATCTTGATCTTTTCCAATTGGTCGAAACGCCCGATGAAGCAGTGAGAGTCATCGATGAATTCTACTCTCAGTACTTGCTCAAACCGAACTTTTAGAGTGTATAATACGCTTAATTTCAGGAAATTGATAGGTCATATCAGGTGTGAGGAGAAATTTACCTTATTTTTACGGCCTTGAGTGAGTTCTTTAACAATTTCCCGATGCCTCTGCGTTTTCCGCTCATGCTTTTTTTGCTGCTGTTGACCCTGCCCCTTCTGGCTCAGGAGGAACAAGGCAAGGAGGGGCCGAACAACAGCGTCCTTACCGTTGGCCTGGAAGCGGGATTCAACTCCTACATCGGCGATCATTTCAAAGGAAGGGGGATCACACTCCTTACCAACGTTCGTTCCGACTTTGGATTGACCCTGGAAAAGAGGTTCGGGAATTTTCTAGGGGTCGGATTACATGGGATTTACGGACAGCTGGCAGGAAGTTGCTGTTCGGACAATACCGGGCGTAATATGAATTTCGAGACCCGACTCATGCAATTCGGACTGGATGCTACGCTTCACCTGGACAATGATCGTATCATGCCGCGGAACGCCTCTTTTGTTCCTTTTATCAGGGCTGGTGCTGGCTATATGATGTTCACGCCTTATGCTGACCTCAAGGATAAGAACGGGAACACCTATCATTATTGGGAAGACGGTACCATTCGCTCTGTTCCTGAGAATGATGCGGAAGCGGATTCAGCGGTGATCCTGAGCCGGGATTACGATTATGAAACAGCTTTGAGTGATACCAATAGCTCATTGAAGACCAGTGGTCTCTCCTTTCCGCTCACTGCGGGCTTCAAATGGAAGCTTCTCCCGCGCATAGAGGGGAGGGTGCAAGGCACGTACGTGCTGACCATGACGGATCAACTCGATGGTTTCAAGGCCAATGGTGACAACGATCCGTACCTGCGGCTGAATTTCTCCCTCCATTATAAGATCGGGAAAGATGTCCCCGAGAAGGAAGAGGATGAGGTGGATGAGCGCTACAAGGATGTGGATTTCGAATCCATTGATTCCGAGGATATGGATGGGGATGGTGTTGGAGACCTGGATGATGAATGTCCCAATACTCCTCCGAATGTTGCTGTGAATAGCAAAGGGTGTCCGAAAGATAGTGACGGGGACGGTGTTCCTGATCATGTGGACCAGGAACCTGATACTGAAAAAGGAGCAAGGGTGGATCAACACGGCGTGACCCTTACCGATGAAAGGATCGCAGAATTACAGAAAGAAACCCGGGATTCTCTGAATGTGGTGGAATCGAAAGGGTCTTCCGGTGGCGGGGATATCGATATGCTCGGAGAGATCAATGCCAACAGGGTTAAAAGGCCCGAATTGGGAGACCAGAAAAAAGAAGGGGATGGAGACTCTAACAGTCTTCCTCCTGATATCGCTATCGCTGATCGCAACAATGATGGATTCATCTCTTCCAATGAGATCACCTGGGCGATCGATGCTTTCTTTGAAGGATCTCCTGATCTCTCCCCCGAGAAACTCCGCCGGATGATCGATTATTTCTTCGAGCAATAACAGGGGGTCCTAACCTTCTCTATTTCCCTTATTAACATCGCCGTGTTCGTAATTTGAACACCTCCCTGACCGGTCGGGGTGCAAAATCCATTTGTTTTGACGTGGACGCTCTGTAAATGTTCGAACCATGTTAAAACACGCCCTGATCATCCTGAACCTGCTGGGGATCTTTTTATTCAACCTTATTTTCCCCCAGGAGGTCTCTGTTACACATGAATTGCCTGCCTCCCTGCAGCCCGGTGAAAGTGTTGAAGTGGACCTGATGGTACACAAAGGAAGTGTGAGTGGATTTGCCAAACTGGAATTGAACGTTCCCGATGGGTTGACCGTGGCTTCCGTTGAAGGCCACGGGGCTTCGTTCACTTTCGAGGATAACGAAGCTAAATTCATTTGGATGTCCCTGCCTTCTAAAGAAGAATTCGTTTTGAAATACAAGCTTTCCGCAGAGGAAGGACTTTCAGGGGAAAAAACGCTCGATGGAAAATTTTCTTTTATTAAGGAAAACAAACGAAGTTCCCAGAAGATCCCGGCTCAAACGATCGTGATCGGTGAAAAAGTGGTTGCGTCCCAGGAAGAAGAGCCTGCCGAAGGAGAGCAAAAAGAAACTGAAGAACAAGCCG
>CAZAYA010000186.1:0-4154 GCA_964489175.1 uncultured Flavobacteriales bacterium | reverse complement strand
GTACCTATGAACGGGGAGTGGAGGATGAAACATGGTCTTGTGGCACCGGAGTGACAGCTATTGCCGCCAGTGCTGTTCTGGCCGGAATTACTGATGAACGTACTGTCCGGTTGTTCACCCGGGGCGGAGAATTGAATGTCCACCTGACCCCCGATGAAGAAAAGTCCTTCAGGGATGTGTGGTTGGAAGGTCCGGCAGAATTCGTCTATGAAGGCAGGATCGATGGCTGAATTCAAAACCACTGGTGTGGAAGAAGGAGAAACCCGTCCTCCCGACCAGGGGCTGTGGTTATTGTTGCTTTATGCGGACCGTATTCCTCCTCACTTGGGATTGCTCTACCGGGAACGTTATTATTCCCTGTCCACCGAAGGGCGGTCGGTCGGAAGTGATAGCACAGAACTATTTCGGCTGATCGGGATGAAGCAGATCCCAACCCTTTTTATCGAACTTTTCCCGGAGGAGGAGAAGGACCTCGAACCAGGCCTTCACCGGGCCTTTGCTTCCCGCCGGGATCTGGAGGGGGCTTCGGCTACTTGCCTTGATCCGATCCGGGACTTTCTTGCTGATGAACAACGAATTCCGGTGGAAGAGGCGGGGTTGGTGCATGAACTACTACCGATCCTGATGGATCATGGAGTGGTGGGAAAAAAACTACAGGTTCATTTGACCCACCGGCTACAGGAAAATACTTTTACCATGGAATGTTATACCCGGGCGGATGTAGAATCCAGGATCCGGCAATTGCAACGTTCTCCTGATATTGATCCATGATCCAGAGTGAAAGAACATACTTGCGGGGGTTGGAACCGGAAGATGTGGACGTGCTCTACCGGTGGGAGAACGATCCGGACCACTGGCGAGTGAGCGGTACTAAAGCTCCCTTCTCCCGCCATCTGCTGGAGCAATATGTGAACAGCTTTCACGATCTCTACGCGGAAAAGCAGTTGCGCCTAATGATTTGTAGCCAGGATGATGAGCGTGTGGTCGGGACCATCGATCTGTTCGACTTCGATCCCTTGCACGCTCGTGCGGGGGTAGGGGTGTTGATCGGAGAAAAAGAGGATCGCCGGAGCGGCTATGCTGCAGATGCCCTGGAAGCTTTGATCCGTCATGCTTTTGATCACCTGGACCTTCATCAGTTGTATTGCAGTATCCTGGAGGATAATGAAGAAAGCCTGCAATTGTTCCGGGAAAAAGGGTTCGAGGTGAACGGGACCAGAAAAGAATGGGTTCGCCACGAAAACCATTGGAAAGATGAACTGTTCCTGCAATTGATCCGTTCTGAAAAATGAGAAGCAGGTTCCTCATCCTTTCCCTTATCGTGATCGCTCTGCTGGCTGCCGGAGGTTATTTTTTGTCCAATACCTGGTGGTGGTTTTTGCTGATCATTTCCCCGGTCTTGTTGATGGGGTTTTATCACTATTTCCAAAAGAAGCACACTATTCTCAGGAATTTTCCGCTGATCGGTAAGTTTCGCTACATGTTCGAGACCATTCGGCCGGAGATCTACCAGTACTTCATCGAATCCGATCTGGATGGCCGCCCTTTTAATCGAAAGCAACGGGCCATCGTTTATCAGCGTGCCAAAAAAACGTTGCAGACTGTCCCTTTCGGAACACAGGTGGATACGCAGCGTACGGGCTATGAATGGATCGAACATTCCTTGTATCCCGTTAAATTCCCTACCTCCGATCCCCGGGTCAGGGTGGGAAGCCGGGAATGCATTCAACCCTATGAAGCCAGCGTGTTCAACATTTCTGCCATGAGCTTTGGCTCATTAGGAAAACATGCGGTCCTGGCCCTGAACGGAGGAGCCCGGCAAGGAGGGTTCGCTCATAATACGGGAGAAGGAGGTATCAGCCCTTACCATATCGAGCATCAGGGAGACCTGATCTGGCAGATCGGAACGTGTTATTTCGGATGCCGCGATCAGCAAGGGAACTTTTCCCGGGAAAAGTTCCGGGAGAATGCCCGACGTCCCTCGGTGAAGATGGTCGAGATCAAATTATCACAAGGGGCCAAACCCGGACATGGCGGGGTGTTGCCGGCTAAGAAGAACAATGTTGAGATAGCGGCGATCCGGGACATCGAACCTTATACGGAGGTATTGTCGCCGCCTTATCATTCAGCTTTTTCCAATGCGGAGGAAATGTTGTCTTTTATCAGGGAGTTGCGGGAATTGAGCGGGGGAAAACCAGTAGGGTTCAAATTATGTATCGGAAAGCCGGATGAGTTCCTGGAGATCTGCAAAGCGATGGACGAGACTGGCATCGTTCCGGATTTTGTGACGGTAGATGGTTCGGATGGCGGGACTGGTGCCGCTCCTCTGGAATTCTCAGATTCGATCGGGATGCCTTTGTTCGGGGCTCTGGCGCTCGTTCACGATGCGCTCACCTGCCATGGTGTTCGTGATCAGGTCAGGGTCATCGCTTCAGGCAAGATCATCACTGGTTTTGATATGATCAAAGTAATGGCCCTGGGGGCGGACCTTTGTAACAGTGCCCGGGGTATGATGTTCGCACTTGGCTGCATCCAGGCGCTCAGGTGCAATACCGGCAATTGTCCCACCGGCATCACCACCCATGATCCTGACCTTGAAAAAGGGCTGGTGGTGGAAGACAAGCTCCATCGTGTGGCCAATTTTCATGAGGAGACGGTCGGGTCCATGATCCAGATCCTGGAGGCCTGTGGTATCTCTGAATTCGGTCAGTTGAAAAGAAGTCATATCAAACGCCGGGTGGAACAGGATGAGGTATCCGACCTGGAGGAGCTTTACCCATACCAGGATCTGCAGGCCATGGAAAAACAGCATTGACGAAGATGACAAAGCAAAGGAAAAGCAAAACGGGTAAGGTGTGGTTGATCATATTGCTGGTTCTGGTGCTGGGCGGTTCAGTGGCTGGTTATGTTGGCTATCGCTACTATCGGATGATCTTTGCTCCCAATGTGGTTCTTGAGCAGAAGGAAGTGTTCTTTCATGTTCCTACGGGTTCGAATGCTGTCGATGTGAAGGAAAAACTGGCGCGGGAAGGGATCATCAAGCGGGAAAAAGGCTTTGCATGGGTCAGTGAGCAAAAGAACTACGCCAGCCATGTTCATCCCGGCCGTTATCGTATCCGGAACGGGATGAGCAACTCCGAACTCGTGGATCTATTGCGATCAGGGGAGCAGGTGCCTGTTCAGGTCAGCTTTCATGGCATTCGCACCAAAACTGAATTGGCCGGTAAGGTTACCCACCAAGTGGAGGCCGACTCACTTTCCATGCTTCGCCTGCTCCGTGATCCGCAATTCGTGGTTGAATATGGTTTTGATACGACCGATGTGCTGACGATGTTCATCCCCAATACGTATGAACTCTATTGGAACACTTCGGCTGAAGGCCTTTTTGAGCGAATGCACCAGGAATATGAACGGTTCTGGACTGAAGAACGCCGGCAAAAAGCCAGCTCCCTGGGCTTGTCACCCAAGGAAGTTTCTATTCTGGCTTCCATTGTACAAGCCGAGCAAAAGAAACATCCTGATGAAAGACCCAGAGTGGCGGAGTTGTATCTCAATCGCCTCGAGCGGGGGATGAAGCTACAATCCGATCCTACCCTCATCTATGCTATGGGGGATTTTTCCGTGCAACGGGTGCTCAACAAGGACAAGGAGGTGGATTCGCCATACAATACTTATCGTTACAAAGGATTGCCGCCTGGTCCTATTGAATTGCCGGAGGTTTCCTCGCTGAAAGCCGTTTTGAACCCAGAGGAACATGATCATCTTTTCATGTGCGCCAAGCCGGATAGTTCCGGTTATCACAATTTTGCCCGGACGCTTCGCCAGCACAATGCTTATGCGCGTGAATACCGTCGCTGGCTGAACGAGTCCGGCATTCTTCGCTGATCCAGACCGCCTGTTTCCTTTTCCTACATTTGCCGTTGACTCCCCGGAAATGGGGATGAGACTGAGCGAGCATGGATTACTGGAATGCACTTTTGATCCTTGGAGTAGGTTTTGTGGCTGGTTGGATCAATGCGATCGCTGGCGGGGGTTCGTTGATCACCCTGCCGGTCCTGATATTCACTGGCCTTCCTCCTGCGGTGGCGAATGGGACCAACCGGGTGTCGATCTTCATTCAGAACATTTTCGGGGTGGCAGGCTTCCGGAGCAAA
>CAZAYA010000185.1:0-4168 GCA_964489175.1 uncultured Flavobacteriales bacterium | reverse complement strand
ATGGGACCCAGCAGAAGCGGCCGGTTCCTTCCCATGGTCATGTCCTTCCTCCTGGGCGTTCTCATGGCATCCAGCAAGGAGTAATAGCAATAAGAAATAACTGAAGGTTCTCATCTTCTTCGGTTTTTATCGGCCCGTGATGTAACGAGTCCGGATGATCGATGCATTGTAATTCAAAACCACATCCAGGTATTCTTCCTGGATGCGAATGCCCTGGTCCATGGCCTCGGCATATTTGACGTAGTCTATGCTACCAGCCTCATACTGCCGGACAGCAGTGCGCATCAACTCCCGGGCTTGTTGCAGTCTGCCGTTGCGGAACAGGGACAATTGTTCCTTGTGTTTCAAAAAGTGCTGCCGGTACCGTTCATACCGGGCCATGGTCTCATGCCGATAGGCTTCCAATTCAGCTTCTGCCTGGTCAACACTGATCTTCGCAGCTCCTTTCCTTCCGGCATAATTCCACAGATCAAGAGGAATGCTGAATCCTACCTGATAGCCAAAATACCCTTCTACACCCCTCACCTGCTGGTCCATGTAATTCAGGAAAAGGTCCGGCCATACGGTGCTTTTCACCCGGTCATGCCTGGCCTGGGCCACACTGATGTTTTGTTGCCGGGTTTTCATCCCGGGGTCGTTCCGGAAAGCACTGTCAGAAGGCAAGGTCATTTCCAGGGGTTCCAGGGAAGGTAAAGTGAAACGGAAAGTATCCCCTACCCCCATCCAGCGGCGTAATTCCTCTTCAGCAACCCGCAGATCCGCCCGGGCCCGAACCTCCAGCGCCTTGATCTCCTGTGCCCGGGAAGAAAGGGTGAGCTGATCCAGTTTCCCCACAGCCCCAACCTCGTACTGGCTGCTGGCAGCTTTTTCCATTTTCCTGAAGATCTTCGAAAGTCGTTGGTACAAGCCCAGCACTTCTTTTTTGTGCAAGACACCTTCAAAGGCCAGGCGGACTTTCTTTTGCAGCCAGGCTTTTTGCTGTTCGAATTCCGTTCGGGCCTTGCTGGTCCGTGCCTTCAGGTATTTACCTTCAGCAAGGTACTCCATGGGTAAGGGGAGTTCCTGCTGAACACCCCGGGAGCGAACGCCGGTTCCATCAACATTCCCGACCTCCGTTTCCATATCCCCGAAAAAGACCCGGGTTCTGGGAAGGTCTGGGTTCGTTTTTTGCAAGGCCTGTTGCCGGGCTACGGACAATTCAGCATTCCGCAATGAGGGATGGTGGCCAAAAGCCGTTTCCACCGCTTTTTCGGCTGTAAGGGTGTCTCCACCCGGACCTTGCGCCATAACACTCCCTGCAGGGAAAAGGAGCAACAACAGTCCGGCTATAGCAGCCCTTCCATTCCCTCCTCCTGTTCGCGCAGCATCAGGCCGGTCGAAAATAGAATACAACACCGGCAGGAAGACCAGGGTCAGCAACGTGGAGGTGATCAATCCCCCGGCCACAACGGTAGCCAACGGCCGTTGTACCTCAGCCCCGGCCGAAGCGGACATGGCCATGGGCAAAAAGCCCAACGCATCGGTCATGGCGGTCAACAGGACAGGGCGCAAACGAAGTCTGGCCCCTTCCATGACCCGCTCATGGACACTGCCGAATCCTTCTTTTTTAAGTTCCTCGAAAAAACTGATCAGAACGATGCCGTTCAGTACGGCGATCCCGAAGAGGGCGATGAACCCGACCCCTGCCGATATGCTGAAAGGCATGTCCCGTAGCCAAAGGGAGAACACACCCCCTACCGCTGCCAAAGGAATGGCCGTAAAGACCAGCAAGGAGTTACGCAAAGAATCGAAGGTGAGGTACAACAGGATGAAGATCAATCCCAAAGCCACAGGAACCACCCATGCCAGATGGCCTTTGGCCCGCTGCAGGTTCTCAAAATCTCCGCCGTATTCCACATGATAGCCCGGAGGGAGATCGAGCTCCCGGTCCAGTTTTTCCCGGATATCGGTCACGACCGATTGCACATCCCGCTCCCCCGTGTTCACAGAGATCACCATTCTCCGCTGGGTGTTTTCCCGGGAGATCTGAGCAGGTCCAGAATCATAATAGATATCCGCCACTTCCTTGAGGGGTACTTGCCCTCCTTCAGGCAATTTCACGTACAACTCCCGAATATCATCTATACGACCCCTCTCCCCCGGCAGCAGCCTCACTACCAGATCGAAACGCTTTTCCCCTTCGTAAACCGTACCAGCCTTAGCTCCTGAGAAACCAGCATTCAGCGTCCGGTTCACTTCTTCGATGTGAAGCCCATATTCGGCCATTTTCCCCCGATCGTATTTCACCCTGATCTGCGGAAGACCCAGCACTTTCTCCTTGTTCATCGAAGAAACCCCGGGAATGGTGCTGATCATCGTTGCGGCCTGGTCCCCCTTGTCGGCTAATAGCTCCAGGTCACTTCCAAAGATCTTGACCGCTATATCCCCCCTTGCACCTGTAAGGAATTGACTGAACAACATCTCGATAGGCTGAGAAAAGGAAAAACTCACCCCCGGGATCACCGACATCTGTTCTTCCATTTTGTGGATCAGTTCCTGCTTGGTATCCGCGCTCACCCATTCCTCCTGAGGCTTCAGGATCACCATCATGTCCGACATTTCCAGCGACATCGGGTCGGCAGGGATCTCGGCGGAACCGATCCGCGTGGCCACCTGCCGGACTTCCGGAAAGTTTTCAAGCAGGATCTTTTCCAGTTCAGTCGTGGTCTCGATGGTCTGGCTCAGGGAAGTTCCTGGTTTGAGGACCGGATGGACCACCAGGCTCCCTTCGTCCAGTTGGGGAACGAACTCCCCGCCCATCCGCAAGAAAATGAAAAGGGTTGCTCCCAGGGTCAATAGTGTCGCTACTATTATCAAGGCTTTTCTTCTGAGCGCAAAGCGAAGGACAGGCAAGTAGACTTTTTGGATCCCTTCGATGATCCTTTCCGCAATATTCTTCTTATCAGAACGCCTTGGTCTGAGGAACAAAGCAGAAGCTGCGGGAACATAGGTCAGGCACAGGATCATGGCCCCCAGGAGGGCGAACATGAAGGCGAGGGCCATGGGGATGAACATTTTTCCTTCGATGCCGGTCAACGTCAAGATCGGAATGAAGACGATCAGAATGATAACCTGACCGAAAATGGCGGTGCGCATCATACGGGAGGAAGCGTAAACAGAAGTATCATCCAATTCTCGTCGAAGTTCTCTGCCGGTCAACGCTCGCAACCGCTTTTGCCGAAGGTAGATCTGGTACACCACGTACTCAACGATGATCACGGCACCATCGATGATGATCCCGAAATCAATAGCACCCAGGCTCAGCAAGTTAGCCGTTACACCGAACAAATTCATCATGCCCAGGGCAAAGAGCATCGACAAAGGGATCACAGAAGCGACGATCAGGCCAGAACGAAACTCCCCGAGCAGAAGGACCAACACGAAGATCACGATCAAACCTCCCAGTATGAGGTTTTCCTGGATGGTACTGGTGGTCCGCCCGATCAGTTCGCTCCGGTCGTAGTAAGGTTCGATCTCCACCCCTTCCGGCAAGCTTTCCCGGACCTTTTCCACCCTTTCCTTGACCCGCTTGATGACCTCGATGGAATTCTCGCCCTTGAGCATCATGACCTGTCCAGCCACGGCTTCACCCTTACCGTTGTATGTCACCGCCCCCAGGCGGGTCGCCGATCCTTCTCTTACCTCAGCCACATCACCGATCTGGATCGGATTCCCTCCTTCCTTTCGGATCAGGATCGACGCAATGTCCTCATAGGACCCTACCAACCCTTCTCCCCGGATGAAATAAGCCGACCCAGCCTTTTCGATATAGGCACCTCCGGTATTACCATTGTTGCGCTGAAGGGCTCTGAAAACCTCCCCTATGGAAATATCCTTACTGTTGAGCCGGTCCGGATCCACGGCCACTTCATATTGTTTGAGGTGCCCCCCCCAGCTGTTGATCTCCACCACCCCTTCGATCCCGGACAATTGCCGGCGGATGATCCAATCCTGGATCGTGCGGAGTTCCATGGAAGTATAGACCGAGTCGTAACCCGGCTTGGTATCTACAATGTACTGGTAGATCTCTCCCAACCCGGAAATGATCGGCCCCATGGCCGGCTCCCCCAACCCTTCAGGGATCTTTTCCTTGGCCGCCGCGATCTTTTCCTTGACCAGCTGGCGGGGG
>CAZAYA010000184.1:0-4210 GCA_964489175.1 uncultured Flavobacteriales bacterium | reverse complement strand
GCAATGAAAGAAGTGGTCTCAATGCCGGCCATGGAGGCTACGCTTATCAGCAACAACACTTTTAATAAAGCATCCAGAATACTTTTGAGGAAAGGCCTCAGCGAAGCATCGACTTCCTTTTTTTCCATTACCCGGGCCACACCTTTGACCACCCACCGGATGATCCACCAACCGACCAGTAAGGTGACCAATGCCATGAGCAATTTCGGACCATAGTCGAGCAACAATTCCCTGATCTTCGTTGTGATCATTTCCATAAGCTGGGTTTTTGGACATTTGTATTCTCAGGTCTCCCGAACAAAGGGATGACCTGGCGGAGAAAATTAACACTTTCATCCGGGCTGATGGCCCGGAGATCCTATGTACCGAAAGACCAGCATATTCGTTATCACCGTCATCACGGTCATCTCCGCCTTTTTCCTTTATAGCCTGAAGGATCTGCGTTTCGATTACAACCTGGAAGAGCTCTTCACACGGGATAACCCCGAAGCCAATTACCTGCAGGAGCACCGGAAGAAATTCGGCACGGACAACGACTTTTTGCTGATCGGACTGTACAACGAAGAAGGGGTCTTTCAGGAACCTTTCCTCCGGAGAGTAGCCACCCTTACAGATTCTCTTGAACAGATCCGTTACGTCGAGGAAGTTCGTTCGCCCACCAACCTGGAACGGCATGTCAGGGATCCTCTGATGGGGCAAGTCTTCACCCGGCCATGGTTACGGGTGGAGCAGCCCGATACCTATACCCGGGATTCCATTCGCATTTATCAAATGCCGCTCCTGGTGGGCAATTACTTTTCCGAAAAAGGGAAAGCCGTGTCCATCGTGGTCCGCACCCAGGACCAACTGAGTAAGAAGAAATGCGACATCCTTGGAAGCCGGGTAAAAGCGCTTGTTGCAGGACAAGAGTTCGATGAAACCCACCTCGCCGGCCGGGCCATCGCCCAAACCTATTACCTGGACCTGATGAAAAGGGAAATGGCCTTTTTCCTTAGTTCGGGGGCGATCCTGGTGATCCTCTTCCTCCTATTCGCTTTTCGCTCTTTCTGGGGCGTATGGGTGCCTTTTACTGTGGTGGTGATGTCCATCGTATGGATCCTGGGACTGATGGCCACCATCGGCAAACCCGTGACCGTTCTGCTCATCATCCTGCCGACCATTCTATTCGTGGTAGGCATTTCCGATGTGATCCACATCGTATCCAAATACCTCGATGAACTGCGCAACGGTTGGTCCAAAATTGAAGCCCTCAAAAAGTCCGTGAAAGTGATCGGCCTGGCCACCCTGCTCACCTCCGTGACCACATCGGTCGGATTTCTGACCCTCACCACCACCAACAGCCAGATGGTGCGTGATTTCGGAATGTTCACCGCTATCGGGGTATTCCTGGCCTTTTTGCTCACGTCCTCCCTCCTCCCCTCCACCCTCCTGCTCACCCGGCAAACCAGCATTGCAGAACGAACCCGCCACGAGAACGTGTTCTGGAACAAGACCCTCCACCGGATCCTGGGGTGGGTCCTCAGGAACCCCCGCTTCCTATTTCTTTTGTTCACCGGTTTACTGGCCATTTCCCTGTTCGGCCTTTCCCGGATCCAATTGAACAATTACCTGCTGGCCAACTTGCAGGAGGAAGACCCGATGAAACAGGACTTTCTCTTCTTCGAAGAGCATTTCGCCGGCAGTCGCCCCTTTGAAATGGGCATCCGGGCAGGAAAAGGGAAAACGGTATTCGACCATGAAGTGCTGGCAGAATTGCAACAATTGCACCGCTACCTCCGGAAAGAACACGGGGTTGGACTGCTCTTCTCTCCCCTGACGGTCGTAAAGACCGGCCACATGGGCCTGAAGAGCGGCACTCCTGAACATTTCAACCTTCCTCCTTCTCCTTCCACCACCCAAAAGATCACACAAGAACTGGAGCGCTTCACCCAAAGCCAGGGACTGACCCTGGACAAACTGGTCACCCAAGACCTGAAAGAGGGAAGAATAGGTGGAAAAATGCCAGACATTGGCAGTTACAAGGCCAGGGTCAGAGTAGACTCCCTGCAAGCCTTCATCGACCAGAACATCGATCCGGAACTGCTCTCCCTGCACCTCACCGGCACTGCCCGGATGATCGACCTGAACAACCAACAGCTCAGCAGCAATATGATGCAGGGATTGTTGATCGCATTCGGGGTGGTCGCCCTTATCATGGCCCTCTTCTACCGGTCCCTGCGGATCATTCTCATCACCCTCGTCCCCAACATTTTCCCGCTGCTGGTCACGGGTGCTGTAATGGGGTATGCCGGGATCGACCTGAACGTCTCCACGGCCATCATCTTCACCATTGCTTTCGGAATCGCCGTGGACGATACCATCCACTTCATGAGCCGACTGAAACTGGAGATGAACAAAGGCAGATCCCTTCTCTATGCCATGAAAAGGACCTTCATTTCCACCGGCAAGGCCATCATCGTGACCAGTCTGATCCTGTGTGCAGGATTCCTTACCTTGCTTTTCTCTGGATTCCTGGCCACCTACTACATCGGTCTGTTGACCACGGTGGCGTTAACTTGTGCCGTGATTGCTGACCTGTTCCTGTTGCCGGTGTTGTTGCTGGGATTTTATGGGGGGAAGAGTAAGGAGTAAAGCGTGAGAAGTAAATGAAGGTTGCCCCTGATGACCATGGATCTCAAAGCACCCTCCCCCCCTCCCGGGGAAAGGGATGGGGCAGGGGATTGCTGATCCTGCCGGCTTTTGTGGTGATCAGCCTGATCATGCAAGGCTTCGGGCTTTCCCTGTTGCATTTCCTCTTTGATGTGCCTAAGGAAGCCCTTCTGGAAATGGGGATCCGAAGCCTTCCCCTCTCCCATTTCATCGTATTGCAAACCTGCACATTGATCGGCACCCTTTTTATAACGAGTCTTTTCAGGCAATACCTGGACCGCCGCAGCTTTGTATCGATGGGGTTTTCCACCGCCAACTTTTCCAGCAACTTCTCGCGAGGCAGCCTCACAGGGTTCTTCATCATAGCAGCTGGCTTTTCGATCCTCTGGGCCAGTGGTTTCCTGCAGGTAAGGACGATGGCTTTCCCGGCAGGAACCCTCCTGTTACAACTGTTCCTCCTGCTTCTGGTATCCCTGAATGAAGAGATCCTGATCCGAGGCTACCTGCTCAACAACCTCCTGAGATCATGGTCCATCCCCCTTTCCCTGGGCGTATCCGCCGCCGCTTTCATGATGCTCCATAGTTTCAATCCCGGCCTGAACGCGGTAGCCCTGATCAACATCTTCCTCGCAGGGATATTGCTGGGGATCGAGTATACGCGGACCCGGGACCTGTGGTATCCGATCGCCCTGCATTGGAGCTGGAACCTCTTCCAGGGTCCTGTCTTCGGATTCGAGGTTAGCGGGATCGACCTTCAAAAAGCCATTATCGGGCAGTCTCTCAGTGGGCACCGATTACTAACAGGTGGCCCTTTCGGATTTGAAGGGTCGCTTCTACTCACTTTCCTGCTGGCCCTGGTGATCACGATCAAAGCGATACGAATGAAAAAAGTTGCACCAGCAGGAGGATCTTCTTAACTTAGTTCAACAGGGATCGGTCCGAAAAAATTCCTGCAACATTTTCGCCCAGTTATTGTTAACAGGGCCCAATAAGAATGTTGCTCCATAGCTATTCAGATCATTAATATTGACCTTATAATCTCTAATATCCTATGAGCCAAGACAAAACCGTTCGTATCGGTATCTTTTATGATGGCAATTATTTCTTTCACGTTAGCAACTTTTACAACTATCAACATTCCCGGCAGGCTCGCATCAGCATTTCCGGCCTCCACGACCTGATCCGCGACCAGGTCGCCAAAGAGGAAGGGTCGGAATTCCGGCGCTGCCACATTGTGGATTCCCACTACTTCCGGGGTCGCCTCAATGCTGGTGAAGCTCACCGGACCAACAAACTTTATCCGGATCGCCTTTTCGACGATGTATTGATGTCCGAAGGCGTAACCACCCATTACCTGCCCCTCAGGACCACAAAAGGAGGCAAGCGGGAAGAAAAGGGCATCGACGTATGGCTGGCCCTGGAAGCATACGAGATCGCCCTGTACAAGAATTTCGATGTTCTTGTGTTGATCGCCTCTGACGGCGATTACCTGCCGCTCGTCCGGAAATTGAACACGGTGGGAACGCGTGTGATGGTCCTTTCCTGGGACCTCAAGTACACC
>CAZAYA010000183.1:1119-4250 GCA_964489175.1 uncultured Flavobacteriales bacterium | reverse complement strand
AATAGGCAGATGGGAAATGCCAAATGGGTGAAAGCCACCAACGGACAGTGAAAATATCTTCCTTCCAGGGAAATGCCAAAACCCATCTGCCATCTGGCATTTGCCATTTCCCTCTTCCCGATCCATTTTCAGCCCGTACTTTTGCCCCTAATCTTATCCTTCGCTATGCCAACAACCTACACCAACGACCTCATCGAAGAATCAAGTCCCTACCTGTTGCAGCATGCACACAATCCGGTGGACTGGAAACCCTGGGGCGAAGAAGCCTTTGCCAAGGCCGAAGCGGAAGACAAACTCGTGCTGGTGAGCATCGGTTATTCCTCCTGCCACTGGTGCCATGTGATGGAACGCGAGAGCTTCGAGGATGAGGAAGTGGCCGCGATCATGAACCAGTTCTTCGTGCCGATCAAAGTGGACCGCGAAGAACGGCCCGATGTGGACCAGGTCTACATGACGGCCGTACAGCTCATGACCCAGCAAGGCGGATGGCCGCTCAACTGCTTTGCCCTCCCCGACGGCCGCCCCATTTTCGGCGGCACTTACTTCCCCAAACAGGGCTGGAAGGATGCCCTGCGCCAACTGGCGGCCGTGTACCAGGATGAACGCGAAAAGGTGCTTGAATACGCGGAACGCCTCACCAACGGCGTGCAACAAGCCGAGCTCATCGACGTGCCCGAAGGCGAACCGGCCATCGATACGGCCTTGCTCGGAAAGATGGTGGGCCAATGGGCCAACCGGTTCGACCGCGAACACGGCGGTGAAGCCAAGACCCCCAAGTTCCCCCTGCCCAACAACTGGCAATTCCTGCTGCGGTACGGTCACCTCAAAGGCGACAAGGATGTACTCGGACAAGTGCGGCTCACCCTCGACCAGATGGCCTTCGGCGGCATCTACGATCAGCTCGGAGGCGGTTTCGCCCGCTATTCCACCGACCGCCGGTGGAAAGTGCCCCACTTCGAGAAGATGCTGTACGACAATGCCCAGCTCACCTCTCTCTATGCCGAAGCTTATCAGGCCACCGGAGAGCCCCTGTACCGCAGTATCGTAGAGGAGACCCTGGCCTGGGTGGAACGCGAGATGTACGATGACGTCCACGGTGGCTTCTTCTCGGCCATCGATGCCGACAGCGAGGAAGAGGAGGGGAAATTCTACGTCTGGACCAAGGAACAGCTCCACCAGGAACTGGAAGAGGAGGAGTACGACCTGATCCGCGACCATTACAACATCAACGAACACGGGCAATGGGAAGGCGACCGGTTCATCCTGCTTCGCCGCCAAAGCGATGAGGAACTGGCCAAAGCCCGGGGGCTGGAGCTTCACGAATACCAGACCGCGATCGACAAGATCCGCCAAAAGCTTTTCGAGGAACGCGAACGCCGGACCCGCCCTGCGCTGGACGACAAAAGCCTCACTTCCTGGAACGCCCTCATGCTGAAAGGCTTTGTGGACGCCTACCGAGTGCTGGGCGAAGAACATTACCTGACCCTCGCCCGTAAGAACGCGGCCTTTTTAGAGACGCATCAGTGGCGGGAGGATGGTGGCCTGAACCGCAACTTCCGTGAAGGAGGAAGCAGCATCAATGCCTACCTGGAGGACTATGCTTTCGTGATCCAGGCCTTCACTGCTTTGTACGAAGCAACCTTCGAGGAAAGTTGGCTGGATAAGGCCCGCCGGTTGTGCGACTACACCCTGGAACATTTTCATGATGAAGAGAGCGGGATGTTCTGGTACACCTCGAAGCTCGACGACCCGCTGATCGCCCGCAGTTTCAACGTGATGGACAACGTGCTGCCCGCAGCCAATTCCCAGATGGCCCGGAACCTCTTCTACCTCGGCCAGTATTTCGACAACACCGGATGGGAGGACCTTTCCACCCGCATGCTTTACACCGTGCAGGACAAGATGCCCCGCGAAGGGGCGATGTTCTCCAACTGGGGACAGTTGCTCCTCCACCATGCCTTCCCCTTCTACCAGGTGGCCATCGTGGGCGAAGAGGCCGACGACCGCCGCCGCGAACTGGAGACCCGTTACCTGCCCAACAAGCTCCTCCTCGGCAGCACCGACGAAAGTGCCCTTCCCCTCCTCCAGGGCAAGCTCCGACCCGACACGACCACGATCTACGTCTGCCACGACAAGGTTTGTGAGGAACCGGTGGTGGAGGTGAAGGAGGCGGTGGGGCTTATGAGCCAGTAGGGAGTTCCCTGTGGGCCAGCAGGTAGGCAATAGCCAGTAAGGGAGGGAAAAGGATACGGGCAAAAGGGTGGCTGGAACGCGCATCCTTTCCCTGGGTCCCGTCATTCTGAAGCCCCATAGGGGGGAATCGAGGGGAAGCGGGGCGAAGAATCTCGTTGTTGCTACTCGCCCCCAGTGCTGAAAGTTCCTATTTCCCTTTCAATATATCCTGTGCACGAGTCTTAGGCTTCAAAGGATCGGCCTTATTTCGTCGAAAAGCGACCAATAGAGACCACTACTTTCCCTGCATGAAAAGAGGGGGATGTGTTTATATGATCACCAACGAAAGGAATACCACCCTTTATACCGGTATTACCTCGAACCTCAAGGCTCGCCTTTATGAGCATGAGAATAAACTGGTCAAAGGATCCTTTTCAGCACGATATGAATTGAAAAAGCTTGTTTATTTCGAAGCGTTTTCCCGGATCGAAGATGCGATCCAACGAGAAAAAGAGATCAAAGGAAAGACCCGCGAGAAAAAAGAGGCCTTGATCAATATCAGGAATCCAGAATGGCTGGATCTATCGGGGGAATTATGACCAGGCCCTCCATTCTATTGTATCAATGAAATGGTGGGTCATGAGGGGAATAGTAGCGACAACGAGATTCTTCACCCTCTCCTCCTCTTAAGCCTCCCTATGAGGGTTCAGAATGACGGGTTGTAAGGAATGAACATGCGTTCCAGTCTACCAGTCACTCCCCCCATTTGCCATCTGGCATCTGCCATCTCCCCACTTCTGGCATCTGGCATCTGCCATTTCCCTATTTTTGCCCCACCAACATGCCTATCCGCTTCTCCATACTCCTCTTCCTGCTCACCCTGGCAGGCACACCCACCACCGCCCAAATCCTCTACCAGGAAGAAGGCCGGTACTTCGGCGATGAACCCTTCTTCAATA
>CAZAYA010000183.1:0-1109 GCA_964489175.1 uncultured Flavobacteriales bacterium | reverse complement strand
AACGCCGTCCCCGGTCATCGCGACTACATTTCCCTTACCTTGTACTTCCTTTACTTTATCCGATTTTTTATCGGGCAGAACTTCAGCAAAGTATTCTTCAATACCGATTTCATCCGGCGGAACAACATCCGCAGTTTGAACGGCGAAATATCCACCAAGCAGGAGATGGACCGCATCCGCACCAAAGGGCTGGAATATTATTTCGAATTCGACGAGAAAGGCCGGATGATCACGCAGTACGAAACGTTCCGGCAAAGCGACAAGCAGAAGGACACCACCATCATCAACTACCACTACAACGATGCCGGGAAACTGGCCCTGCGGCGGCGGAACGATGTACAGGGCTTCTATTCCTACCAGTACGACTACGATGACAAAGGCCGCCTGCAAAAGGTCACCTACAGCCGGGAGACGAACAAAGGCCCTTCCCGCTACGATTTCGAGCTGGACCAGCGCTTCGTCATCACGGAGGAGACCTACAGCTACGACACGCTGGAGGATGGCACCGTAAAGCGTTCCTATTACAACAGCGGCGGGCGGTTGTACAAGGAAGCATTCACCACGCGCGATGAATACGGCTATTTAAAGGAACAGCGCACCCGGTTGGTGGTAACCCGCCGCCGCTCCCGCATCACCTACGAACATGATGCCAAAGGCCGGGTGATCCGCCGGGAAGAGGACCACGACCTCTCGGACACCACTTCCAAGGCCTGGGCATTCACGTACGACGATGTAGGCAATCTTCTCACCGCCGACCAATACGTGAACAATACCCACCAGACCCACAAGGAATACCTCTACCGGGACACCATGCTCCTCAAAGCGGAGCTCACCAAGGACATCGAGACGAAGCTGATCAAGATCGTGGAGTTCGAGGTGGAATTTTATGAGGAACAGTAGATGGCGGAGGGAAAAAGGGAGAGGGCAAATGCCAGATGGCAAATGGGTTTGAGACCGTTCTAACCTGGCCATTCGCTATTCGCTGGTCCCTATTCGCTTCCCCTTTGGCATCTGCCCTCTGGCATTTCCCTTCTTTATCGGATCAGAATTTTTCCATATTTTTGCCTCCCCGACTGCCCGATGGTGTAACTGGCAACACGTCTGGTTTT
>CAZAYA010000182.1:0-4294 GCA_964489175.1 uncultured Flavobacteriales bacterium | reverse complement strand
GACGGTCCCCGGATGATACCTTTTTCGGAGGAATTGATGAACCCGGTGATGGCCTTTTTTTCAGGGCAATCATCCAGTTCTTCTTCCAGCATTTTCAGACCGGCACTGATGGTGGAATTCTTGACGTAGATGGTTCGGTAGATATCTTCGATCCGGTTGATGGTCCCCTCATCGAAACCTCTTCGTTTCAGTCCTACTGCATTGATGCCGACATAGGTCAATGGTTCCCGGGCTGCCTTGACATAGGGCGGGATGTTTTTCCGGACCAGCGAACCTCCGGAAACGAAAGCATGTTGTCCGACCTTGACGAATTGCTGGATCGCGACAAGCCCTTCCAGGATCACCCAGTCCTCGACCTCGATATGGCCGGCCAGGTTCACGGTATTGGCCAGAATGCAGTTGTTCCCGATGAAGCAATCATGGGCGACATGGACATAGGCCATCAGCAGGCAGTTGTTGCCTACGACCGTTTTTTGACGATCGGCAGTACCACGGTTGATCGTAACGCATTCACGAATGGTCACGTTGTCGCCGATCTCGACAGTGGTGTATTCTCCTTTGAATTTAAGGTCTTGTGGGATGGCAGCGATCACAGCTCCGGGAAAGATCTTGCAGTTCTTCCCGATGCGGGCTCCTTTCATGATGACGGCATTGGGGCCGATCCAGCATCCGTCACCGATCTGAACGTCCTCTTCGATCGTAGCGAAGGGTTCGATGGTGACGTTCTTCCCGATGCGGGCGTCAGGATGAATGTTCGCTACGGGCTTGCTCATGGGTTGTTTCCTTCTCATCCTCGATCTTGACTATCTGTGCCATCATCTCTGCTTCGGTCACAAGCTTTCCGCGAACATAGGCTTTCCCTCGCATGTGGCAAATCCCTCTCCGGATCGGGCGCATCAATTCAAGGTTGAAGATCAGGGTGTCTCCCGGTAAGACCTTGCGTTTGAACTTGGCCTCGTTGATCTTCATGAAGAGGGTAAGGTAATTCTGAGGGTCGGGAACGGTATTGAGCGCGAAGATGCCTCCCACCTGTGCCATGGCTTCTACCTGAAGCACTCCCGGCATAACAGGGTTGCCGGGGAAATGGCCCGGGAAGAAGGGTTCGTTCATGCTGACATTCTTCACCCCCACGATATAGTTCTCTCCCATTTCCATGATCTTGTCGATCATCAGGAAAGGAGAGCGGTGGGGGAGCATCTTCATAATATCATTGATATCGAAGAGTGGCTCCTGGTCCGGGGCGATCTGAGGACCGCTTTTTTCGTCCTTGCGGATGAGGTCACGGATCTTCTTGGAGAATTCCACGTTCCCCATATGGCCGGGACGAGCAGCCAGGATATGTGCTTTGATCGGTTTGCCCAGCAAGGCCAGGTCGCCGACCATGTCCAGCAGTTTGTGCCGGGCGGGTTCGTTCTGGTACTTCAGCTCGCTGTTGTTCAACACGCCCAACCCCTTCACCTTCACTTCAAGATTCTCTTCCCGGCCCAGCAGTCTGGCCAGGTTTTTTAGATAGTCTTCGGAGACATTCTCCTCATCTACCAGCACGATCGCATTATCCAGGTCTCCTCCTTTGATCAGCCCACTTTTGGCCAGCTTTTCCAATTCCTTGAGGAAAACAAAGGTCCGGCAGTCGGCAACGTTGTCCTTGAATTCATGAATGTTGTACATGGAGGCGTGCTGGGTGCCCAGGACCGGGGATTTGTAATCCACCATTACCGTGATCCTGAAATCCTCGGCCGGCACCGCCAGCATTTCGATCCCGTGGTCGGGGTCCTCGTAGGTGAGGTTCTCCTGAAGAACGAAGTACTCCCTTTCCGCATCTTGTTCTTCGTAGCCGGCATCCTCCAAAGCCTCGGTAAAAGGAGCGGCACTTCCGTCCATGATAGGTACCTCGGAACCATTTAGCTCCAGCAGGGCATTGTCTACTTGCAGGCCGTACAATGCGGCCAGTATATGTTCGGAGGTGTGAACCTTCGCATCACCTTGCTCAAGGGTGGTTCCACGTTCTGTGGAAGCGACATTCCGCACATCGGCATCGATGACAGGTTGTCCTTCCAGGTCCGAGCGTTGGAATTTGTACCCATGATCAGCCGGGGCCGGGTGGATGATAAGTTCCACCTGTTGGCCGGTATGAAGCCCTATTCCTGATAAAGTGACCGATCGCCGGATCGTCCGCTGTTTTTCCATTATCCTTTCGTTACTTCCTTTAATTGCTTGAGTTCCTGTTCCATTTTATCGAGTTGTTTTCTCATCCTGGAAAGATTCCTGAAGGTAGCATAAGCCCGGTTGTACTCCTTGTACTCAAAGGCCGGGGACCCTTGCACGACTTCCCCTTTGTTCTCGATGTCCTTGCCTATACCGGATTGGGCAGCGATCTTGACCTCATCGGCTATCTTCAGATGTCCGATGATACCGACCTGTCCTCCGATCATGCAGTTCTTGCCGATCTTGGAAGATCCTGCGATACCGGATTGAGCGGCGATGACAGTATTTTCCCCGATCTCCACGTTGTGGGCGACCTGTATAAGGTTGTCCAGTTTCACCCCTTTCCGGATGACGGTGGATCCAAGGGTGGCCCGGTCGATGGTGGAATTGGCACCGATCTCCACCTGGTCTTCGATGACCACATTGCCCGTTTGGGCTACCTTTTGGTAATTGTTCTCATCGTTAGGAGCAAAGCCGAACCCTTCACTCCCGATGGTCACTCCTGGGTGGAGTATGCAGTTCTTGCCGATCCGGCACCCATCCAAAACCCTGACCCCAGGATACAATAACGTTCCTTCGCCGATACTGACATTGGCCCCGATGTAGCAATGGTCATGCACCCGGGCCCTTTTCCCCACAACAGCGCCTGCAGAAATGACGGCAAAGTGTCCGATATAACCCTCCCTGTCTACTTCAGCATCCTCGGCGATCCAGGCAGTATCTTCAGTTCCGGTCTTCTTCTGCTTGTATTGGTCGTAGTATTCCAGAAGTCGGGCCAGCCCCTGGTAGGCATCATCCACCCTGATGAGGGAACAACCTTCGGGAAGGTTTTTTTCCGGTTGAAAATCAGCGTTGACAAGAACAATGGAGGCCCCTGTGGAATAGATATACTCGGTATACTTCGGATTGGCAAGGAAAGTGAGGGACCGTGGAGTGGCTTCTTCGATCTTGGCGACCGTATCGACGGTAACTTGCGGATCCCCTTCAACCTTTCCTCCCAGCAATTCTGCTATTTGGGCCGCAGAAAATTCCATTCTTCAAAAATAGGAATTAAAATGGTAGGAGGTTAGGAAGTCCGGGGATAAACTTATCAACAGAAATCTTTGGGATAACAGATGAAGTACTTCTCCACAGGGTCCGTCAGTGCTGATATGTTCAGGTTGTCGGAAGCCTTGGCGATATCCAGGATCTCCCCGTTCTTCAGCAGCATGTTGATCCCTTCACTGTCCTGATCGTACGCCTTGTTGGACGTGGTGTCCGAAAAGCTGAAATATTCCGCTTCCTCAGGCGAAAGCTCCAGCTCCCGGCGAACCCGCTCCCGGATCTCGTTCAGGCGTTCGTCCGGGAATGGCTGTTTTTGCAACTCGATCCGGAAAAGCCGGCGATCGACGAGCCTCTTGCAAAGCTCCGACAGTACCCGATCCTCATGTTCGCACCACCCCTTGATCGCCCCCATGATATCAAAGTCGTCAAGTTGGGTGAACATGGTCAATAGTTCCGGGGAATCGATGAAGTCCTCTTTTTGAAACCGACCGTACAGAAAGGTTCGAAAAGCCGGGGAACAGAAAAGGTCGGTGCCTTGATCGGCCAGTTCCTTGGCCCTCTTCAGGATCATGTCCAGCAGATGTTCGGCGGAAAGCACCGTCTTATGCAGGTAGACCTGCCAGTACATAAGCCGCCTTGCTACCAGGAATTTTTCCACCGAATAGATCCCCTTTTCCTCCACGACCAGCTCATCCTCCTTGATATCCAGCATCTTGATGATCCGGTCGCTGCCGATCACTCCTTCGGATACACCACTGTAAAAGCTGTCCCGTTTCAGGTAATCCAGCCGGTCCATGTCCAGTTGGCTGGAAACGAGTTGATGCAGGAAATGCTTGGGGTATTCGTTCCGGAAGATGGCGATCCCAGTGTTCAGCTCTCCCTCGAATTCCTTGTTGAGTTCATCCATGATCATGGAAGACAATACTTCATGGTCCACGCCTTCCACGATGCTCCTTTCCAGCGCATGGGAATAGGGACCATGCCCGATATCGTGAAGCAGGATGGCGATGATCACTCCTTTTTCCTCTTCCTCCGTGATGTCATG
>CAZAYA010000181.1:0-4428 GCA_964489175.1 uncultured Flavobacteriales bacterium | reverse complement strand
GAAGCCGGCCGCATTTCCCGCAGGCTATACGCCAAAGCTTCCAGTCCGGAAGACGGACTAATAGGAAGGGGCTGATAGCCAACACCCTTACCACACCCTACCACAGACCGACCTAGGCATTTTACCTAGAAAATGCCAACCTGAAAATAGGTGGAAAGGGGCATGAGATCCCCACAGGAATGGGCTATTATTGGACTGCACTCAAAGCAAGTCCAGCATATAAAAAGAATCCACCCCCCAAGTAACGCCCTACCCCTTTCCCCATTGAAACGCATCTCTTTTCATCCCGAACTGTGACTAACCCTGACCATCCCTCGTTCGCCCTGCTTTTTCTCTTCTTCAAACTCTGTTATACTGGAAATAATTCTAAAGAATGCTTGTGAGGAAAGTTCATCACCTATGATCACCAATGAAGCTCTACATCCCGAAACACGTATCCTTGTTGTTGAGAACAAGGCAGAAACCCGCCTTTCCCTGGAACAACTGCTCCGGCAGGAACCTTACGAAGTAGACCTGGCCGCTTCGGGAGAAGAGGCGCTGGAACTGGCGCTGGAACATGAACACGACCTTTTCCTGATCAATATTCAAATGCCGGAAATGGACGGCTTCGAATTGGCCGACTACCTGCGGGGCAATGAAAAGAACCGGGAGGTCCCGCTGATCTTCATAACTGCTGACCACCAAGACGAGGAACAGATCAGAAAAGCCTTTTCCAAAGGAGGGACCGATCATGTTTGCAACCCCCTTGGATCCCCGGAATTGCTCAAAATGAAGCTCCGGACCTTCCTTCGGCTCAGCCAGCAACAACGATCCTTACAGGAATCCAAGACCTATACCGAACGGGTGAACCAGAACCTCGGGAACATTGTGGAAGCCCGCACCCGCCAACTGGAACAACGCAATACCAAGCTGCGGGAAGAGGTTCAGCAACGCCGGCAGTTCGAGGAAACCCTCCGCATGAGCGAACAAAGCTTCCGGCAATTGTTCGAGAATGCCAGCGATGCGATCTTCATCATCGATCATGAAACCCATCGATTCATCAGGGTCAACCAAAAAGCCCTGGAACAACTGGGATACAAAGAAGAAGAACTGACCGGTATGCCCCTGGGGAACATCCTGGAAAACCCTGACCTTGTCCAGGAAGAACTCCAGGAGGTCCGGGAAAAAGGGGCCATGGTCAGAGAGCATTTCCATGTGCGGAAGGACGGATCAAAAGTACCGGTAGAAGTGAGCGCCACCCAGGTGGAATTCCAGGGGAAACCAGCCATTCAGTCCTTCGTACGGGATATTACCGAAAGGAAACGCATGGAGAAGCTCAAGGCCATTTCCTTCAACATCGGGTATAAGGTCAACCGCCGCTTCGTCGATATACCTTCTCTGTGCAAGGATGTATATGAAGAACTGGCAGAACTGATGCCGATCAACAATTTCTTTATCGCTTTGAACCATTCGGCGGAAAAGACCCTGGAATTCCCCTTCGTTACCGATGACAGGAATTCTGAGAACACCTTCCACCCCCGTTCCTATAACAAAGGATTCACGGAATATACCATCCGCCAGCGGCAACCGGTATTGCTCTGCTATGACCAGATCCAGGAGCTAACGAAACAGGGTGAAGTGGAACATCTGGGAAAATTCCCGGTGAAATGTTTCATAGGGATCCCCCTCAAAGGGGAAAGCCGGGTGATCGGTATACTGGGCGTGGTATCTTACGAGATAAAGGAAGAGTACACCAAAGAGGACCTCCGTACCCTCGAATTCGTGGCCACCCCCATCGCCAAGACCCTGGAAGTACAACTGCTACAGAACCGGCTGATCCGAAACGAAAAGCATTTCCGGACCCTGATCGAACGATCGAGCGACCTTATCTCGGTGATCGACGCCAGAGGAAAGGTCGTGTACATGAGTCCCTCAGTGGAAAAGATCCTGGGGTACCCTGCCAATGAAATGATCGGAGGTTTCCTGATGGATCATATCCACCCTGATGATGAAGCACGGTTTTCCCATGCCCTCCAAAAAGTCTCTCGCAAAGAACCTTCCAGGGAAGCATTGGAATATCGCTTCCGGCATCATGATGGAAAATGGATCTTTCTTGAATCGGTTTTCAAATTCATCCGTAAGAACAAGGAAGAAGACATTGTGATCATCAACTCCCGGGACATCAGTGAACGTAAGGAGATGGAAAAGCAAGCCCTCCGCAAGGAAATGATAGCCGGGGAAAATGAAAGGAAGAGGATCGGGGCCGACTTGCACGACGGGTTGGGACAAACCCTTACCGCCATCAATATGTACTGGGAGATCATTCGTTCGGAAATGGAAAAGGCTGGATCAAACCAGAGCAACCGGGAACTGTTCGAGAACACCAGCTCCCTGATCGAACAGGCCATTACCGAAACGAGAGCCATCAGCCATAACCTGATGCCGAACACCATTCGCCAATTCGGGCTGGAATTGTCGGTCAACGAAATGCTGGAGAACATTCGTAAAATAAATGGCACTTCTGCTATTTCCTTCAACAGTCATATTGGGGAGACCCGCTTTCCAAGAGAGACGGAGATCATGCTGTTCCGGATGGTCCAGGAACTGGTGAACAATGCCCTTAAGTATTCTCAAGCTTCCCATATTCAGGTTGACATGGATCCTTGCGACGGAGGATTGTATCTTTCCGTCAGAGATGACGGGGTCGGTTTTGATGTGGAGGAAAAGAAGGCCACCGGAAAGGGGGCAGGGCTCTCCACCATCGAGAACCGCATGCGCATGATCAACGGAAGGATATCCTTCATTTCCGATCCGGGCGAAGGAACCCGTGTGGATCTGGTGGTCCCCCTAGAAGAAAACCTTGAAGAACAAGAACATTATAAATCAGCCTGACATGATCAAAGCCATACTTGTGGATGACCACCAGATCGTCCGTGACGGGGTCAACATGCTCCTTTCCTCCGATAACGATATCAATATCATCGGAGAATGCAATAGCGGTTACGAGGTGATGGATATGCTGGATTCCGAGGATCCTGACGTTATCCTCATGGACATCAACATGCCAGAACTCAACGGGATCGAAACCATTGAAAAAGCCCTCGA
This sequence comes from uncultured Flavobacteriales bacterium, assembly GCA_964489175.1. Classification (GTDB taxonomy): domain Bacteria; phylum Bacteroidota; class Bacteroidia; order Flavobacteriales_D; family CAYVSK01; genus CAZAYA01. Next base: position 1,344 of record CAZAYA010000181.1, on the reverse strand, counting down.
TAAAAAACCGGATCTCAACATCCTGGCCCTAACGATGCACAACGAACAAAGCTACATCTCCAAAGTGCTCAAAGCCGGAGCCCGGGGGTATGTTATCAAGAATGCACCACGGGATGAGCTGATCGAAGCCGTAAAGACCGTTGCCCGGGGGGAGCCTTTTTTCAGCGAGGAAGTTTCCTCTATCATGATGTCCCGCTACCTGAAAGGCAATAAGAAAGGGAATGCCTCCAAAAATCGAAGCTCCCTGGCCACCGTGGAGGACCTCACCCAGCGGGAGATCGAAGTCCTGAGACTGATCGTGGGGGAAAAGACCAACAAGGAGATCTCGGAACAGTTGTTCATCAGCCCCAGGACGGTGGACAGCCACCGGCGAAGCTTGCTGGAAAAACTGGGGGTGAAGAACACAGCGGGATTGGTACGCTTTGCCCTGGAAAACGACATCTTTCCCGACGACACCTGATCACTTGACCACGGTAACATGACCTTTCTTGCTCAATCTTTCATGATCCATGCTGGTCGCTGAGATCTTGTAAACGAAAGTATTGCCAGCCACCACCTGCTCTCCCTCATAAGTGCCGTCCCAACGCACTTCAGGATCATCGCTTTCGAAGACCTTCTCTCCCCAACGGTTGTGGATCACCATGGAATAGCTCTTGATCCCGCGGGTCACCGGACCAAAAGTATCATTCAATCCGTCCCCGTTAGGCGTGAAAGCATTCGGCAGGAAAAGCCGGGTCGGGCTGACGATCCTGACTTCGTTCGATGTACTGACCACTTCACGGTCACCTGCCTTTTGGGCCACCACCCGGTAGCGGTTGACCGTATCTCTCTGTCCCTGCCCGATAGCAGGAGTTACAGCCTGAACAGTGAAAAGGACTCCGAGGGCGATGATGAGGGCTTTGAAAGACATAACTGATCCGTTTTTCTAAAGCCAAATTACCCTTACAAACTCCCTTATAACAGGCGTCAAACATGGATTCGAATAAAATGAAGGATTCTGTGGATCCCCTTCGGGGATGACCTAAGAAGGAGGTCTATGTGTTCTTCGGAAAGAAGATGTAGAAACCCTCAGGAAAGAGGTTATCCTGATTTTTCAGGAAGGGGGTGGGTGTTTTTACCTAAGGAGGCAGGGGGCAGGCAAGCAGGAGCGAGGAGAGCCTCCCCTTCGCCAGTGGCTAATGGCTCTTACTCCCGCTACGCTTAAGCTTACCAGGCCTTCGGCCTGCCGGCACTGTCATGAAGAGAAAGCAGAGCAGGTCAACACGTTTGAAAGTGGTGAAACTTTTGTAAGTTGTTGTTTATGAAAGTTTTCGCTGATGAACGGGAAAGGTGGGTATCAGGTTC
>CAZAYA010000180.1:0-4436 GCA_964489175.1 uncultured Flavobacteriales bacterium | reverse complement strand
GGAGCGGTTAACCGGGCGCGGAGCTTTCCTCACCGATTTCGTGACCTTCGAAATGGGGCCCAATGGACAATTACGCTCTTCAGAAGGCAGGATCTACCAGGATCAGGCCATGGTCTGGCGCCCTCACCGCAACAACGAGATGGTCTGGACCACCCTGTATGACAGTCCAACGGATTCCACCACCCAGGTTCGGTTCGAAAGAGTCCGGAAAATGACAGCACGAACGGATACAGTCTTCTACGACAGTGCGTATCATGATTGTGTCGTCTTCAAGGACCAGCTGAATTTCGAATATCTGGATCGCAAGACCAACAAAACCAGTCGAAACGGTTATTACCAAAAAAGCTTTTACGCGAAGGAGGTCGGAATGATCAGGAACATCCGCACCTTTACGGACAGCAGCCGGTCGGTCACCCATCTGAACAGGGTCCTTTCCCAAGAGGAATGGGAACAAAAGATCGCCAGCCTACAAAAAGGCAAGACTCAAAAACAACCCTGATCAGCTCCGCTCCTTCAAAGCCCTTTCGATCCGTTCCAAACCCTCGCGAAGGGTTTTCCTGGGGCAAGCAAAATTGAACCGCTGGAAACCTTCCCCTCCAGGTCCGAACTGCCGACCATCATTAAGCCCGACCCGTGCTTCATCGATCATGAACTGTCGGAGTTCTTTAGGGGACATCCCCGTTTCCCGGCAATCGAGCCAAGCCAGGTAGGTTCCTTCCGGTTCAAGGACCGATATCCCGGGAAGACGCTCCTGAACATAATCCATCAAGAAATTACGATTATGCTGAAGGTACGCGACCAACTCGTTCAACCAGTCATAACCATGGCGGTAAGCCGCTTCACAGGCTACAACACTCATAACGGTCTCATGAAAAGCCCAATTCCTTTTCATAGCCTTATCATAGGCTTCCCGCAATGGGTCACTGGGGATGATGACCGTCCCGCTTCCCATCCCCTGAATGTTGAAACTCTTGCCGGCGGATATCAGGGTGATGGTCTGTTCCAGGAATTCCGAAGCCAAAGAAGCAATGGGAATATGTTCATGTTTCCCGTAAAAAATGTCGTAATGGATCTCATCGGATACGATCAGTACGTCATGTTCTGAACATAAATGACCGATCCGCTCCAGTTCCTTTTGGGTCCAAACCCTTCCAACTGGATTATGCGGGCTACAAAGAAGGAACAACCGGGTCCTGTCCTCTGCCAACTGTTGTTCAAGATCCTCAAAGTCGATGGTATACCCTTCTTCCGTGCGCACCAATTCATTGTAACCTAATCGACGTTCATTGGCTTTAACCACATCAAAAAAGGGAAAATAAACCGGCGGTTGGACCACCACTTTATCTCCCGGTTCTGAAAAAGCCTGTATTGCCATAGCAATACCTGACATCACACCGGGAACATAGCGCATCCACTCCTGTTCTGTCTCCCAACCATGGCGCCGGGATAACCACTGAACTACAGCAGCCTCATAAGTATCCGGCCGGAAGGTATATCCCATTACCCCATGCCGTACTCTTTCCCGCATGGGACGAAGGATCTCTTCTGGCACCTGAACATCCATATCCGCCACCCAGAACGGCAGTACATCATCCCGGCCGAAGATCTTTTCACGCCAATCCCATTTCACAGAATGCGTTCCCCTTCGGTCCAATTCCCGGTCGAATTCTGAAAACTCTTTTCCCATGGTTTTTCCCATAAAAAAACCCGGAGGAACACTCCGGGCCTTATCCTTTGAATGAACTTCTACAAACTGTCATTTGTCCTTTTCATCCTCTTCCTGATCATCCCCCTCTTCTTCGCTCGTTGCATTAACCGTTTCTTCCTGTCCCTCTTCTCCTTCCTGTTCAACCTCTTCTTCCTTCATTTCAGCATCCTCGGATGAGAACTCTGCTTCAGACGCTTCGGAAGAAGCCTCTTCCTCGACCTGTGCTGTTGCCCCGGATCCTTCAACCACCTCTCCTTCTTCATGCCGCCGGGCGATGTCTTCTTCTTTCAATTCCTCTTCACTTACATCCCGGGCTTCTCCCGTATTGTATTTCTTATGGAGATGGTTCATGATCAGCAGTTCATGCTTGTGGAACCGCTTGACGATACCCGGCACCAAGGTGACCTTATACTTATCGTGTTCTTTGAAAAAGTCGACGAGCTTTTGCTGAAACTCCTGCTTACCCATACTCAAATGGAATTGGTCGTGGAATGGAGAATAAAGATAGGGATAATGAACGTGTTGACCAATTTCCGGGATGAACTTGCTCAGAAAACCCCACCAGAGAAGAAAGAGAATACGCTTCCTTCTTAACTTCCTCCGAACCGGGAATCAAAGACAGCCCCTGAAGAGCGGGACAGCATCCATCCGAAATACTATAGATTCTTTTCAAAGGTTTTTCTCCCACTTGCTAAGGTGTTAAAATTCATCCCGCGAAGGCCAGTACGAAACCTTTGATATGAGGTCGGTCTACCCGCCTTTTTCACGAGCATACCACAAGGCCAGGTCGAATTGCTCCTGCGGGGTCAGGTCGGTATTATCGATCACGATCGCATCTTCGGCCTGACGAAGAGGATCCAATTCTCGATGAGTGTCTTCATGATCCCTCTTCTCAATGTTCCGGCGGATCGCATCAAGATCGACATCCTGTCCCTTTTCTTGAAGTTCCTTAAAACGCCTGTTGGCCCGTTCAGCACTATCAGCGGTCATGAACAGTTTTAACTCGGCATCGGGGATCACAACGGTACCGATGTCTCTACCGTCCATTACCACGCCTCCCTTTCTGCTCAACCTATGCTGGATCTTCACGAGTTTTTGACGCACCTCCGGGATCGGAGCGATGGTACTGACATGTTCCGAAACTCTCATCGTTCGGATGGTGTCCTCCACATCCCGACCATTGAGGTACGTTCGGGCTTTGCCCGGTTCTTCGTGATCATGGAACGCGATCTCTACCCGATCCAGAGCGGTCAGCAGTCCTTCTTTGTCCAGATCACCAGCTTCATCAAGGAACCCCTCTTCCAGGGCGAACAAGGTCACGGCCCGATACATGGCCCCGGAATCAACGTACACAAGTCCAAGTTCTTTCGCCAGGGCTTTGGCCAACGTACTCTTTCCACAGGAGGAATAACCATCGATAGCAATGTTGATCTTGCTCACAGTACTGTTTATAAAGGTGGTACAAAAATAGGTTTTCCTCACTTCCGGGTCCAGCCTCCTGAGAGGTCAGTGGTCACGGTAAAATGATTGGTTCCTCCGGCCAGGTGATACGATGCCCTTCCATAGCTAATGTGGAAGCCGGCTACCGTGATTCCGACCCCATAGGAGAACCCGATAAAACCAGGTTTTTCATAAAGCTTCAACTCCTGCCGACGCCGGTAATCGTATCCCATCCGGATGTGAATGTTCTCGGTCAGTAAGACCTCGCCACTTACAACGATATGCCGCATCAATTTATCTCCGAAGTCCTTCAACCGCTCCCCGGTCGTTGCTGTCCCCTCTTCCTGCACAGAGGCCCCTTGCCGGTTTGTATTGGTTCGCGCATAGGGATCTTCATAGGTCAGGTCCCAGCGTTGCAGGTCACGTCCGGTCAAGGTGATACGCAAAGGAGCGTGTTTCAACTGCTTGGAGACTCCGAACAACACTTCATAAGGTAGTGGTTCTCGATTCTCATCTTCATAGGTACGGAGCTGATACCCCATGTTGCGCAGGACCAACGCAGCCGTCAACCGGCGCCTGGCATTGTGGTAAGTTCCGCTGATATCAAGAGCTGCTCCTGTGGAACGGTATGTATAGAGGGCTGAATAGATCAGCTTGAGGTTCGCTCCCACGGAAAAAAGGCTATCCAATTGCCGGCCAGCTCCAAAAGTAAGAGCATAGTCCGCCGCCCGGAACTCCCCGGTCTTTTGCCCGAAAGCATCCCGTTTCTCGAATTTGCCGTAATTGACAAAATCCAGCGTAGTGGCAAAAGTGGTGGCGATGCTATCAAAATGATGAGCATAGGAGGCTGCCCCATTCCCAATACCAGCAAAATGCGTGGCATAAGTCAATGATACGTTGTCGGACAGCGCCGGGGAAAGTAGGGAAGGGTTATCCCGCATCAGGGAAAGGTCATCATCCTTGATGGATACCGGCTTCCCTCCCAAAGCAGCCACGCGGGAGGAATTCACGAGCTCCAGAAAATCGTAGGTTGTCCTTCCTCCAGACTGTGCCTGAAGAAAACCAGGCAAGGATCCCAGCATCAAAAGACAGATCCTGAAAGTGAAAGATAAAGACATGTAAACATTCTGTCGGACCTTCATGGAACGAGGCTCAGCTCAGGGTATTGCTCAAATGTAGGAAGAAAAGAAAGCCGGGGATATCTTTCCCCGTCTTTCACCGCAACAAGGTCACATGCCCTTTGAACGCCCGGATGTGCTTGGTCGTCTCGTCCCTTATCCTGAGCTTC
>CAZAYA010000179.1:0-4508 GCA_964489175.1 uncultured Flavobacteriales bacterium | reverse complement strand
CTTTGAAGAATGGTCCGGGATCGGAGTCCTAGGGAGGATCTACCTGGCCTCCGAAGGGATCAATGCCCAACTCACTGTACCGGAACATCATTATGACGAGCTTGTCGAGAACCTCAACAGCCGGGAAGCTTTCCGGAACATGCGGCTCAACCTTGCCGTTGAGCATGACAAGGAAGCTTTCCTTAAGCTGATCATCAAGACCCGGCCCAAGATCGTGGCGGACGGAGTGGACGATGACACTTTCGACCCCTCCGATGTCGGCACCCACTTGGATGCCACTGCTTTCAATAAAGCTTTGGAAGATCCCAACACCATCGTGGTGGATATGCGCAATCATTATGAAAGCGAGGTGGGCCATTTCCGGGGTGCTCTGACGCCCGATGCGGAGACCTTTCGGGAAGAATTGCCAAAAGTGGAAAGGGAACTCCGGGACAAGAAGGACCGGAAGATCCTTCTTTACTGTACCGGTGGTATTCGCTGCGAAAAAGCCAGTGCCTATCTGAAACACAAAGGATTCCAGGACGTCAATCAGCTCGAAGGGGGGATCATCTCCTACATCCGGCAGGTCAAGGACCAGGGTCTCGACACCCAATTCATCGGCAAGAACTTCGTTTTCGATGAAAGGCTCGGGGAAAGGGTCACCGAAGATGTGATCAGCCATTGTCATCAGTGTGGTCAGCCTTGCGATACTCACGTCAACTGCCGGAATGAAGCCTGTAATCTGCTTTTCATCCAGTGTTCCGAATGCGCAGAACAAATGAAAGGATGCTGTACGAAAGCGTGCCGGGAGATCACCGAACTTCCGGAAGTCGAAAGAAACCGGTATCGCAAAGGGATCGAGCCTGGCAAACGCTTCAACAAAGGCCGGATCGAAAAAAAGCTCCTCCGAAGACCTGAGGACAGGAACAAATAAATGTCCCGGGGCCATGGAATGGTCCTTTTTCGATCTTATCTTTGCTCTATAAGGGTCTTCTGACTATATAAAAACGCGGATCAAAGGGTTGAAATGATACGTACACAGTACAAAGTATTAAGTATAAAGTCCTTATGGCAAAGGTCAAAAGGGGATGAGCGTATAATGGTATTTCCCGGATCTCCCTTTCTGATCTCGATCAGAAAAAACGCTATCGAACAAGCCAACTCCTGTCGACCTGTATAAACAGGACTTTTATACCTTGTACTTAGTACTTTCCCATCGTTAATTTCAACACCTGATCGCCCTTCAAATACCATCCTGTTATGATGTTCTACCACCGACTCGGACGCCTTCCTCACAAGCGACACACCATCTTCAAGAAAGCCGATGGGAACCTTCATCACGAACAACTCTTCGGGACAGAAGGATTCAGCGGCGTCGCATCCTTGTTGTACCACCTCCATCGCCCCACTCAGGTAAAGGATATCAAAGAGATCTACGATGATTCGCCCGAGGTCGCGTCAGAGAAGGACCTGAAAGCCCGCAGCCTGACCGGGTTCAACATCGAACCCGAAGACGATTTTCTGAAGAGCCGTAAAGCCGTTCTGGTGAACAACGACCTCCAGATCGTACTCGCGGCTCCCCGCAAGTCCATGCAGGACTATTTCTACAAGAACGCCGATGCCGATGAGATGATCTTCGTTCACCGGGGTTCTGGAAAACTGCGTACCCTGTTAGGGAATATCACCTTCGGCTATGGTGATTATCTGGTCGTTCCCCGCGGCATGATCTACCAGATCGAATTCAATGATGCGGACAACCGCCTTTTCATCGTGAACTCCTTCAGCCCCATCAAACCACCCGATCGGTACCGCAACAAATTCGGGCAATTTCTGGAGCATTCCCCTTTCTGCGAACGGGACATCCGTCCGCCCGAAGAGTTGGAAACCCACGATGAAGAAGGGGAGTTCCTGATACGGATCCGCAAGGAAGGGGTCATGTATGAATATGTTTATGGCTCGCACCCCTTCGATGTAGCCGGGTGGGACGGGTACAATTACCCCTACGCCTTTTCCATCCACGATTTCGAACCTATTACGGGGAGGGTCCATCAACCACCTCCGGTCCACCAAACCTTCGAAGCCCACAATTTCGTGGTCTGCTCCTTCTGCCCCAGGAAATACGATTATCATCCCGAAGCCATACCAGCTCCCTACAACCACAGCAACATCGATTCCGATGAAGTGTTGTACTATGTGGATGGCGATTTCATGAGTCGAAAGCATGTTGACAAAGGACAGATCACCCTCCATCCGGGCGGTATTCCCCATGGCCCCCATCCCGGCACCTATGAAGCCAGCATTGGGAAAGAAGGGACCGAAGAGCTGGCCGTGATGGTCGACACCTTCCGCCCATTGAAACTAACCAAATGGGGCATGGAACTGGATGATGGCAAGTATTATCAGTCCTGGCTCGATTGAGCCGGACTTGCATCCTCCCCGAGGATCCGTTATATTAAGGAACCCAAGAAAACAAAAAGTCATGGCCGATAACAATAAGAACGTTGCCCACACCATCGAAAAAGAGGTGCCCGAAGCAGAGGATTTCCTCCCCATCAACGGGACGGACTATGTGGAATTCTACGTTGGAAATGCTAAACAGCAAGCCCATTATTTCCAGACAGCTTTCGGCTTTCAGCCGGTCGCTTATGCTGGTCTGGAAACGGGAATGAAAGATCGTGTATCCTATGTGCTGCAGCAGGACAAGGTCCGCTTCACCCTTACCTCTCCGATGCAAAAGGACGGCCCCATCAACGAACACCTGAACGAGCATGGTGATGGGGTAAAGGTCATCGCACTGTGGGTGGATGATGCCACCAAATCCTTCAACGAGACGGTCAAACGAGGAGCTGAACCCGCCCTGGAACCCCGAAAGGAAGAAGATGAGAACGGCCATGTGATCCGCTCAGGGATCAAGACCTACGGGGAAACCCTGCACATCTTCGTGGAGCGCAAGAACTATGAAGGAACTTTCCTTCCCGGTTTCAAACCATGGGAGCCGGAATACCAGCCTTCTCCCGTGGGGTTGAAGTATGTGGACCACATGGTGGGGAACGTCGGCTGGAACGAGATGAACAAATGGGTGAAATTCTATCAGGATGTCATGGGCTTTGCCCAGCTCATCTCTTTCGATGATAAGGACATTTCTACCGACTATACGGCATTGATGAGCAAAGTGATGAGCAACGGGAACGGCCGCATCAAATTCCCCATCAACGAACCGGCAGAAGGGAAAAAGAAATCCCAGATCGAAGAATACATCGATTTCTACAACGGCGCTGGGGTCCAGCATGTCGCGATCGCCACCGATAACATCATCGATACCATCGACCAGCTCCGTTCCCGGGGCGTGGAATTCCTTAGAGTCCCCGCCACTTACTACGACGACCTGAAAGAACGGGTAGGGAACATCGATGAGGATGTGGAGACCCTCAAGGAGTATGGCATTTTGGTGGACCGGGATGATGAAGGATACCTGCTGCAGTTGTTCACCAAGCCGCTACAACCCCGACCTACGATGTTCTTTGAGATCATTCAACGCAAAGGGGCCCGCTCTTTCGGAAAAGGGAATTTCAAAGCCTTGTTCGAAGCGATCGAACGGGAACAAAAACTAAGAGGAACTTTGTAGCAGGAGGCTCAATTCCGACCCTCAGCAAAAAAGGCTGTCCTGTGCGGGGACAGCCTTTTTCTTTGGCCCCGGTTCAACTTGCCGCCTGTATCTTCTCCACCAGGTATTTCTTGCCCAACAGCTCCGAGCAGGTGACCACAGCCCCCACCGTTACCCCGAGAACACCGTGCACGTTCATGTTCTCTCCTGTAAGAAGGAGGTTGGGAATGCGCGTCCGCGGAGAAATAAAAGTCCTCAAAGGATCCTTGTAGTCCTTCATTACTCCGTACATATTGCCGTCCAGGTTGCCAATGTAATCCCGGTAAGTGAGCGGGGTTGAAGTGTAATAACTGAAGATCTTCTGGCGGATCCCCGGCAACCTGGTCTTCTCCAGCTTATCGATGATCTGCTGAGCCTTTTTCTCCTTGAACTCCTCGTAACCAGCACCTCTTTCTTCTTCATGGGTAATGGTGTGAAAGGTGTTCTCCCATGGTCTCACCTCATCGTAGTGCATGTAACACATGATGGTCAGGCTCTCCGCATATTCTTCCCGCTCGGTCTTAGAACTCGCGGAGGTAGTGATAATGAAAGATGATGGAAAGTCCCCGGGGTTATAATTCACCAGGTCCCACACATCATCTTCAAAATGGTAGGTGTTATGGTTGAAATAAGGAAGGGTTTTCTCTTTAAGAACGATGTGAAGGGTGAAAACGGATACCGTATTCTCCAGGGAATTGATCCGTTTGCGATAAGCCGGCCTGATGCGAGGTGAATTCACCATATCCAGGGTAGCCAAGGGATGAGCGTTGGAGATCACATACTTGCAGTGGATCTCCTGGCCGGACTCCAGCCGAACTCCTGTAGCATGTTTGCCACTGATAAGGATCTTGTCCACCTTTGACTGGTTGAACAACTCTCCTCCCTG
>CAZAYA010000178.1:0-4528 GCA_964489175.1 uncultured Flavobacteriales bacterium | reverse complement strand
TCCCGAGGGCCGTCCGGTCGATACCGCTTGGTATTCCCTGGATCCTTCCGCCTCATTGTTGATCTGGAAAAAAGCACTTCCTGCGGACAGTCTGACCATCCGGTACCGGGTGTTCCCGATGGACTTTTCCCGGACAGCCCGTCACCGGCACCGGGAAGAGCAAGTTCAAAAAGGCCGGGGCTTCGAGCCTTATTCTTACCGATCGGGAAGAGTAAAGGAAGGTGGATCGGTCAGCTTCGGTGAACTCAGAAAGAGCGGGAGTATTTCCCGGGGGATGGGATTCGGGAACAGCCAGGACCTGAGCGTGAGTTCGGACCTCGATCTCGAACTTTCCGGGAACATTACCGATGATGTGAAGATCCTTGCTTCAGTGACCGATAACAATATCCCGATCCAGCCTGAAGGCAATACCCAACAGCTTCAGGATTTCGATAAGGTGTTCATTCGTTTGTATGACGATCGTTCCAGACTCACCGCCGGAGATTTCCAGCTACGGTCTCCCAGCACCCAGAGATATATGAAGTATTTCAAGCGAGCCCAGGGAGCCAAATTTTCCACCCGGCTGCCTTTATCCCGGGAAGATGAAATGGACACCCTGAACAATCCATATATGGACCTTCAGGCCGGTGCCGCTATTTCCAAAGGGAAATTCGCCCGGAACGTCATCCAGGGGGTGGAAGGGAACCAAGGACCTTACCGACTGACCGGTGCCGATAATGAGCAATTCATCGTTGTTCTGGCAGGGACGGAGCGGGTCTATGTGGATGGAAAATTGATGAAACGGGGACAGAACGAGGATTACGTGATCGATTACAATGCTGCTGAGATCGTTTTCACGACCAATCAGTTGATCACCAAGGACCGGCGGATCAAGGTGGAATTCCAGTACACCGAACAAAGTTATGCCCGCTCGCTCTTCCAGTTCTCCGACCATTTCCATTCCAAAAGAACGGACCTCCGGTTCCACCTTTATTCCGAACAGGATGCAAAGAACCAGCCTTTGCAACAGGAGCTGACCGAATCACAGAAACAGGTGCTGGCGGAGGCCGGAGAGGACCCTTTCAGTACTGTGGTACCGAGCATCGATAGCGTGGAGTATTCCAATGACCGGGTCTTGTACCGCCTCACCGATTCATTGGGCTATGACTCGGTGTTCGTCCACTCCAACGATCCTGAACAAGCTGTTTATCAGCTTCGCTTCTCACAGGTAGGACAGGGGAACGGGGATTACCGGGAAACGGATTTCACGGCCAATGGAAGGGCATTCCAATGGGTGGCACCGGATACCGTGAACAACCGGATCGTTCACAAAGGTGCTTATGCGCCGGTGATCGTGCTCACCGCTCCTGAACAACAGCAGATGTTTACGCTGGAGGGTGAACACCGGCTTTCTGACCAGACCACCCTTTCTTTTGAGTCCGCCCTTTCGAATCGGGACGGAAATACCTTTTCGCCGAAGGGAAACGAGGATAACGTTGGCCATGCTGTGAACATCGGTCTGAAGAATGAAAAGCCGCTACAAAAAGAAGCCGAGGATCCCTGGAAACTGCATACCCGGTTGAGTTTGGAGAATGTGCAAAAGGACTTCTCCCCGATAGAGCGCTTTCGGTCGGTGGAGTTCGACCGGGACTGGAACCTTGATGCCAACAATGATACCGGCCATGCCCAATTGGGTCAGGCAGGGCTTCAATTGAAGAAAAAGGAAGTAGGGGAGGCGGGTTACACCTTTCAAACCTTTCTGCGCGGAGATGATTTCCTTACAGGCGATGTTTATTCCGGTTTCAGGAACGATCTTAATACCGACCTTGCCTTCAGGGGTTTCGATGTTCAGCTGGACGGGAGCTTCCTTAGGACTGAAAGCGTGAACCGGACCCGTTTCCTCCGGCACCGGAGTCACGTGACCAAGGCTTTCCAATACTTCGTGGTCGGGTATGAAGACTACCATGAACGCAATATCATGCGGCCTGCTATACATGATACGCTCTTGCCGTCCAGCTATCAGTTCTATGAATGGGAAGGATTCATTTCCAACCCCGATACGGCTATTAATCGGTACAAAATTTATTACGGGCAGCGTACCGACAAGCAGGCGGGGCGGAATGCCCTGGCACAGTCCACCTTTGCCAGGGAGTATGGCTTCTCGTTCAATATCCGGAAGAACCCGAACAGCCAGTTAAGTGGTAAAACAGCTTACCGGGACCTTGCCATTACGGACTCCACCCTTACCGGGCAACGCCCTGACCAAACGCTACTTAATCGCTTGGAATACAAATGGCGTTTGTTCGATCAGGCCATTACAGCTTCTACTTTCTATGAAGTGGGATCCGGGAGAGAGCGTAAAAAAGAGTTCATCTACCTTGAAGTGCCAGCCGGTCAGGGAGCTTACGCCTGGGTGGACCACAACGACAATGGGGTAAAGGAGCTCAATGAATTCGAGGAGGCCCGCTTTTCCGACCAGGCTAAGTACATCCGGTCCTTCATCCGGTCCGATGAATATGCCAAAACCTTTACCAATCAGTTCAACCAGATCCTGAATATCACACCGAGGAAAGTTTGGGGGCGGCAGGAAAAAGGATTTCGGGCGTTCCTCTCCAGGTTCAGTGATCAGGTGGCCTACCGGATCGAACGGAAGACCAACAATACGGACTGGACCAAGGCTTATGATCCTTTTCGGCAGGATATTGCTGATACTACCTTGTTGTCTATGAATTCCTCTTTCCGCAATACCTTTTTCTTCAACCGCACCCATCCTACTTTCGGATGCGATTACACCTATAAGGATATCCGCAACAAGTCTCTGCTGGCCAATGGTTTCAATTCTAAAGCAGATCTGTCGCATGTGGTGAACATCCGCTGGAATCTCACCCGGGCCTTCACCCTGGAATGGGCCAATCATAAGGAATTGAATGAGAACCGCTCGGATTTTCTGACCGGCCGGAATTATTCGATCACGGTCCTTCGTTCGGAACCGGAGATCTCCTATCGCTCCGGGACCCGGTTCAGGGTGGCCTTGAAAGGGGAGTATGCAGACAAGGAGAATGTGGATGCGCTCGGTGGACAGACCGCGGTCCTGAAAAAGGTGGGGGCGGAGATCAAATACAACATTCCTAGTTCAGGGACCTTCCGGGCTACGGTGGATTACATCGAGCTGGATTATTCAGGAGAAGAGAACAGTTCGCTTGCTTTCCAGATGCTGGAGGCTTTGCAGAAAGGGAGAAACCTGGTCTGGGACCTTACCCTCCGCCGGAATCTGTCCGAGAACATGGAAGTTAATGTTAGCTACAGTGGTCGCGGAGCGGAGGGCTCCCGGACTGTTCACAATGGCAATGTCCAGGTCAGGGCCTTTTTCTGAAACAAGGGCCTATTCCAGGGTGAGGGTGGTGGTGCCGATGAGGTTATCGCCCTCATAGACCTTTATCCCGTATTTTCCTTCAGGAATGTCATCCTGGTCCATCCCCCAGTAAAGGCAAAGCTCCATTTCCTTTTGCTGGTAATCGATGGTGTGTTTCAGGGTATACTGGCCGCGGACCCCTTCGAACTCGAATTTGTGTTTGGCGCCGTCCTCTCCCTCAGCCAGGACTTGTCCCTGTGGATTGATGATGCGGATGTAGATCTCTCGTTTTCCTTTTTCCGCTAAAGGATTCTCGGAAAGGGTAAAGCAGGTCTTGACCTTCTCGGTCCGGTTGGCCCGGGTGGTGACCTTGGGGTTACCGAGCAGATTGATCCGAATGGCTTCGGCTTTGAGATTAGCAGTCTTCAGAACCGATGCGGTCTTCAGGTCCTTTTCCATGTCCTGGGTCTTGCTTTCCAGCTTTTCCTTTTTGGACTTGACATCGCCCAGTTCGGTCCGGATGGTCTTGTTCTCGGTCTCCAACTGTTCATTCACCTGGTGCAGTGAATCGATGGTGTGCACATATCCCTGCATGATCTTGCGAAGGGTCTTTTTTTCCTCTTCAGCCTTGGCAAGGCTGTACTGGTAGCGGTCGATCTTGTCCATCAACTCCTTGATCTTCTCCCGCTCTTTTTTCACCTTCTTTTTCAGGGAGTCATTGTTCACTTCCAGCTGATCGTATTTGTCCAACATGGCCTGGAGGTCCTTTTTCAGCGCTTCTTTCTTCTCTTTTTCCGATTCCTTTTCCACCAGGATGCGCTTCACCTGTTGGTCCGTCTGGTTCCATTTCCAGATGGAATAGCCGTTGGCCAGCAACAGCAAAATGATGATGATGATATAGATAATATCCCGCCGGGAACGTTCTTTCCCGGCAGGGGTTTCGGGAATTTCATGCTTGGGGTCCGTCATGGCATTTCGGCTTTCTTATGGGCAAAAATAATGGTTCGAAAGTATTGATTTCGGCACTCTTGAGCATCCCGTCCGATCATTATAGATGAATAACCCCCAATATTGCCGGATCATTATGTATCGGGACCTCTTTCATATGGTATTTCCAAGGCCTTGTCCGGGATGCGGACAAGCTTTGTTCCGTCATGAAACGCTCCTTTGCGGCACTTGTTTGCTGGAGATGCCCTA
>CAZAYA010000177.1:0-4585 GCA_964489175.1 uncultured Flavobacteriales bacterium | reverse complement strand
AACATTCAGGGTCTGGGCTTGGGGTTCATAGTGCAGGAGCAAGCATAAGAACGCTCCTGCTAAGGAAAGGGAAAGGTTGTAGGTCTTTTGCATCGTTGTTCGCATTTGGTGGGTTTGTTGAAAATAGAACAGGGGCTTCTTACTTTAAAGGAAGCCCCTGTTAAATAGGAAATCGTTCATTGAGGGTGCCTTAGTGGGCAAGGATCGACAACTTCCCGGCCTTTACTACTTTTCCTTCTTGGTTCCTGAGGGAATAGAAGTAAAGCCCTTCCGGAAGTTCTCCAACATCGAGTTGTGTCCGCGTCCGGTTCAGGTTCCGGTCTATGACTCTCTTGCCCGTGGCATCCAGGAGCATGATCCTGCTCCTCCCTTCAATATCATGTTCGATCCACAAATGGCTCGAAGCCGGATTGGGATAAACCCGGACCGTTTCTTCTTGTTCTTCTTCGATCCCGGCTACCTGGTTGGGGTATTCATAAGCTCCCATGTCCGGGTTGACCCTAAGGATGCCTTGCATATCCCGGTTGGGGGCATTCAGGCTCGTTCCTTTATCGATCACAGGAGAAGTGCTTTGAAGGTCATAATCTCCGCTTCCTACGAACTCAGGAAGGGTGTCAAGATTCCCTGTGCCGGCATATCCTCCTTTTACATCTGAATAGATGACGGAATCCAATTGGGCATAGGGGTAGAATTCCGAAGAGGCGTTGGGGTTCCAAAGGATACTATTGATAACGATAGGACCGTACTGATCTCCGTTGTACCCCTGGAAAATACCACCCGCTTCCAGCGTACCGTTGGAGGCGATATTGTCAACGATGGTGGCATTGGTGATGACCGGTTGCGAGTCATCACTATAGATCCCTGCACCATTGACTGTTCCTCCTCCTTCGTAAACGCTGTTCTTGGCGATCAATACGTTGGTAAGGACTGCATTTGAGGTATCCGAGATATAGAATCCACCTCCGTTTCCAAAACTTCCGGAGGCAAGGGTGTTCCCGATGACCTTGGTCCGCTTGAAAACAGCGTTGGATTTTTGTGCCAGATAAACTCCTGCACCAAAGCAATACGTTGTTGTGTCCAGGCTGTTGTAGGAGATCTCGGAATCATAGAACGCTGCATTGCAACTACTGCAATGGATCCCGCCCCCGTAATGCCGGGAACTTTCTGCTTTGTTGTGAACGATGGAAACATGCCGGAAAATCGGACTTCCGTTGGAGCAATGGATCCCGACCCCATAAGCCCGGGCATTTCCGGTAACCTTGTTATGAGCGATCCTTACACTATCGAGTAACGGACTGACACCGTTCAGATAAAGCCCGGCACCATATTCCCCCCAGGAAGAAGCCTCTCCGTTGGTCAGCTGAAAACCCCGGATCACGGTAGTGGTATCGATCGTTCCGGAACTCATATCGATGACCCGGCCGGAACTTCCACCATCGATGATCGTATTGGTGGTATCCCCGGCACTGATCAATTTGATCCCGTTCGTCGCAGGCCAGGTAATGTTCTCGGTATAAGTGCCGGGCTGGACCAATACCGTATCCCCGGATGAAGCTGCGTTCAGTGCTGCCTGGATGGTGCTGTGTTGAGAAGGTACATTGATGGTTTGGGCCTCAGCGTGAATAGGGATGAATGCCAGAATGACCAAAAGAGTATATAGTTGTCTCATAATAAAGGGTCAACGATTAGGGTTCTGACCATCAAAGATAAAAAAAGATCGAGGCGATCGGGTAAGAAAAAGGGAGGAATGTTGGTTGACCGGATCAAGTCATTGTACTATTGGGATTTCCGGGAGTTCTTAATTTAGAGACTCATTAATACCGTATTCATGGAAAAACCGCTCGTTGCCCCCAAGTCCGCTGAAGGAGATGAAGAACTCCAGGAACTGGTCGATTTTTACAAGGAGACGCTTGGGTTCTGCCCCAACAGTGTGAAGACCATGTATCACCGTCCCCGGATCGCCTATGCCTTCATCGAAATGAACAAAGCGGTGATGGAGAACCGGGGCAAAGTGACCAGTGCCCTGAAACGGTTGGTCGGCTATATCAGTAGCCGGGCCGCAGGTTGCCGGTATTGCCAGGCACATACGATCAGAGCAGCGGAACGTTATGAGGCGGAAAAAGAGAAACTGGAGAACATCTGGGAGTACCGGAGCCATCCGGCTTTTTCCGAAGCGGAAAGAGCAGCCCTGGACCTGGCCCTGGCAGCCTCTTCCGTTCCTAATGCTGTGGATGATGCTGTTGCCGATAACATGAGGAAATACTGGGATGAAGGGGATATCGTGGAGATCCTTGGTGTGGTCGCCTTGTTCGGCTACCTGAATCGCTGGAACGATTCCATGGGTACCGAAATGGAGCAAGGGGCCGTGGTATCGGGTGAAAAATGGTTAGCGAGTGATGGCTGGACACCCGGGAAGCATCGATACCAGGAAGGGGAAGGGTAGGTGACAGGATTGCAAGAGTCGATAGGATCCTTGATATTAGCATTCAGGATCAAGACTTTTCAGACCATGAAAAAACCGACCCTTCTTTTGTGGCTTGTTCTTTTGCTGGCTACCTCCTGCGCTCCATTGTATCGTTCAACAGTGGTGAACACGCCTCTTTTTCAGGAAAAAGGGAGTTTTCAGGGAAGTGTTCATACCGGCACCCATGGAACTGATGCGCAAGGGGCCTATGCCATTACGGATAATGTGTTCGTGCTCGCTAATGGAAGCTGGTTCGACTCAACGGATGAGAACGATACGACCGACGAGACCTACAGCAAGCACAGTCTGGCAGAGCTGGGGGCTGGATACGTCCACACTTTTGCCGACCAGGGTGTGGTAGAAGTGGCTGGCGGATATGGCAATGGCAAGGTCAAAGGGTATAACTCCTACTGGAGCGATGATGCGGATATCGTGACCGGCCGAATGCATAAGCTCTTTTTTCAGCCTTCTATTGGTGCTACCGGCGATGTCGGCGATGTGGCTTTTTCTCCCCGCCTGGTCTGGTTGGACCATTACAACATCGAATCCAACACCGATAATAAAGCGCTGGCCAATAGCAAATCCTTCGATGCTTTTTTTGAACCTAGCATTACCGGCAGGGTAGGGTATAAATTCGTGAAGTTCCAGGCCCAACTTGGATTGAGCTTACCAGTGAGTTCCTCCAGTGTTCCCTACGATTATCAACCTTTGCTGTTCTCCATTGGGGTTCATTTCGATCTGGAACGGAACTACCTGAAAGGAGAGGAGGAATAAAGCCCCTTTTTGGTAAGGGGCTATTGGCTATTTCCCCAACTTTCACTAAATTTGCCTGCTCTCAAAGAGAGAACAGCGATAAAACACCAAAAGACCCATGGCAAATCATAAGTCAGCGATCAAACGGATCCGTTCCAACAACAGGAAGCGTGTCCACAATCGTTTTTACCATAAGTCCTCCCGGACCAAGATCAAGCAGTTCCGGTCCCTGACCGATAAGAAGGAGGCGGAAGAGCAATTCCCTGCTGTCGTATCGATGATCGATAAGCTGGCGAAACGCAATATCATCCACAAGAACAAAGCTTCCAACCTCAAATCAAGCCTTTCCAAGCATGTGAAGGAATTATCCTGATCGCTGTTAGGAATCCATTTTTACCAAGACAAAAGGCCTTCGTTCGAAGGCCTTTTTTTATGTCCGATCGTACCTTCGATGCCTTGAATTCTTGGTGATCATGAAGGAAAAGACCGATCGGGTCCCTATCCGGGCCTGGGCCGAAGGGGATCAGCCCCGTGAGAAATTGCTTGCCAAAGGGCGGCATGTGCTCTCCAATGCAGAATTGGTCGCCATTCTCATAGGGTCGGGCAATACCCGGGAATCTGCTGTTGAACTATGACAGCGCAACCACCGAGACCAGGGTGATAAATTGGAGGAATTCAGCAAACGGAGCATTGGGGAATTGCTCCGGTACAAAGGGGTCGGTATGGCCAAAGCGGTCACTATTGCAGCAGCTATGGAATTGGGAAAAAGAAGACGGGAAGAAAAAGCGGCTGAAAAGAAAAAGATCACCGATAGTGAAGATGTGCATGACCATATGTACGGGAACCTGGCCGACCTTCCTCATGAAGAGTTCTGGATCCTGATGCTGGACCGGGCCAATCAGGTGATCGGGAAATCGCTGGTCAGCCGTGGAGGAGTGAACGGCACCATCGCTGACCCCCGGCTCATTTTCAAACAGGCTGTGGAAAGGCTGGCTTCTTCGTTAGTCCTTTGTCATAATCATCCTTCGGGCAACCTCCAACCCAGTAAAGCCGATCGTGACCTGACCCAAAAGCTGAAAAAAGCCGGTGAAGTGTTGGATATTCCCGTATTGGATCACCTGATCCTGGCTGGAGCCGGTTATTACAGTTTTGCTGATGAAGGAGAACTTTGACCCCCTCTACCTTCGCTCTTTTTCCCGATAAAATGTGGTGTTGCCCTCTGGGATCTTACCTTTGTTCGACAGGCTGGGATACTCCCGGCCGTGATCTTAGCTTTGGAATATCCCATGGTTCTTGTCTATACATCTACGATCAATGACCGGGTGCAGTATGCCTTCGACCTCATCTTTCGGGATATCCTGCAGACAG
>CAZAYA010000176.1:0-4591 GCA_964489175.1 uncultured Flavobacteriales bacterium | reverse complement strand
CTCTAACTTTAAGTGTTACGAATTAGGGGAAGCTTACAAAGCTTACATTCCTGTTCAATAAACTCTCCAAAACAGAGACATATCAAATCAAAGATAGCGACAGGTCAGACATTTACTCTCTTCTTTCATCGGACGACTGTGAGGATATATTAGGACTTTACTTGCAAAAAGAGTTAGGGTACTACATTATACCAAGTTCCTGCAAACCCGACACAATGAATTATGAATATGAACTCCTGCATAAAGACACTGGCAACAAAGCGGTAGTTCAAGTAAAAAATGGTTACAACATGCTGACAACAGACGAGTTTTCGAACATTGAATCAACAGTTTATCTATTCACGACAAGGGGGGGATACAAGGGCAACAAGCGAGACAACATTCATTTTGTTGACCCAAGGCAAATGGAGGACTTCGTTTTCAACAACCTTGAAATAATGCCCGAAAAAATTCGTAACTGGACTGAAATATTGAAAGAAATAAAGGAAAAATAAAGGTCTGTGCCCAGTATCGGCTAAGAAAACATGAGGCAGACAGTGGTTTCCGAAAGGTTTGTTCTCCGTAGTACCTTTTCTTGCGGTGGACAGGAAAGTGCTCCAAAAAAACCCACGTTTCTTAGCCAAACCGTTGCCACCCTCCAACAATAAAGAACCCGAACAAAAGCCTCCCCGCCACCTTCCTTATCTTTGCCCCACCAACCCCGACCCATGGCCCGCAAGATCGAAGTCGTTGATAATTTCCGCCAGGTCCTCAGTGGCCTGAAAAAGGGAGCGTACGAACCTGTCTACCTGCTCACCGGCGAAGAACCCTTTTTCATCGATGCCCTGGTGGAGCAAGTGACCGGCCACATCCTGGACGATGCCCAGAAAGAGTTCGACCAGACGATGGTCTACGGCCGGGACACCAACCCCGATGATCTGGTGGGCACGGCCAAACGCTTTCCCATGATGGGAGAACGACAGGTAGTAGTGCTGCGGGAAGCCCAGGAGATGCGGGGCCTCGATGCGTTGTTGCCCTACTTCGAAGCCCCTGTGCAAAGCACGCTCCTGGTGGTAGCCTACAAGAAGAAGATGGACAAGCGGAGCAAGCTGTGGAAAGCGGCTTCCAAGCAAGGAGTGGCCTTCCGTGCCGATCCGGTCCGCGATTACCAGATCCCGCAATGGCTCGGGGAATACGTGAAGGAACAGGGCATGGATATCGACCCCAAAGCGGCAGCCCTTCTGGCCGACCACCTTGGCAATGACCTGCACCGGATCGCCAATGAACTGAAAAAGCTGTCGCTCGTGTTGCCCGAAGGCAGCACCGTCACCACCAAGGAGATCGAGGATAATATTGGCATCAGCAAGGACTTCAACATTTTCGAGCTCCAGGAGGCCCTGGGGAAGAAGGATGTCTACCGGGCCAACCAGATCGTGGAACATTTCGCGGCCAATCCCAAGGAACATCCGTTGGTCAAAGAACTCTACGGCCTGTACAATTATTTCACCAAGCTGCTTCGCTTTCATATGCTACCCGCCAACCAACGCCGGAACGAAAAGGAAGCCGCTGCCGTCCTCAAGGTCCATCCCTTCTTCGTAAAACGCTTCGCCCAGGCCTCAAAGCAATATTCCAAGGGTAAACTGGTTTCCATTGTGGGTTTACTGCGGGAATACGACAAGAAGGGCAAAGGCATGGGCAACGTCTCTGCCAATGATGGGGCGTTGATGAAGGAGATGGTGTACAGGATCTTGCATTGAGGGGAGGGGAGTGACTAGCGACTGGTGATTAGCGAACAGAATCCCAGCTTTCTTCCCCTGATCAAGAGCCTATTCAGGCAAGGTCAGCCAGTCGCTCTTCACCAGTCGCTAGTCACCAATCACTCCCCCACCTCCCCGGATCTTGTAGCTTTGAACCACTTCCCTATGCCGATACGCACCTTCTTTTTCAACGCTTGCTGTACGCTGGGCCTCGTTCTGCTGGGGCTGGCCGCTGTTGCGCAGACCGGCCGCATCCGGGGTTTCGTTTATGAAAAAGGGAGTGGGGAACCGGTGATCTTCACCAATGTTTACCTGCAGGGAACGTCCCATGGGGCTTCCACTGATGAGAACGGTTTTTATGCGATCTCTCAGGTGCCGCCTGGTGATTATACTTTGATGGTCACCTACCTGGGCTACGATACCCTTCGCGAACCGGTGACCGTGAAGAAAGGGGCTATCCTGGACAAGAAATTGTACCTCGAAAAAGGAGAGGTGCAAATGAAGGAGGTGGAAGTGAGGGGCGAGCGGACCGAGAATAAAAAGAACGTCCGCATGTCGGTCGAAAAGATCACGCCCAAGCAGATCCAACAATTGCCCACCGTTGGGGGAGAGGCGGATATTGCTCAGTACCTGCAGGTACTGCCTGGTGTGGTGTTCACCGGCGACCAGGGGGGGCAGTTGTACATCCGGGGTGGTTCGCCGGTCCAGAACAAGGTCCTGCTGGATGGTATGGTGATCTACAATCCGTTCCATTCCATTGGGTTGTTCTCTGTTTTCGATACGGACATCATCCGCAATGCCGACATCTACACGGGGGGCTTCAATGCCGAATACGGGGGGAGGATCTCCTCGGTCATGGACATTACCACGCGAGATGGCAACAAAAAACGTGTAGGGGGGAAAGTATCCGTCAGCCCTTTTGTAGCAAAAGCTTTGGTAGAAGGCCCTATTATCAAACAAAAGGAGGATGGTGGCGCCAGTTCCTCCTACATCCTCTCGGCCAAGAACTCTTACCTCGAACAGACCTCACAGGCCCTGTACACACCGATCGATGGGGTGGATAGCAGTGGCCTGCCTTTCAATTTCACCGACCTGTATGCCAAGACTTCTTTTAATGGCAGGAATGGCAGCAAACTCAACTTGTTCGGGTTCCGACACCAGGACCGGGTCAATGACTACAAGGCTGTTTCAGACCTGGAATGGCTGAGCTATGGGGGTGGAGCCAATTATGTGATCGTTCCGCCTGGTTCGCCGGTACTCATCGAAGGGGACCTGGCCTATTCCCAATATAACATCACTTTTGAGGAGGAGTCCGAGGATCCTGAGGAAAAGAACATCCGCTCAAGCGGCGTGAACAGTTTCAATATGGGATTGGACTTCAAATATTTCGTGGGTGACAACGACCTTCGCTACGGGATCAACATGCTGGGGAATAGCACTGATTTCCAGTTCTACAATGAAGTAGGCCGCAGCATTGAGGAGCAGGACAACAATACAGAACTGGCTGGTTACATCACCTACAAATGGAACAAAGGGCTTTTCGTGATCGAGCCGAGTTTCCGGATGCATTATTATGCCTCCCTGTCTACTATGTCCCCGGAACCCCGGTTGGGGGTCAAGTTCAATGCTCATGAAAAATTCCGGATCAAAGCGGCCACCGGGATCTATTCCCAGAGCCTCGTCAGTTCTGTTTCGAATCGTGATGTAGTGAACCTGTTCTATGGCTTTCTCACCGCTCCTGAGAACCTTCCGGAAAATTTCACGACCCGGGAAGGAGAGGTCCGGGAAGTGACCAATTCCCTCCAAAAGGCCAATCATTATATCCTTGGCTTTGAATACGATCTTACCCGGAAGCTGGACCTGAACGTGGAGGGATATTTCAAGGATTTTCGACAGTTGACCAACCTGAACCGCAACAAGCTCTTCGAGGACAACGCCCAGAATGCGGACAAACCGGATCTGCTCAAGAAGGATTTTATCATTGAGACAGGGCATGCAATGGGGGTGGATGTAGTGTTGGAGTATAACAGTGAGCATCTGCGGTTATGGGGCGTTTATTCGCTCGGCAAGGTGGATCGCTGGGATGGGGAGCAGGTATATGCGCCCATTTTCGATCGTCGGCACAGTGTGAACCTGGTGGCTACTTACCGTTGGGGCGAGGATGATCAATGGGAAGCCAATGCCCGGTGGAATTATGGTTCTGGCTTTCCCTTCACCCGCATCCAGGGGCATTATGAGAAATTCACTTTCCGTGGTGGAGCCGGAACGAATTATGCTTCCGGGAATGGGCAACTGGGAACGGCCTATGAATCCATCAACCAGGGCCGCCTGCCCGATTACCACCGCCTTGATGTGAACCTGAAACGCAAGTTCGATCTGGGCAAGCATACCAAACTGGAAGCCAATGCCGGGGTCACCAATGCCTACGACCGCAACAACATCTTCTACTACGACGGTATTCGCAAAGAGCGAGTGAACCAGCTGCCAGTGCTCCCCAGTATCGGCTTGTCGTTAAGGTTTTAGTATCGCCTGCCGCAAGGGTTATCCCGGCACCTTGATAGCTTGATTTTCCTTTACCTCGTGAAAGACCTGACAGGTCTCCAGACCGGGAACAGTTGATCGACCATGAAGACCCTTTCCTTCTTCGCCAAGCCCCCCATTTGCCATCTGGCATCTCCCATTTCCCCCTTTCCACGCCTTTTCAGAAAATCCCCCCTCTGCGCCTTCCTGGCCCCCTTTGTTTTTACCGAAAAGGGGAGGGGTGAATGTTAAGTGAAGGTGAAAATGTGCTACCTTTGTATCCCGTTGGGTTACGATCAATCTCCTTCCCTCCATGTCCGGAAAGGAACCGAAAT
>CAZAYA010000175.1:0-4639 GCA_964489175.1 uncultured Flavobacteriales bacterium | reverse complement strand
GCCACCAGCTCGCCCCTTCAAGTCATTTCGACTCCCTCCTTCGGGAGGCAAGCGCTCAATGACCTCTGCTCCTCTGTACGCCCGAGGAAGCAGGGGCTATCGTGCAAGCCCAACTATTCGCCCTTCGCTATTCCCTATTCGCTTTTCCAGGGTGAGGCTACAGGGTGGCTGAGCGCCTGCCTGCCGGTAGGTAGGGAGTCGAAGCCACTGATGTTCAAGTAAGGAGGCAGGAGGGGTTTCAGGATGGGGTTCCTGGCAGAGCTGAAGGGAGGTTCCTGAGCGAAGTCAAAGGAGGTCCCTGAGCGGAGTCGAAGGGTCCGGCGAGCTTCTAAAGCTTTTTCCAAAGGTTTTTCGGCTGTGATCAAAGGGGATATTTCGAGCGTTCTCCTTTTCACGGAGGTTTGGTTCTCGGGTAAGCTTCAGTTCCCTTCCCACGGAGGCTTCGACTCCGCTCAGCCACCTGTCTGGCCCACCGGGTCTTCCTGATCTTAAGCCAAGGGAGGTTCCTGGGGTGAGCCACCAGCTCGCCCCTTCAAGTCATTTCGACTCCCTCCTTGCGGGAGGCAAGCGCTCAGTGATCTGTGCCGACCTCGCCGGTCATTTCGACTCCGCTCCATGACCTCTGGCCGCCCTGCCTGGCCGAGGAAGGAGGCGTATCCGCGAAAGCCAACTATTCGCTACTCGCCAGTCGCTTGTCACTTCCCTCCTCACTCAGATCCCCTATCTTCGCAATTCCAAACGTTTCCATTTCCATGAAAAAGATCCTCATCACCGGCGGAGCCGGCTTCATCGGGAGCAACCTCGTGAAAAGGCTCGTAGCGGACGGGCATGATGTGACCGTGTTCGATACGCTCGACCGCGGGAACAAGATCGAACACGACGTGTTGCAACAGGTTCGGTTGGTCAAGGAAGATGTCCGCAACCGGGAGGCCGTGATCGAACATACGAGAGGGTGCAACATCATCTTCCATTTTGCTGCGGTACTCGGTGTGGATGTGGTCGCAGACAACCCTGTGGAGACGATGGAAGTGGAGACCATGGGCATGCAGCATGTTTCCGAAGCCGCCCTCGTCCATGGCGTGGAGAAGATCATTTATGCTTCCACCAGCGGGGTATATGGTCATTCGGCCATCGAAAGGAGTGTGACAGAATCGGTCCAGCTCGACCCCCGCACCAGCTATGCCATTGCCAAACGGTACAATGAGATCTACCTGGCCGGGATGTACGAGGAAAAGGGACTCCCTTCCATCTCCCTGCGTTTTTTCAATGTTTACGGGTTGAACCAGGACAGTCGGATGGTGGTCCCCCGTTTCTTCGAACAAGCCATGGAAGGCCGGCCGATAACGGTATTCGGGACAGGGGAGCAAACAAGGGATTTCACCTGGATCGACGATACCGTGGAAGCCTGCATCCGTATGATCGAGAAGGATATCGGCTGCGATATCTTCAACATTGCCAACGAACAGGAGTTGTGCATCAAGGACCTGGCCCATGAGATCAAGGAGATCACCGGGACCAGCTCGGAGATCTCTTTCATCGATGCACCCACCAAGCGCTATGATTACGAAGTGGAAAGGCGCGTAGGAAGCTCTGAAAAGCTTCACAAAGCCATTGGATTCAAACCTCAAACTCCTTTGCGGGAGGGACTAACGAAGATCTACGAGGAGTTGTACAAGGAGGATGGGAATAAGGAAGTAGCCGGATAGGGAGCTAATAGCCCTGC
This sequence comes from uncultured Flavobacteriales bacterium, assembly GCA_964489175.1. GTDB lineage: Bacteria > Bacteroidota > Bacteroidia > Flavobacteriales_D > CAYVSK01 > CAZAYA01. The sequence goes on along the minus strand of CAZAYA010000175.1, from coordinate 2,916 downwards.
CTACCGGCGGGCAATAGCCACCAATAGGGAGAAATTATAATGAACAGCATTGTAGAAGCTGACGCCCCTCCTGCCCCCTGCCTCCTGCCTCCTCACTTTCCTACCCATGAGCCAGAAGGGAAATAACCGCGCCAGAGTCTACTTCCCCGGGCTGAATGGCTTGCGATTCTTTGCCGCTTTGGCCGTGTTGGTGACCCATGTAGAGTTGCTCAAAGGCAACCAGGGCTACAGTAATGTTTGGAAGAATCCCTTCATTTTCCAGGCTGGAGGATTAGGGGTGGTCTTTTTCTTTGTGCTGAGCGGCTTTCTGATCACTTATCTGCTCTTCCGTGAAGAAAGTGCCACTGGGACCATTTCGGTCAAGGATTTTTACCTGCGCAGGATCTTTCGGATCTGGCCTTTGTATTACTTCGTTACCGTGCTGGTTTTTTTCCTGTTGCCTTCCTTTGAGTTCTTCCAGTTGCCCTATTATACCCATCATTTCGAGCAGAATTTCGACTCGGCCTTGTGGATGTATGTGTTCATGCTGCCCAACCTGGCCATGGCAATGTTCCCGCCGGTGCCACTCGGCGGACAATTATGGTCCATTGGTGTGGAAGAACAGTTCTATTTAATGTGGCCGGCGTTGATCAAATATGCCCGGAAAGCGCTTCGGACCATTTTGATCACAGGCGTGGTGGTGATCGGGGTTAAAGGGATGATTTGGGGGCTTTATCAGTCGGGCATGACCTACTGGTGGCTGGAAGTGTTGAAGAGCTTTCTGGCCATGAGCAAGCTGGAATGCATGGTGATCGGAGGCATAGGGGCTTACTGGTTGTTCACGGACCGGTTGAGTATTTTACGGCCTTTGTTCGATAAGCGCGTCCAGGCCATGGCTTACCTTCTGATCCCTTTGATGATCTGGGTTTTGCCGGATGCTGTACAGGATGTGGGGCATCTTTTGTTCTCCTGTTGTTTTCTGATCATTATTCTGAACGTATCTTCGAATCAGGGTTCGCTTGTGAAACTGGAGCACAAAGTGTTGAATTACCTGGGCAAGATCTCTTACGGGATCTACATGTATCATTTCATCGCCATCCTCATCGTGTTGAAGGGGCTAGAATATACGGAAGTACGGGGAGTATCGCCGGAAGCCTGGAACGTTCTGGTCTATGCCGGTAGTATCCTGCTGACCATCATGATGTCGGGGCTTTCTTATGCCTTTTTTGAAAAGCCCTTCCTGAAGTTGAAGGTTCGTTTTTCCAGGGTGATCAGTGGGGATTTTTCCAAACCGGGAACAGCGTAATGACAGCAGAAGAAAGGGATACGACGAGTTGGCCGGATCAGATCAGGAACTTCCTCCTGTTCATTACCGTTTTTGTGAGTTCCCTCGTGTTGTTCAGGCAGCCTTTCGAAGCTTACATCGGTTATTTCATCTTTCTGCTTTTCGTTCCTTCCTTTTTGAGCCGGTTTGGATTGTCCCGGGAAATGATACTTATTCTGGGGGCGTTCTTCGTGGTGGGCATGTTCCATATCTTTTTAGGGAGCAATGACTTCGGCTCCTTCGTGAAGATCTTCCTGGGGGTGGGGATGTCCTACCTGTTCTACCAGATGATGGTCGAGTATTACGACCGGGATGTGGATCGCATCATGGAATTGTTCGTAAAGGGCTCCTTCATTGTGGCGGTTATCGGTCTGCTTCAGTTCGTGTCCATAAAGGTGGGGTTCGTTCCGGGGTATGATTACAGCTGGATCCTGAACAAGTGGGCCGTAGTCTTTTCGGATACCGGTGGTTTCCGGTTGAATTCCATTTTCGGGGAACCTTCTCAGTATGGGATCACCCTGGCCCCGGCGGTCTTTATTGTGCTTTCGGACTTTTTCAAAAAGGAAGATCAGTACACTACGTGGCTGCAGCGAGGCGTGATCCTGTTCACCTATATCCTGACCTTTTCCACCGTGGCTTATGTGAGCATTTTGGTGGCCTTGTTCCTGATCTTCTTCAACAAGTTCAACCCCTTGTACATGCTGATCCCGCTGCCCCTGGTCTTCCTGATCGGAGTGGTCATGTACAATAAGGTGCCAGCCTTTAAGCAAAGGATCGACAGCTCGCTGATGTTGTTCTCCACGGGGGATTTCCGCGGGTATGAAATCAACCAGTCGAGTTTCGTGCAGTACAACAACTTCCACGTCACCATGGAGAACTTCAAGAACCATCCCTTTACGGGGACCGGTCTGGGGTCGCACGAAAGTGCTTTCGACAAGTATACCCTGACCCGTTTCGTGGGAGTGTTGCCGGTGGAATTCAACAAACAGGACGCCAACTCCATGTTCCTGCGGCTGCTTTCCGAGACCGGTCTGATGGGGGTGGGGTTGTTCCTCTTCGTGATGATCCGGTTCTATGTCCGGAAAACCGGCACCGATGAGATCCATTGGGTGATCTCCAATGCCTGTTTGGTGATCATACTGCTGTACCTTTTGCGGCAGGGGCATTATTTCATCAATGGCTTTCCGCTCTTCGTCTGGGTTTATGTTTACAATTACCATCAACACAAAAAGAAACTGAGAGGAGAGATCGAAGGGGAAGAAGAGGAGACCGGGATGGAGGAGGCCGAGGAACCCAAAGTTGTGGGAGGGATGCCGGTGAGCTGACCTTATGGAGGATATGGCGGATACATATCGGGCAGTGAAAGCTTATCAGAAAAGCCAGGGAGAAGGAGGGTGGTTGCGTTCCAGGATCCGGTATATGGCCCTGGATGCCTTCGGTCAGTTCTATGGGCTTTCCGGAAAGACCCGGAAGGCAGTGCAAGAACCTCGCATTCAGTTCATCTACATACACCACACCTTTCGGGATGAGGAGGAGGGGCTGCGTAGCATGATGGCCTGGTTAGCAGAAGATCATAAGTTCCTTTCTTATTCGGAAGCGGTGGACATCCTATT
>CAZAYA010000174.1:501-4643 GCA_964489175.1 uncultured Flavobacteriales bacterium | reverse complement strand
GGGATCCCTAAATATGTGGAAATGTTCCACGAAAAGAAAGCGTTCACCTTCACCAAAATGCTGAACACCCTCTTTTCTTCCAATGCTTATTTCCTGGAGGAAGGAAAGAACGCGCTCATTCAGGAATTCGGGAATGAATACACCACCTACTTCTCCATCCTGGCCCTCATCGCCTCAGGAAAGACCTCCAGGCCGGAGATCGAATCGGTCCTGGAAAAGAACGTGGGCGGATACCTGGAAAGGCTGGAGACCCATTACGGGCTTATCCGCCGTATACGGCCGGTATTCAGCAAACCGGCCTCCCGGAAAGTCCGGTTCGAACTGCTGGACAACTTCCTGGGGTTCTGGTTCCGGTTCATTTACAAAAACCAGAGCGCAATCGAGATCGGGAACCGCGACCACGTGAAGAAGCTGGTGCAACGCGACTTCAACACGTTCAGCGGTCCCTACCTGGAAAAATATTTCCGCGAAAAACTGGCCCTGACCGGTCGATACAGCCTCATCGGCAATTATTGGGAAAAAGGCCATCAGAACGAGATCGACCTCGTAGCCGTGAACGACATCGACCAAAAAGCCCTGATCGGCGAGGTGAAACTGGACCCGAACAAGATCTCCCTGCCCCACCTCCGGCAAAAGGCCGAAAAGCTGATGCCCCTCCTTCAGAGTTACGATATTGAATTCCAGGGCTTTTCGCTGGAGGACATGTGAGATCGAGAGAGGAGGCAGGGGGGAGGAGCGAAGAGGGGGCTGAAGGAATTCACGGATACGACCTGTCCCCTTATCGTGCCTACTCCTTGGTCCACTCCAAGGGTCTGGCCCTTAAAACAAGGATGACAGAAGGACGAACTCCTATCAGGCCCGTCCATTTGCAGGATCCTGTTTAGTTGGAAGGAAAGCTATCTTCCTTTTTTTCTGGGATAACCCCTGCAAAATTTCTCCTAAATTTGCAACGGTCATAGTGCTAATATTAGTTATGAAGGTCCCAACAAGAAAAAGAAGACTTCCCAATAAACTCTTCAAGGATAGAACAAAAGCCCGGGATCTGGCATCAACCATCCTTGATCAAGTTAGATATTCGGGGAGTTCTGACCACAAAAACGCCCCTAACGAATTACTCCGGGATAAAAAAGCTCCTTCTCCCCGGCCGGATGCAAGCCTATGTCCAAAAGACATCAACAACCAGGAAGAAGTAACGGGATGGTTAAGGGAAGCTCTTGAAAAAGGGGTAGTGAGTGAACGATGGGAAGGGCAATATCCCCGGTATGTTTGGTTTTATCACAGAAAACGTAATGAGTTTTTTATTGGTAGGTTGGTCAACCGGGGAAATGGGGAATACAAGGGATTCCCTGTAACTGAATCGGAATGCCCGAAAGGAACGCGGAAGCTGTATGAACCAGATTAAGTTCCAATATCATTGGCATGACGGCGAAGGAATCGAAGGGCCGGAATTTCAAACCACTTATGCCGCTCTATGCATTGAATTTGATGATCAGGTTCTTACCGAGACCAAGAACATCAAAACCAAGACCACCTCGGAATGGATCAACATTCCCCTGTATCCCCTTGCTGAATGGGTCGCCTTAAATTGGTGGTTCCTGAAAGGAGAAGTGTTCAACTTAAAGAAAGCCTCCTTTAATAATTATAATGAACGGCACAACATCTTTTTTGCCCAGGAAGGTTATGCATTGCCAAGCCTGACCATGCGACCTTCAGGAAATTCGGTCGAACTGATCTGGGAACGATACAGCCCGGCTTATAACAACCTTGAATTCATCAACAGCGGTAGAGGGACGGTCAGCCAGGAACAATTATTCGAAGGTTTTTCTGATCTTATCGAAGGGGTCATAAACCGGTTGATCCAGAACAATATCCATGATACTATTCTTCAAAGGGAGTGGGAAGCCATTAGCAATACTTTCAAGGAAGAAGAAGAATTCTGCGTATTAGCTGCTTCCATTGGCCTCGACCCTTATGATCTATCCGATCACAAAAAGAACCTTATCCTCCAGGCTCATAAAAAATTACCTGGACCATTGGTATCCGAGTTCTTTACAATTTGCAGGGAGAGGAAGATCGAAGCAGATACAAAAGTCGTCTTGAAAGCTCTCGAAAAAATCCATAACAAAACGGTCAGTGATAATAAAGAAACCATTGCCCCCTTGCAAAAGATTCGGGAAGACCTCATGGGGCAACAAAATATCAAACCTACCTCCGAACCATGGGTGACTGGTTACGAAGCAGCCAAAACCCTTCGCAGGAAACTGAAGCTGAATGGAGAGGTACTGGTGGAACTCAATGACCTTGAAAAAGCCATCCGACTTCCAAAGAACGAGCTTGACCAATATGTTGAGTATGATGCTCAATTACCAGAAACTTTACAAGTTGTGGCAGGTTTAAACAAGTCGGATCATCCTGGTTTTATTTTCAGAGAAAAGAAAACTGCTTCTGCTGGCAAGAAATTCTTACTCACCCGCTCCCTGTACAACTACTTTTTTGAGTCTTCCTCAGACCCTTACTTAATAACTTTCTCTCATACAGACCTTCAGAAAAAAAACAGAGCCTTTGCAGCAGAATTCCTCGTTCCAGCCAATACTTTGAAAAAGAAGGTCAAGAAAGGGACGATCTCAGAAGAAGAGATCGGAGAACTCGCTGAAGAAATGAATGTTTCAACAATGCTGGTCGGCCATCAGATAGAAAACCACAGGATCGCGGAGATAGAGCGAGATTCCTGATAAAGGGCAGAAGAAGGAGGAGAGGAAGAAAGAATTGGCGAGCCGGGCTGAAGAGTATTCCTTGATACGACCCTGCCCCTCCTTGCTGTTGTTCCCTCACTTCTCTTCGATGGCAATACCCCCTGAAAAATGGGCGAGACCCTGTTCAGGCTCCCTCTCCCCGGCCACAAAACACCCCCTCAAGTCGAATTTTGTTTCCAGGCCGCCAAACTTTCGACTTGTATAATCGCTCGCTTTCTTGTTCCTTGCAAGGGTATCCAGCAACTCCGCCTCCAAGGCTGAAGTATAGAAGAAGGTCCAGCCCGTGAACGACCACAAGAAACTGCACACCCTCCTGCAACTGATCCGCACCCTGCGGGAGACACCGATGTCTGCCCGGCGGCTTGCTCAGCGGTACCACACCACCACCCGTACCATCTACCGGTACTTCAACACCCTGAAAGCATGCGGGTTCATGATCGAAAAGGAAGGCCACGACCATTTCATCCCGGATGCTGAAGAAGATGCCTTCCATGCTCCTTTTGATCAGGAAGAGGCCGGCCTGCTCAGGGATGCCCTGCAGGCGGTCCACCCGGACCACCCCCTGACCGGAACGGTCCTCCGAAAACTGGGAACCCTCAGCGATATGGAGCAACTGGCCGACCTGATCGTGGCCCACAACATCAAAGCATTGAGCCAGGCGATCCAGGACCAACGACAAGTCCGGCTGATCAACTACCATTCCATGAACGGCCGCTCGGAAAGCGACCGGCTGGTAGAACCGACCGGTTTCACCACGAACTTCCGCTACCTCTATGCTTACGAGCCGGCCAGCGGCCAGGTGAAACAATTCAAACCGGAACGGATGGAGGAAGTGGAAGTATTGGATCAGGCTTTCGACCGGACCCCACAACACCAACGGAACCGGCCGGACGTGTTCGGCATGGCCGGAACACCGGAGGAAAAGGTTTCGCTTCGTTTAGGCGCCAGGGCTTTTCACCTGTTGCTGGAAGAATACCCGGAGGTCCGCACGGTCTGGCAGGTGAAGGAAGCGGGAGCCCACCATGCCTGCCCGACTTCTGAAAGAAGGCGGGAAGCGATCATCCCGGTGAAGGGCTTCGAGGGCATCGGCCGGTTCGTGCTGGGATTGCCGGAAGAGGTGGAGGTTTTGGGGCCACAGGGATTCGTGGATCACCTGGAGGAGAAGCGGAAGATGGGGTTTGGAAAGAGAAATTCGGGGGGTGGTGTGGGGGTGTGACGGTATTTGTCAATGAAGACTTTTAGATTTTGAACAGCTTTTGCTATGATAAGAACTTTTGGCCAAAAAAAAAGCCCCACCAGAAGCGGGGCTTATAGGTTTTTAACCTTCGGCAACTTGGCCTTATTGTGATAAGAGAAATCGTGGATTTTTCTCTACGAGCAAATATACAA
>CAZAYA010000174.1:0-491 GCA_964489175.1 uncultured Flavobacteriales bacterium | reverse complement strand
CTCAAAACCTACTAACCGATGAGTAAAATAATTGGACTGGACATTGGAACGAACTCACTTGGATGGACATACATCGATGAAGGAAAGGAAAAGATCATTGGGACCGGAGTACGCGTATTTCCAATGGGAGTGAATCTTGAAAAAGGGACAAAAGAAGTCTCCAAGAATGAGACTCGTCGGCTAAAACGCCAGTCCAGGAGACAAACCTTTCGAAGGAAATTGCGAAAAAGAATCCTTGCTAAGGAATTAATGAAAAGGGACATGTTCCCTAAAGTTTCCAACCTGGACCAAAAATTACAGGCAGTGAAACTCCCTGAAGAATTAAGAGCATTCTTTGCTATAAACCCTTATGAAGTCAGGAGCAAGGCTTATAAAGGTGAAAAACTGAGCCTCATGGAGCTGGGTCGGGTCTTTTATCATTTTGGGCAAAGAAGAGGCTACAAAGAAAACCTGAGTGCAGGAGAAAAAGAAGATAGTGTCTTGTTCGATGG
>CAZAYA010000173.1:0-4658 GCA_964489175.1 uncultured Flavobacteriales bacterium | reverse complement strand
GGATCTGACCCGCACGGGTTTCAGCGGACTGACCCCCGAACAGGAAGTGGCTACCCCTCACTTGAGCCGAGAGCCGATCGAAGGGCGTAATTATAGCAATTGTGCACCAGCGGCCGGATTGAAATCCAATGTCGATGACCTGCTCCATTGGATGGAGCTTCTCCTTCAGGAGGGGGTTTACCAGAAGGATACGCTATTCAGGCCTGGAACGATCAATGAGCTGTTCCGGCAGCGAACCGTCCTGCAGCCCAATTCCGTGGAGCAAAAAGCGGGTGGCCATTTCAAAGGCTACGGATTGGGGTGGTTTCTGATGGATTACCATGGTAAGAAAGTCGCCTTTCATGGTGGTGGCTTGCCGGGCTATATCTCCAAGATCGCCGTGGTGCCGGAAGAGGAGTTGGGGGTTATCGTCCTTTCCAATGATATGAGTGGATTGCCTACCGCTTTGATGTACGAGGTCCTGGATCGTTATCTGGCCGGGGAGCAGAACGACCGGGCCAGGGAATTCCTGGAATACAAGAAAAAAGGGGAAAAAAGGAAAGCGGAAAGCAAGAAGACCCGGAACGAAAAACGGGAGGAAGGGACGTCCCTATCTCTGGACCTGGAAGCTTATACCGGTACATTCGAGGATGAGATGTACGGAGAAGCTGAGATCGTTCTGAAGGAGGGACAGCTGCACATCAATATGGTCCCCACTGGTTTTTTCCAAAGCACCATGGATCACTGGCACCATGATGTGTTCGAGATCCAATGGGAGGACCCGTTCCTTCCTCGTGGGTTCGTTTATTTTGAGATGAACGCGGATGGAGTGATCACGGGTTTCCGGATCGATATGCCCAATCCTGACTTCCATTTCCACAACCTGCACTTCCAAAAGCAAGAATAATACGGTATGACGGCCGGGAGATATCTTGTGTACATCCGGCTTTGGCTTGCCCTTTTCATGTTCCTGTTGATCCTGAGTGGAACGGCTTTGCTCGCTCCCTTCCGGACGCTCGACCTGTTAGGCGTTTCCTTCCTCACAACGATCTTCCCTCAAGGCCATAGTGCCTGGCTTCTTGGTTTAAAAAAAGCTTTGATAGTTGCTCATGAACAATACCCCTATCTGGTCTTCCTTTCCGATTGGCTCTTCTTTGCCCACGTTGCCATTGCCATAGCGTTCATTGGTCCTTTCCGGCAACCTCTCCGGAACCGTTGGGTGATCGACTTCGGGCTGATCGTTTGTGGGTTGGTTATTCCGGCTACGCTGATATTTGGTGCCCTCCGGGATATACCCTGGTATTGGCAGGTTTTCGACATGACCTTCGGAGCAGGGGGAGTGCTTTTACTTATGATCGTGCGGAGAATGGTCCGTAGGCTCGAACCAGATAAGGGTTGATCGTGTTCAAGGCTTGAGACCTTTTTGTATATGCCCCGCTTTTCTGAACGCATCTTTATGATCTCCCCCTTGGTGGTAGCGCTGCTTTTCCTCTATGCTCCTGCCAACTACCTGGTCATGTTGTTCAAGTCCTTTGCTTTTCAGTTCATGGTCCTTTTTTCACTTGCTGGCTTGTTCTGGATCTGGAGGGGACGCTGGGTTCCTTCCTTGGGCAGTTTTGCAGGAGCCCTTCTTCTCTTCACTCTGATGCCTCCTTTGTGGGGTGATCATGAGGGTCCACCTTCTGGACAAAAGGGCATAAAACTGGCCCATTTCAATGTTCTGCGGTACAACCGCGACCACGACAGCGTGATCACGCGAGCCCTGGAGACCGATGCGGACCTGCTCTCCTTTCAGGAAGTCGGCGGGGAATGGGGCGCTGAATTGAAAAGGCATTTGACCCAGGAGTATCCTTTTTCCTGTGTGATCTCCCGGGAGCACACGAACGGGCTCGCCTTGTTCTCGCGTTTTCCCTTATTGGAAGTGGATACGACCTTTGTAGAGGAGTTTCCTTCCCTGCTGGTCCGGGTCGCCCTGAAGGGGCAACCCATTCACGTGGCCCTTTGCCATGCCAAAGCTCCTTCTTCCCCCGCCGGCTACCGGCTTCGGAATAGGCAATTCCGGGCTATGGCGGACCTTTTGAAAAAGCGGGAAGGTCCTAAATTCCTGGTCGGGGATCTGAACGCTGTTCCGTGGGACCGGGAATTGATCGCGCTCAAACGCGACACCGGCCTCCATGATGGCCGTAGATCCCTGGCTTCTACCTTCCCCAAAACTTTTGATTTCGGTTGGATCCCGATCGACCACATTTTCCATTCTGAAGCTTTTGATTGTGTCGGCTTTTCCGCTATGGGAGGGACATCCTCCGATCACCTGGGGATCCTGGGCACCTATCAGTTCCGTCGCTTATGAAGCTATCCTTGGGCAACCGTTTCTTGTGGCTGACCTTGTTCGCTATCGCCATGGCCTACCTGGAAAGTGCTGTGGTGGTGTATTTGCGGAAGATCTATTACCCGGAGGGTTTTGCTTTTCCGCTGGAACCAATCGGGCCGCGGATCGCCCTGACGGAATTGTTCCGGGAAGTGGCTACCATCTTCATGCTCATTGGAGCAGGGATGCTCATGGGGCAAAGGACCATCACCCGTTTCGCTTATTTCATTTACTGTTTCGCCGTTTGGGACATTTTTTATTACATCTTCCTTAAGGTGCTGTTGGGTTGGCCGGCTTCTTTTCTTACGCCGGATATTCTTTTCCTGATCCCCATGCCATGGGTGGGCCCCGTTTTGGCGCCTGTCCTGGTGTCGCTCAGTCTGATCGTTCTGGCCGGAGTGCTGATAAAGGGAGCGGCAAAAAGTCCGATGTTCCGGGTAGAACGGACCGAATGGTTCTTGCTGATCCTGGGAGCATTGGTCATTATCCTTTCCTTCTTATGGGACTACGGGGGCTATGTACTCCGGGACCATTCCTTCATCGACCTCTTTTCCCTCTCGGAGGAGGAGCTGTTCCGGGTAGGACAGGACTATGTCCCCCGGGATTTCGACTGGACGATCTTCCTGGCCGGTGAGTTGCTGGCCACTTTAGGGGTGGTTTCCATCCTCCGGCGGTACGACCTGCTGGGGGTCCTGAAAAAAGAGACGGATCAGGAATAGGCTTCCAGCTCTCCCGACCCCTGCCGGAGTACTTCCGGAACTTCGTTGGTGGCATCCACAACGGTAGAAGCTTCATTGCGGCCGATCCCCCCGTTGATCACGATGTCCACATCGTTCTTGAAACGGTCGTGGATCCATTCCGGATCGGTGCTGTATTCGAGGACTTCATCCTCATGGTGAACAGAAGTGGAGACCAGAGGATTGCCCAGGTTTTGCACCATTTCCCGGACGATAGGATTGTCGGGGATGCGGATGCCGATGGTCTTCTTGCTGTTCTTCTCGAAAAGTTTGGGCACCTTGTTACTTGCTGGCAGGATAAAGGTGAAGGGGCCCGGTAGAGACCGCTTGAGGAGTTTGAAGACAGGATTTGCGATGGGCTTGGTGTAATCCGAGAGCTGGCTAAGATCGTGGAAAAGGATCGAGAATTCGGCTTTCTTCAGCTCCTTCCCTTTGAGCTGGGCGACCTTTTTGAGGGCTTTGGAAGAATGAAGGTCGCAGCCGATGGCATAGACCGTATCCGTGGGGAAGATCACGATACCCCCCTCCTTCAGGCATTCATTGACCGTTTCCAGCTTGCGGGGGCTCGGGTTGTCGGGATGGATGTTCAGCAACATAGCAGTACGGAAATGATGATGCTGTAATTTACGAGATCTTCCGTTGGTGAGGGGTGGCTCAGGAATTCCCTTTCTGGTGATCGGCGAGGAATTTTTCCAGTCCGCTGTCGGTCAGTGGATGGTTAAGCAGTTTCATGATGGGATCGAGCGGGCAGGTCACCACATCGGCACCTATTTCAGCACTTTCGATGATGTGCATGGGATGGCGGATCGAGGCGGCCAGGATCTCGGTCTGGAAGCCGTAGTTGTCATAGATGCGGCGGATCTGGGCGATCAGCTCCATGCCGTTATAAGAAATATCATCCAGCCGGCCGATAAAGGGGGAAACATAATTAGCTCCCGCCTTGGCGGCCAGAATAGCCTGGCCGGGAGAGAAGTTGAGGGTGCAGTTGGTGCGAATGCCTTTGTCGGAAAGTTTTTTGAGGGCTTTTACGCCGTCTTTGATCATCGGCACTTTTACCACGATGTTATCATGAAGCGCGACCAGTTCATCGGCCTCTTTCAGGATCCCGTTCAGGTCGGTGGCGATAACCTCAGCACTCACGTCGCCGTCCACGATCTCGCAAATGTCCTTGTAGCGCTGAAGAATGTTGTCACGGCCTGTTACGCCATCCTTCGCCATCAGGGAAGGATTGGTCGTAACGCCGTCGAGAATGCCGAGTTCTTCTGCTTCGCGGATCTGGTCGAGGTTAGCGGTATCGATGAAGAATTTCATGGTCGAAAAGGTTGTTGGGAAGGTTCACGTTCGCTGGTAAAATTAGCAACTCAGGGGCGATCGGCCTAATCGCTAAAGGGTTTTTCTCAAAGGAAAAAAGAAGGTGTGGAGAGGACAAAAAAACGGGCAAGCTACTTATATCGCACCGCTCAACCGCCTACCCTTGCTCCCTTCCGGGCCTGGGGGAATTCAGCAGGAGCTGGTCGTATAAGACTTGAGGCTGCCGTTCAGGAGGACGTGGATGTCATTGCCATGAGCATCCT
>CAZAYA010000172.1:2164-4665 GCA_964489175.1 uncultured Flavobacteriales bacterium | reverse complement strand
AAAAGACCAACATATTCACGAACAAGTGGGGGATATTGGCATGAACGAACGCATGGGAGACCAACCGATGCCATTCTTTGCTATGATGGATCCGGTAGGGATTGAATTGCAAGGCATTCAGCAGGGATGGCCTTGCAAAAGAGAGCAGGGAGACCAGAATGGTCAGGCCGAGGATGGAGAAAGTCACAAAAGATGCGGCCATGAACGGATCAGTGGGTGGGGGCGAGTTCGATGTCCTTCCTTATCTCTGAACGGTGAGCGTTCTTACCCAACACAGTGAGGTTTTCCTCATAGGGTTGGTATCCCAATGCCTCCACCTGGAGGGAATATTCTCCCGGTGGTAAGATCATAACATAACGGTGGGTATGGGTATTAGGGGTATATTTCCCATAGACCTGTCCGGTCTCCTGGTCAACCACGGTCATATCAACATCCGTGACCGACCGGTCATGCTCAGCAGACCGGACATATCCTTTGATGAGCGAATAAGGGGGCGTCACATCACCGAATTCGACCCTGTAAATATCATACCCTCCCCTTCCCTTTTCAGGGCGAAGGGAGCTTATATACCCATATTTTCCGCTTTCCGATATTGAGATACTGCGATCATCATAAGGTGTGTTCAAAGGATAGCCAAGGTTCTGGACCTGGGTCCATTTTTGCTTATCGTCGTTCCATATGGCTTTGAAGAGGTCATACCCTCCCATTCCCGCATGTCCCCGGGAACTGAAATAAAGTGTTCTTCCATCCGGGCTCAAAGAAGGGAAGGATTCATCTTCTGGAGTGTTGATGGAAGGGCCGAGATTCCTGGGCTCTCCCCACTCTCCATTCGGTAGTTCACGGGATATATACAGATCCAGCCCACCTTCTCCTCCTTCACGGTGAGCTGCGAAAAAGAGAATATCTTCTTCCTTTCCCAGTATTGCTGCTCTTACCGGGCCATTCCCCTGAACAGGGCCATTCAACCATGAAGGCTTGTCGATCTTGTTCTTTTCAATGATATGACTTTTATACATCCCATCCCTGGGCTCCGACTCCTTGAAATGGATCAGAACATTGTTGCCATCCGGGGTGACACCAGTTACGGATTCCTCTCCTTTAGAAGTGTTGATATGAGAAGTGATGGGGCGGGCAGGAAGAAACCGCCCGTTATCCAAAAGCGATCGATAAATATCCTTTCCTCCTTCCTCCCGATCTTTTCGTGTGAACAAAAGGAAGGATTCATCGGCCGGGACAAAGGGGAGTAGTTCATCATCCCCTGTATTGACGGGTTCTCCCAGGTTCTTAAAACTCACATCCGTGGGGAATTTCATCAATTCCAGGGCATTCTTGCATTGATCGATCTTACGAACAACCTCCGAGGAATCGCGTCCTTCCTCCTCTTCTTGTTGGTAACTGTAAAACAATTGAAACCGGTTGAAGAACTGGATCGCTTTTCCATATTGATGATCGTACTGATAAGCCTGTCCCAGGTCATACAACACTTCAGGGTAATGACTGCCTTTATCCTTGACCACTCTTTCGAGGTAAGGAATGGCAAGAGAACGATCGTTATTCGTTCTCAGATAAGAGATCCCTATAGGATAGAGCAGCTCCGACTTTTCATAAGGAGAACGATCGAGGAGTTTCCGGTAAACATCCAAAGCCTTATCATACTGCTCTTCCCGAAAAAGACTATCGGCCAAAGCTTTATCCTGAGCCAGGGAAGGAACTATTCCCACAGCGAACCAGATCACAAGAAGAGCAAAACGTCTCATAAGTTAAAGCGATCTTAACAGAGCGAGAAACACCCGGTCCTTTAACAGATCACATATCCAGGTTTTCGGTCTCTCTTTTCCAAATAGTCTTGGAGATACTTCTTCCGTTCTTGAAATAATAGGTCCCCCACTTGGCGATGGTCTTATGATAATCATCCGCCCTGTTCCCTCTCACTACGACCCGCCTGATGATGACCTTGTTGTTCTGTTCGTAGGTTTCTTCCGTGACCCCTTGGGGATATTTTTCAACCAACTTATTTTCGTGGTATTCATCGTACTCTTTAGGCTGAGCGTATGTCTCTTTGGAATGAAGTTTTCCCCGGGTCTGCTTGTTTTTTTCTTCCGCCTTTTCTTCCTGGGAAGCGAGATCTTCGGTAACCTTTTCCCGGTGTTTTTCTATCTCTTCATGATTTTCATCGTTCATTCCGCTACGCTCTTCATGACGCTCCGCTTGCTTCTTTTTGATGTTCTGCACATATTTTTGCTCTACCTCCCGGGTAGTAGCTGATTCTTTCTCCTGCTCCTGTTTCTGGTCCTTTACTTTTTCCTCGAAGGACTGTACTTCATCGGTCCGTTCCTGACGGATCTCGTCTTTTTCCTCGAAACGTTCCTGCTCTTTCTTCTTGAGGGTCTCCACGTATTTTTTCTCGACTTCCCTCGCTGTCGTTGAGCCCTCTTGCCGCTCCTGCTTCTGGTCCTTTACTTTTTCCTCGAAGGACTGTACTTCATCGGTCCGTTCCTGAC
>CAZAYA010000172.1:0-2064 GCA_964489175.1 uncultured Flavobacteriales bacterium | reverse complement strand
GGATCTCGTCCTTTTCCTCGAAACGCTCCTGCTCTTTCTTCTTGAGGGTCTCCACGTATTTCTTCTCGACTTCCCTTGCTGTAGTCGACTCCTCTTCCCGTTCCGCTCGTTGTTCACTGACCGTGTCCTTGTACTTGATGACCTTACCAGAGCGGTCTTTGTACCGTTTTTCCTGTTGTTCTTCTTTTTCCTTTTGACCTTCCCTCAAGTCCTGAAAGTTCTCATGAGTCTTCTGAATGTCTTCCTGGTCTTGTTCCCGGGAACTTTGAAGATTCTCAGTGACTTTTTTCTTCTTCTTGTCTACAACGTCATATTTTTCCTGGACGGCTTCTTTCCGTGCATCAGCCATCATTTGTTCCGCCTTATCCTCCGTTGTATGTGTCTTTTCTCCCACGAAATACCGTCCGTTTTCTTTCAATTGCTCTTTCTTCCGGGCGGCTTTTTCATTCCTTTGATCGGCTGAACGGGTTTCTTTAGGTTGCTCTTGATCAGGGGTAGCTTCTTCTTGTTGTTCAGAAAGCTTTTCTTCGATCTCCCGGATACGTGTCCGGGGACGATAGGCATCCGGCTTTAGTTGAAGGGCCTGCTCGTATTTTCCTTTGGCCGCTTCATAGGATGTCTCATCATAAAGGCGATCAGCTTTAGAGACCAGCTTATTGAACCGTTCTTCCTTCTTTTTTTCTTTTTCAGCCCTGGCCGCAGTTTCTTGCTTTTCTTTCTCCTTTTGTTGCTTCTCTGCCAGCAAAGATCCGATCTCATTCAACCGTTGCTTAGGATGACTTTCTTCCGGTTTGATCTCCAGCGCTCTTGAATACAAAGCCCGGGCATCTTTGTAGGATTCGTTGCTGAAGGCTTTTTCCGCTTTTCCGATAAGCTTTCCGTACCGGTCGCTTTTCTCTTCCTCCTGCTGCTTCTGAAGCTTCATTTTGATCTCGTTCAATCGCTGCTGAGGATGCGATGCATTCCCCCGGATCTTTAATGCTTCTTCGTACCTGGTCCGGGCTTTTGTATAGTCTTTTGCAGAAAAGGCTTTATCAGCCTCGGAGATCAGCTGATCATATTGGTCGGCCTTTTCTTCTTTTTGGCTCAGAAGTTCCTTGATCTCCTGAAGGCGTTGTTGTGGGTGTTCAGCTCCTGACCTCAGGTTGATAGCCTCTTTGTATTTCTGACGGGCTTTTTCGTATTCCTTATCCTCGAAGTAAGCATCTGCTGAAGTTATCAGCTGTTCAAATTCTTTATTCTGCTCCTTCTTTTTCGCCAACAATTCATCGATCTCTTCGATGCGTTGTTGAGGATGGTCGGCCTCCGGCTTCAGGGAAAGGGCATCCCTGTATTTGCTTTTGGCCTGTTCGTAGGAACCTTCGTCAAAAAGACCATCTGCACTGCTGATCAAGTTCTTGTACCGGCTCTTCTTTTGTTGCTTCTCGGCCAGCAGGTTCTCTATCTTGTTGATCCTTTCTTTGGGGTGAGCCTTCTCTGGAAAGATATTGAGCGCTTCCTGGTACTGCTCTTTGGCTGTAGTATAATTCTTACTCTGGAATTTCCGGTCCGCTTCCTCTACCAATTGATCATATTTCTCCTGTTGCTTCTCCTGTTCGGCCAACAGCTTGTCGATCTCCTCGATGCGGGCTTTTGGATGGTTTTCACCAGGCTTGACATTAAGCGCTTCCTTATACTTGGCCCTGGCCTTTTGGTGTTCCCCCTGGGAGAACAGTTGATCGGCTTCGGAAACCAGCTGATCGAACCGGTTCATTTCTTTCCGCTGGGCTGCCAGGAGCTCATCGATCTCTTTGATCCGTTCCGGCGGATGGTCCTTACCGGGCATAAGCTCTCCGGCTGACTTGTATTTGCTTCGGGCTTCCTGATATTGCTTTTGAGAGAACAATTGGTCGGCTTCCTTTACCAATTGATCATACTGCTGCTGCTTTTGCTTCTGCCCGGCCAGGATCTCTTCGATCTTTCTGATCCGCTCTTTCGGGTGGCCAGCTTCAGGATCGAGGCCCGCTGCTTCCTGGTATTTGTTCTTGGCCTCTTGGTATTTTTCTTGCTCAAAGGCCTGATCAG
>CAZAYA010000171.1:1874-4711 GCA_964489175.1 uncultured Flavobacteriales bacterium | reverse complement strand
GGCCATTCTTGTTATGCCAGCCATAGCCCACTGGATATTCCGTTCCGGCAACAGCAACAAGATGATCCGAAATATCCTGAACGGGCTTGCTCTGATCGCGGGGATCATTCTGAGCTTTTACGTTCCCTGGGCCGGCCTTTTACTGATCGCCGTAGGAATAGCAGGACTGGGAGAAGCCATCAACCACTTTCTCCCAGAGAAATTCCATTTCATAGGACAATACTGGAACATCGCCATCTATTCCCTTATCGTCACCTGGTTCCTGGCCGGTGAATGGATGCCCTTAGGTCCTTCCGCCGGAAATGTGCTGAATTTCGTCTTTGTAGCTCTGGTCATCTATGCCCTCCTGGCGTTTTTCTTCCTGATCATCCACTTCTATCCCAGGATCCTCAGCTGGTGCCTGGAACACAAGAAAAGTTTTATCGCTATTCCCATCTTCTTCCTTCTCTTCGGTCTGTTCTCCTGGTTCGGATGGAAGGGTGTCTTCGGCTGGGCCTCTGAAGATGTGAAGAATACCGAAGCCTGGACCTTCATGGACCAGTCCTTCCCGGGCATTGGTGAGGAATTCATGCCTGCTCTGGATGAAGGATCGTTCCTCCTGATGCCCACCACCATGCCGCATTCCGGAATCGAAGAGAACAAAGAAGTACTCCGGAAACTGGACATGGCGGTGAATGCTATCCCTGAAGTAGACCAGGTGGTCGGGAAACTGGGAAGAGTGGAAAGCGCCCTCGACCCCGCCCCGATCTCCATGTTCGAGAACATCATCAATTATAAGAGCGAATACAAGACCGATGAAAATGGTCACCGGCTCCGGTTCAAAGTGGATGAAGAAGGGAATTACGTCCGGGATGAAGAAGGAAACCTGATCCCCGACCCCGATGGAGAGTATTTCCGACAATGGCGGGACCACATTCAAAGTCCCGACGATATTTGGAACGAGATCGTTAAAGCGTCGAAGATCCCCGGTCTGACCTCAGCCCCAAAGCTTCAACCCATCGAGACACGGCTCGTTATGCTCCAGACCGGCATGAGGGCCCCTATGGGCATCAAGATAAAAGGAAACAACCTCGATACCATCCAGGCTTTCGGATTCCGGCTGGAGAAGATCCTGAAAGAAGTGGAAGGGGTCAAGGATGAAGCTGTTTTCGCCGACCGGATCGTGGGCAAACCCTACCTCGAGATCGCCATCGACCGGGATGCCATCGCCCGGTACGGCATTCCGATGACCAAGATCCAGCATTACATCGAAGTAGCGCTGGGAGGCATCAAGCTGAGTACATCCGTAGAAGGACGGGAACGCTACCCCATTCGGGTCCGTTACCCCAGGGAATTGCGGGACACTCCGGATGACATTGCCGGCATCCTTATCCCCACAGGCAATGGCCAGAACATTCCTCTGGGCCAACTTGCCGATATCCGGTACACCAAAGGGCCTCAGGTTATCAAAAGCGAAAACACCTTTCTGCAAGGAACCGTCCTGCTGGACAAGCAAGACGGATATGCAGGTATCGATGTAGTGGAGAATGCCCGGGCCTACCTGGAACAAAAGATCGAAAAGGGAGAGCTGCAAGTCCCAGCAGGCATCAGCTATGAGTTCGCCGGGGATTATGAGAACCAGGTCCGGGCAGAAAAACGATTGTCATTGGTCGTCCCGCTGGCCCTGCTGGTCATCTTCCTCATTCTGTATTTCCAATTCCGATCCGTCGGCACCACCTCCATGATCTTTTCCAGCATCCTGGTCGCTTTCAGTGGAGGGTTCATCATGCTTTGGCTTTATGGAAAAGGCTGGTTCATGGATCTCTCCTTCTTCGGGGCCGACCTTCGGGAAGTCTTCCAGATCAAACCGGTGAACCTAAGTGTAGCGGTTTGGGTCGGCTTCATCGCCCTGTTCGGGATCGCCACTGATGCGGCCGTGGTGATCGCCACCTACCTGGACCAGATATTCGAACGAAAAAAGCCAGAAGATCGGCAAGGTATCCGAAATGCCGTGATCGAGGCCGGGAACCGAAGGGTTCGTCCTACATTGATGACCTCGGCCACCACCCTGCTTGCCCTGTTGCCCATCTTATCCTCTACGGGAAGGGGGGCGGACATCATGGTCCCCATGGCCATCCCCTCTTTCGGAGGAATGTTCATGGCCCTGATAACGCTTTTCGTAATACCAGTACTGTACAGTTGGCGGGCAGAGAAAAGAGCCAATAGCGACTTGCCAATAGCCAAAAAGGAATAAGGTATGAAAATAGTTCAAAGGTTCTTCATGGTAGGGTTGTGGGGCATCCTTTCCGGAGGAATGCTTCAGGCGCAGGATACGACTTCTCTGGACCATTATCTGAAAATGGCGGCAGATAACAACCCTGAGCTCAAAGCTTCCTACAAGCGCTACCAGGCAGCTTTACAAAAAGTTCCCCAGGTAGGAGCCCTGCCCGACCCTGAAGTTACTTTCGGGTATTTCGTGAGCCCGCCGGAAACACGGGTAGGCCCCCAGGTCGCTTCTTTTTCGGTAAGCCAGATGTTCCCTTGGCGAGGAACCCTGGATCACAGCAGTAAGGCTGCAACCCTGGAAGCCAAAGCCCGGTTTGAAACTTTCAAGGCCAGGAAAGCCCGGTTGTTCTTCCAGGTCCGCCATACCTGGTACAGCCTCTATCAAAAAGAACGCGAGATCGAACTTACCCAGCAGAACCTGACCACCCTCCGGTCCTGGGAAGACCTGGCATTACAGCAATATGAGGTTGGAAAGGCCTCTATGGCCGATGTTCTGCGCATTCGTATGGAAACCCGTAAAATGGAAAACAAGCTGGATCTATTGACCGATCAATTGTCTCCCCTGCACTCCC
>CAZAYA010000171.1:0-1864 GCA_964489175.1 uncultured Flavobacteriales bacterium | reverse complement strand
CCGGGTCGAATACCAGCAGATCGCCGTGTGTACCCGGTTCGAACGATCCCTTGGACAAAACCTCCCGGACGGATTCGGAATACCGGACACCCTGGCTCTTAAGGCCTTCCCAATGAAAAAGCAAGCACTGGAGGACTCTATCCGGAAACGGGACCCGGAACTACAGCAACTGGAGAAGAAATTGATGGCGGCCGGAGAAAAGACCAAAGCAGCCAAAAGTTCCGGAGGCCCCTCCCTGGGAGTCGGTCTGAACTACACCATCGTAGGAGAGCGTACCGATATGGACGTCCCTGACAATGGGAAAGACATCTTCATGCCCATGCTGAAACTCCGGCTTCCACTCTACCGGAACAAGTACAAAAGCAAAATACAGGAAGCCCAGCTTCAGGAAGAAGCGATCGACCGGGAGCAAGAAGACCGAAAGCGGGAATTAGCTGCCCTTACCGATGATGCCTATGTAGCCTATGATGATGCGGACAGGAGGATCAGCCTCTACCAGGAACAACTACAAGATGCCCGTCAGATCCGCTCCCTTTTACTGGAAAACTTCTCCACGGGTCAGGAAGGGATGGAAGAAGTACTCCGCATCCAACGCATGATCCATGAATACCAATGGAAACTCGTGGAAGCCATGATGGACCGGAACAAGGCAGTGGCGAAGTTCCGGCAGTTAGCAGCTATAGGAATTGAGTGAGTGAGATAGTTAGATAGAAAGATAGTAAGGTAGTCAGATAGAAAAACGTCATACTATGAAAATCAAGGTCATCTTAACATTAACAGCCCTTTTGGCAGGGCTTTTCCTGGGTTACCTGTTCTTCGGTAACCAGCCAGGAAATGAACAGCATGCACATGAAAAGTCATCAGCAGAGCAGCAAACAACCACCTATACCTGCTCCATGCACCCTCAGATCCGGCAAAAGGAACCTGGAAAATGCCCCATTTGTGGCATGAACCTGATACCGGTGGATGAAGCTGCCAACACCAGCGAGACGATCCTGGAAATGAGCGAGGCCGCCACTGCCCTGGCCGATATCCAAACAACCGAAATAAGAGAGCAGGAACCCGAAAAGATGATCCGGATGCAAGGGAAAGTAGAAGTCGATGAACGCCGGATATCCCTGATCACTTCCCGGTTTCCCGGGCGGATCGAAAAGCTATTCATCGATTTCACAGGTGCCCGGGTGAAAAAAGGGCAAAAGCTGGCCTCCATCTATAGTCCAGAACTGATCGCCGCACAGAAAGAACTGTTTGAAGCCGTACAATACCGGGAAGAGCAACCCCAACTATACCAGGCTGCCCGAAACAAATTGAAATTGTGGGATCTTACCGAAGAACAGATCCAAACCATTGAAAAAAGAGGCCAGCCGAAAAAAGTGATCGATATCGTAGCTCCTCAGGAAGGCGTTGTTACCGAACGAAAAGCAACCCTGGGAGAATATGTAAAAGAAGGCACCCCCCTTTTCAAAGTAGCCGACCTCTCCCGGGTATGGGTAGTTTTCGATGCCTATGAAACGGACCTCCCCTGGCTGGAAGAGGGAGATGAAGTGAATTTTACCGTTTCTTCCCTCCCGGGAAGATCTTTCGAGAGCAAGATCACTTTCATCCATCCCGTTCTCAATGACCCAACCAGAACGACCGCTATAAGGGCCGAAGCCATCAACCCTGACGAAAAACTTCGCCCGGGAATGTTCGCTAACGGGACGATACAGGCCAGACTACCGCTAAAAGAAGCACAATTGACCGTTCCCAAAACAGCTGTTATGTGGACCGGCAAACGTTCAATCGCCTATGTGAAAGTCCCGGGAACAGAAAAACCAACCTTTGAATTCCGGGAAGTCACGCTGGGCAGTGACCTGGGCCGTTC
>CAZAYA010000170.1:0-4717 GCA_964489175.1 uncultured Flavobacteriales bacterium | reverse complement strand
TGCACTCTTTCCGGAAAAGCATCCACGGAGAAACCACACTACCCGAGCCTTCTCCTTCCACGATCCATTTTCATGCCTACAAAACACAATTTATAGGAACAAGTGGCCCCGCTTCATTTCTGAAAAATGACCGCTCCATCACCTATTACAATTATTTCCAGGGCAAAGACCCTTCTCAATGGGTATCGGGGGTGCGGTCCTTTCAGGAGATCACTTACCAGGACCTTTACCCCGGTATCGACATGCGCATCTACCGGCCGGAGGGCAAGGATTATTCCGTAAAATATGACCTTACCGCCCACCCCTCCGGAAATGCCCATGACATCAGGCTTCATTATCAAGGAACGGAGAGCATGCGACTCAACGGAGAAGGCCATCTGCTTGTCCGGACCAGCGTTGATACCATAACGGAACTGGCCCCTGAAGCCTGGCAGATGATCGACGGGGAAAAACGGACCGTCCCCTGCCGGTATGCTTTAAAAGGGGATACGCTCTCCTTTGTCTTCCCCGAAGGATATCAAAAAGCGCACTCACTCATCATCGATCCCGTCCTGGAATTCTCCACCTATTCCGGTTCGCTTTCCGACAATTTCGGTTATACGGCCACCTATGATTCCGATGGTTTTCTTTATTCGGGCAGCACGGCCTTTGGGAATCAATACCCGACCACAACAGGGGCCTATCAAAGAACGTGGCAAGGGGGTACAGGAGACGGCAGCATTCCAGGGACGGACATTGCCATTTCCAAATACGATACTTCTGGAACCTTCATGGTATGGTCCACACTGATCGGAGGGGAAAGCGATGAGCTGCCTCACAGTTTGATGGCCAACCAGGATGATGAGATCTTCATGCTGGGAACGACCAGTTCCCCCGATTATCCGGTAACCCCCAATGCCTACGATACCAGCTATGCAGGCGGTTCGGACATAACGCTCTATGGCCTTGGTGTTCGCTACATCAATGGCTCCGATATCGTGGTCTCCCGCCTGAGCAATGACGGCCGGATCCTACAGGGCTCGACCTTCCTGGGGGGAACGAGCAACGACGGGATCAACAGCGCCAGGAACCTTCGCTACAACTATGCGGATGAAGTCCGCGGAGAAGTCTTTGTGGACGACAGCAACAATTGTTACATCGTTAGCTGTACCCAGTCGTCCGACTTCCCGGTGACCTCAGGGGGGTTTCAGACCACCTACAACGGAGGAGGACAGGAAGGCTGCATCATCAAGCTTACCAATGGACTGGATTCGGTGCAGTGGAGTTCTTTCTTTGGAGGAAGCGGGCAGGATGCGGTTTATTCCGTTTCCACCGATCGCAACGGAGATCTTTTCGTCACTGGCGGGACCAATTCCCAGGACCTCCACTTTCCGACCGATGCCATCGATACCACCTATAACGGAGGGCGAGCAGATGCCTTCCTGGCCAAGATCGACCGGAATGGCCAACAGATCCTGAAGAATGCTTACTGGGGATCGCCGGAATATGATCAGGCTTATTTCGTTGAACTGAATTCTCAGGACAACCCCCACTTGCTGGGACAAACGGAGATCCTGGATTCCACCTACATCATCAACGCCGGATATGCCGACACCAACAGTTGTCAATACATTACGCAGTTCAACAATGCCATGGATTCGGTGATCTGGTCCACCACCTTCGGCGACAAGAGTGGCCTGATCAACATCTCCCCTACGGCTTTCCTGGTGGATGTCTGCAACAAGATCTATCTGGCCGGCTGGGGAGGCGTGGTGAACGACACCTGGACCCTCAACAACAATACCGGCAACGTTATCGGAATGCCCATTACAGGTAATGCCTACCAATCCGTTTCCGACGGCAATGATTTCTACATCATGGTCCTGAACGATGATGCGTCCGGAGTGGTTTACGGATCCTACATGGGAGGCCTTCAGGCTGCAGAGCATGTGGATGGCGGGACAAGCCGTTTCGATAAGAAAGGAAAGATCTACCAATCGGTCTGTGCCGGATGCGGAGGGTACAGTGATTTCCCCATCGAGCCGAACCCGGGAGCGGTTTCTCCGACCAATCAAGCCAATACCGGGAACCATTGCAACAATGCCGTGTTCAAGTTCGATTTCGGACTTCCGATCACGGTTTCGGACTTCAAAGCCCCTTCGACCTGTATCAGCGACACGGTCCAGTTCATCAACCAAAGCAAAAGCGGAAATCAATTCGAATGGGACTTCGGGGATGGAGATACTTCCACGGCTTATGAGCCCACCCATCAATACGATCAACCCGGCACTTACAATGTGAAACTCGTGGTCTACGACAGTTCGACCTGTAACCTGAAAGACAGCACCATCCAGGAGGTCGAGATCCAGGGGGACACGACCCTGATGATGCCCAACGATTCCATCTGTCGTGGAGATTCCATCCCTCTAGGCCTCACCGGAGCCGACACCCTTTATCATGACTATCAATGGATGCCTTCCACAGGACTTGCTTCCCCAGACCAACCATCAACGTTGGCCTCCCCGGATACGGCTACCCAGTATACCCTGTTCATCGATGACGGCGTATGCATCGACACCCTTCTTCAAAAACTGGAAGTCAAGGATATCACCCTTTATGCCACTCCGGACACCTTTTTATGCCACCCCCAGGACAGCATCAACCTGACCGCCTATCACGAAGAGACCTGCCAGTCGTTCGTCTGGTCCACCGATTCCGCACTCACCGACACCCTCAACACTTCACCCGGAGATAGCACAGTCCACGTCAGTCCGGATACGACCACGACCTATTATGTAAAGGGCACAGGGTTCAATGGTTGCCAGCGGTTGGACAGCGTGCGTATCGAATTCACCACCCTCATCGAATCAGATCCCAATGTGGTCATTTGCCGGGAAGATACCGTCACCTTGCACGCATATGCCCAGGACACCTCCCAACCCCTGACCTACGACTGGTCCCCTGACAACAAGATCATCAGCGGGGACAGTACCGACCAGATCACCGTAGCCCCCGAAAGCAATACCACCTATGAGGTCAAAGCTACTCACCCGATCGGTTGTACCTGGAAAAAGAAAAGCCAGGTCTTCATATCCCCCCTTGAAGATGCTACCGTCAGTGCAACATCTGAAAACGATACCATCCTCAGCGGTCAGAACACCATGCTCCATGCAACCCCTGATGATGAGAGTTTTGACTACCAATGGTGGCCAGAAGGCAGCCTTTCTTCCCCTGAAGAGCCCCACAGTTTTGCCTCTCCAGATACCTCAACTACTTATGATCTGGAGGTCACCGATGATGGAAAGTGTCTCAAATCTGCCAGGGTGACGGTTCACGTACATGAGGTCCATTGCGGCCCACCGGACATCTTCATTCCTAACGCCTTCACACCGAACGGCGATAACGAGAACGATGTCCTTTACGTCAGAGGCAATAACATCCGGGAAATGTACTTCAAGGTATACACGCGATGGGGAGAAAAGGTGTTCGAGACCCGGGACCAGGACGTAGGATGGGATGGGAATTACAAAGGGAAACCGATGGACCCGGATGTCTTTGTTTACCACCTGGAAGTAACCTGCGTCGGCGGGACCACCTTCTTCGAAAAAGGGAATGTAACACTGATCCGATAACCCGTGGCCGGAGACCGATCGCTTCATATATCCGGAACCATCTTCCCAACGGCGTTCCTGACCGGTATTCTTCTATTGACGGTATGGACCAGAGGGAATGCCCAGGATATCCATTTCTCTCAGTTCTATGCTGCCCCGATGAACCTTAATCCTGCCCTGGCCGGGAATTTCGATGGCGACCATCGTTTCATCGGTAATCAACGGAACCAATGGCGCTCCATTTCTCCTAATCCCTACAGCACCTTTGCAGGTTCTTTTGACACCCGTGATATTCCCAAAACCAACAAGCTCCGGGCAGGGCTGTCCCTTTTCCAGGACCGCACCGGGGACTCCCAATTCAACACCCTGAAACTCGGGCTTTCCGTAGCCTACCCTTTTCACCTTCCCTTTCTGGCTGATACCCTCCACCATTTCTCAGGCGGGATCCAGGGGCTTTTCGTTCAGAAAAAACTGGAATACGACGACCTCAGCTTCGACAACCAATACAATGGGTTCTTCTACGATCCTTCCCGAAGCACAGGAGAGAACTTCCCGCGGGAACAAAGGAGTTACCCTGACCTGGGGGGCGGTATCCATTACCGGTATACCCCGGCCGATCGCAAAGGGATCTCTGCAGGCATAAGCCTGTTCAACATCCTGAAACCAAAACAGAGCCTTTTCAACAACGGAGAGGTCGTTCTCGATCGTCGGTTCAGCTTCCACGCAGGCGGCCAATACCCTCTTGCCGAAAAATGGGATCTGCTGCCGGGAGCCCTGTTCGCCATTCAGGGAAAATACCGGGAGATCCTCCTGGGTAGTCGCTTCCGTTACATTCTCAAGGACCACCTGGGGGTCTACAGAGCACTCTATGGCGGCCTTTGGATGCGGTCGAAGGATGCGGCTTACATGACGATCGGCATGGACTACAACACCTGGCACGTTGGGTTGAGTTATGATCTCAACCTTTCCGACCTTCGCCCTGCCAGCAATTATCGCGGTGGCTTTGAGATATCGGTGGAATACATCATCAAACATTACGAAAGGGAGCCGGTCCAGCACAAGGTCTGTCCCACTTTCATCTAACCCCATGGGAAAGACCTTCGGATGTCTGCTGTTCTGCCTGGCCC
>CAZAYA010000169.1:0-4746 GCA_964489175.1 uncultured Flavobacteriales bacterium | reverse complement strand
AACAGCCCCGGAAGGAGCCATTCGGGTCATTTCCCCGGAAAAGTTCAAAACGGCTCTTGAGCAGGAAAAGGACCCGCTGATCCTCGACGTAAGGACACCTGAGGAATACAAGGCCGGTCACCTGAAAGGGGCCCGGAATATCAACGTTCTGCAGGAGGAAGCCTTTCGGAAAAGCATCTCCTCACTGGATAAAGAAGATAAGATCCACGTTTACTGCCAATCAGGGAAGAGAAGCCAAAGAGCAGCCCATATCCTCCGGGAAAAAGGGTTCGAGGATATCACCGACCTGGACGGGGGATACCTCGCCTGGCAGGAAGCGGGCTATAAAACGCTGAAATAAAAGCCTTCCCGATATGACCTGTTCCTTCATCCGAATGCTGATCATACTCCTCCTCACCGGAGGGATGGCCGCCTGTTCTTCCGGTCCGGGAGAGCAAGAAAAGAGCAGCTCCAAAAGCGGAAAGGAGAAAAAAACAAGAAAAAGCTCCCTGAGCAAGGAAGAAAGGGAGCGCTACCTGGAAGCGGGATCAGCCATCGCACAAAAGACAGGAAAGACGCTCAAAAGTCATCTTCAAAAAGCTTTGCAGGAAGGAGATATCTCTCATGCGATACAATTCTGCAGCAGCCTGGCCTATCCGCTCACCGACTCTTTGTCCGAACAAGAAAATGCCCGCATCAAACGAACGAGCCATAAGGTGAGGAATCCCAGGAATGCGCCGGATGACCTGGAACAAGCGGTGATAGCTTCTTATTTGGAAAAGAAAAGCCAGGGACTCCCTCTGAAACCCACACTCAAACCCTACGGAAAGGATTCGGTGGCTTTTCATGCTCCCATCATGGCCCAACCCCTCTGCCTGAACTGCCACGGAACGGTGGGAGAGACCATTCAACCTGACCATTACAAGACCATCCGGGAACATTACCCCGAAGATAAAGCCACAGGATTCAAAGCCGGTGACCTCCGAGGGATATGGAGCATCCGGCTGAAACGGGACCAATAAACTTCAAAGACCATGGCCAGCTTCAAAGAACTGATAGGATCCGACACTCCCGTTCTGGTCGACTTCTATGCCGACTGGTGCCAACCCTGCAAGATGATGCCCCCTGTCCTTCAGGAACTGAAAAGCCGTTTCGGGGACGAACTGAAGATCGTCAAAGTGGACGTGGAGAAGAACCAGCAAGCCGCCAATGCCTATCAGGTCCAGGGTGTTCCTACCCTGATCCTGTTCCAGAACAGTGATGTTAAATGGCGTACTTCCGGTGTCATGCAGGCCGACCAGCTGGAACAGGTGATCCGCGAGCATACCTGAACCGGACTGAACGCCCTCCTTTCCCCCTGGACCTCTTACTCATAGAGGGTCAATGATTTCTTTTAAACTGATTATCAGAGGTATGAAACTTTCCCCTCGATCCAGGGAAAAATGTTTCACAGCAGAACAACTTTTTTTAAGCATGTGTTAATAGAGTTGTAACCATCTACTGTAGAAGGGTTTATAATAGCTTTTCCAACGCTATTGCAACCCCTTCTACAATTCACTTTTCAGATATTTGATAATGAGGTACTTAAATACCCATCAAGCGTACTTAATAACAATGGTCCGTGTATAATTACCCAGGAGAACATATTGCCCTCCTTGGCTTCTTGATCTAATTTGGCTTTCGATTTTCCTACCGGAACCGAGCGAGCATGATCACTAAACACTTCTAAAAAAGAAGATCCAATGGCAGTAAAAACGAAAGCGAAGGCAAAAAAGCAGCAGACTACGACCACAGCAGCTGCCCCGGCTCAACAACCCACCTCAAAGCCAAAGATCACCCAGGAAAAACACTACACCTACAATGAGGTCTTTGAAAAGGCTAAAGCATATTTCGACGGGGATGAACTGGCCGCTTCCACCTGGATGAACAAGTATGCCGTTAAGGACAAACAAGGCCATTTCTATGAGACGACCCCGGACGATATGCACTGGCGCATGGCTCGTGAATTCGGCCGGATCGAGGACAAATACCGCGACACCCTCAACCTCAACGGACAATTCTCTGCCCTCTCCGAATATGGCCAGAAACGGAACCACCTCAGCACCGAAAGGATCCACGAATTGTTCAAGGAGTTTCGCTACGTGATCCCGCAAGGAAGTGTAATGGCCGGTCTCGGGAATCAAAACATGCTCGCCTCCCTCTCCAACTGTGTTGTACTGCCGCAGCCTTACGACTCCTACGGAGGGATCATGCACACCGATCAACAATTGGCTCAACTTTTCAAGCGCCGGTGCGGTGTGGGGATCGACATTTCCCAACTCCGCCCCAAGGACCTTCATGTATCCAATGCCGCCGGAACAACGACCGGAGCTGTTTCTTTCATGGAGCGTTTTTCCAACACCACCCGTGAAGTCGCTCAGAACGGCCGCCGGGGAGCCCTGATGATCACCATCGACATCACGCATCCTGATGCCGAGGATTTTGCGACCGTCAAGCAAGACCTTTCCAAGGTTACGGGGGCCAATATCTCTATCCGCCTTTCCGACGAGTTCATGAAAGCCGTGGCCGAGGATGATGAATTCACCCACCGCTGGCCCATCAACGCCAAAAAGCCTGATATCACCAAGACCGTGAAAGCCCGCGAACTTTGGCAGACCATCATCAAATGCGCTCACAACACAGCGGAGCCCGGCCTGATCTTCTGGGACCGTCAGCATGACTATTCCACCTCTTCGGTCTATCCCGGCTACGAGAACAGCTCGACCAACCCTTGTTCCGAAATCGCCATGCAAGGCGGTGACAGTTGCCGGCTGATCGCCCTGAACCTCTACAATTTCGTGGACAACCCCTTCACCTCCGAAGCGAAGTTCAACTACGAAAAATTCTACGAGGTTACTTACGAATCCCAGCGACTCATGGACGACCTGGTCGACCTCGAACTCGAATCCCTGGAGCGGATCATGAAGAAGATCGAAGCGGATGACGAGCCAGAGCACATCAAGAACAACGAAATGGAGACCTGGAAACTCCTGTACAAGACCGGACAGGAAGGGCGCCGGACAGGCCTCGGATTCACTGCTATGGGAGATGCTATGGCTGCTTTGGGCTATGGATTCGACTCCAAGGAAGGATTGCAGGAGATGGAAAGGATCATGCAGAAAAAATGCCGGGCGGAGTTCGATAGCTCGATCGACATGTCCATCGAACGGGGTTCCTTCACCGGTTTCGACCCCAAAGTGGAAAAAACCTCCCGTTTCACCCAAATGCTGAAGGAGGAAATGCCGGACCTCCATGACCGTATGATGGAACATGGACGGCGGAACATCTCCATCAGTACCGTAGCCCCCACAGGCACATTGAGCTTGCTTGCCCGCACTTCTTCCGGCATCGAGCCTGTTTTCATGCTCCACCACACACGAAGAAGAAAAGTCAACCCGAACGACGAGAACGCCCGCGTGGATTTCGTGGACGACTCTGGAGATGCCTGGCAGGAATTCGATGTTTACCACCCCAAAGTCCGGGAATGGATGAACGTCACCGGCAAGACGGACATTTCCGAAAGCCCCTACACCGGCTCCACCGCTCCCGAGATCGACTGGATGAAACGTGTGGAGATCCAGGGCGTGGTCCAGAAGTACGTCACGCACTCTATCAGTTCCACCATCAACCTGCCCTCGGACGTCAACGAACAGAAAGTGAGCGAGATCTACCTGAACGCCTGGGAAAAAGGGCTGAAAGGGATCACGGTCTACCGCGACGGCTCCCGTTCCGGAGTTCTGATCTCCGACAAGGACAAGAAGAAAATGGAGGAAGCGATCGGAATAACGGAAAACCATGCCCCCAAACGCCCCCGTGTCCTCGAAGCTGATATCGTCCGGTTCCAGAACGAACGGGAAAAATGGATCGCCGTGGTCGGCTTGCTCGATGAAAGGCCCTACGAGATCTTCACCGGCCGTGTGGAAGACTCCTTCTTCCTCCCCCACTGGGTAAACCGGGGCTGGGTGATCAAGAACCGGATCGAAGGGGAAGAGAGTGCCCGCTATGACTTCCAGTTCCTGGACAAGGAAGGTTATAAGATCACCATCGAAGGCCTTTCCCGCTCCTTCAACAAAGAGTTCTGGAACTATGCCAAGCTGCTATCAGGCGTTCTTCGCCATGGTATGCCACTTCCTCATGTGGTGGACCTTATCTCGAACCTCAACCTGTTCAATGATTCCATCAATACCTGGAAGAACGGCGTAGCCCGGGCCCTGAAACGTTACATCCCGGACGGGACCGAAGCTGCGGACAAGGAATGCCCCGGCTGCGGAGATCCCGGAGGATTGGTGTACGAAGAAGGATGCCTGAAGTGCAAAAGCTGTGGCCACAGCAAGTGTGGATGATATCCCGCTAAAAAGGCTGAGCGGGGACAAGACATCGGCCATTTCTCTTCTCTCCCGCTCTTATCAAGAAAAGGCCCGTACCGGATCGGTACGGGCCTTTTTTTGCTCCCCCTCTCGGATTCGAACCAAGGACCCACTGATTAACAGTCAGTTGCTCTACCACTGAGCTAAGGGGGAATGGAAGAGGGCAAACGGAGTGCAAAAGTATCAGAAAGTTTATAATTAAACAATATCTTTGCAGGAAATTGCAAAAACCTCGCTTACATTATGAGCTTAACATTCGTAGGAACCGTAGCTTTTGATTCTATTGAAACACCTTTCGGCAAGACCGGTAAGATCGTTGGCGGAGCCGCCACATACATCGGCCATGCCGCTTCTCAATTCA
>CAZAYA010000168.1:0-4772 GCA_964489175.1 uncultured Flavobacteriales bacterium | reverse complement strand
TGGAATAGCCCAGAGCGGCGGCGGTTCTCCATACCTTTTTCACCACACCCGAAGCATACTGCATAGAGATCGCCTCCCGGGGGAAAACAGCATCTTCTGCCCCTACCATGTCCAACAGAATACCATACTGGGGCGCATAGTTCGGTATCGGGGGGTTCTTTGCCCAGTATTGGCTTCCCAAACACCAGGTATCACTACGTTTTCGGGAAGCCTTGGTCCCTTCAGGCTGACCATGATCCTCTGCGTCGAAGAAAATGATGTCGATACCACAGCCGGGAGAAGCGTTATCAAGGTGCCGGGCGATCTCCAGCAGGACTCCTACGCCGCTTGCTCCGTCATTAGCTCCATCGATAGGTTCATCCCGCTTTTTTTCTCCCCTATCGGCCATCGGGCGAGTATCCCAATGAGCAAAGAGCAACACCCTTTTGGCTTCCACAGGGGAGAATTGTCCGATGATATTCCGGATCTTGAGTTGGTCCCCGTTGTATGCCTTGACAGTCCCTTTCTGCACGAGCACTTCGGCGCCGTAACCTTCTAGTTTTTTCCTCAGGTACTCCGCGCATTTCCTGTGAGGCTCGGTATTGGGGACACGCGGTCCGAACGCCACCTGCTTTTGGATGAAAGCAAAAGCCGAGTCAGGGTCGAACGCCGGGACCTCTACCTTCTGAGGCTTTGTCCCATCATCCACCCGGCGAACCTTTTGCTCCTCAGAACCGCACGCCTGAAGGATGAGAAGGAACGTTAAGGAGATCGTGAACTTCAATGAATGAGAACGCATGGAAAAACAAGAATAACCGGGGCACGATCTTATCAATAGAACAGAACACTTGATGCCCAAAACGGTTGAAAAAAGAGACACCACAGCAAAAATAGAAATTTCCCGAGCCGTTTGCAGGAACAAAAAAGGCCGCTTGCAAAATGTGCGAGCGACCTTCAATAAGTTCTTACCTGTGTTTCTATTATTTGTCCTCCTCTTCGATCACCCCATCCCCAATGTAGATCCCCTTCCGGTAGATCTCGATCTTCTCCAGGATGCCGTTCTCGTCATACTTCTTCCACTTTCCTTTGTAAAGCTTGCCATCCTTGAAATAACCGGTCTTGGTAACCTGCTTGTTATCGTTGTAGAAAGTGTGGAAGCCATCGGAGATCCCACCCTTTCCTTTTTTCTTCTCTTTCTTCTCTTCGGCTTCATTGAGCTTGTCCCCCTTATCTACCTGAGCGGTCTTACCTTTGGGCTCTTCTTCAGGGGTTTCCTGGGGAGCGGAGTCTTGCTTATTGTAGGTCTCCACCGTTGCAGGATCGACCTTGCCGTCCTTAAAGACCTTCTTTTCTTTCAATTCTCCATTGGAATAATAGCGCTTCATCACCCCGTCCTCTTTTCCATTCTCTACTTCAACGCTTACTTCGAGGTTCCCGTTCTCGAAATAATACTTCTGTTGTCCTTCGCGTTTTCCACTTTCATTGAAATAGAACTCCTGGGCTAAGTTGCCGTTCTTGTGGTAACGTTTGAACTCACCCGTATTCTTATTGTATTTCCAGCTTCCCTTTTCCTGGACGTTCCCATTCTTGTAATAGGTAGTGTACGGGCCCCGAGGGCGGCTGCGATGGTAGGTGATCTTGCTCTTCAGGTCTCCACTGGGGAAATATTTTTTCCAAAGTCCTTCTTTCCGGCTATCCTCGTACCGCCCTTCTTCAATAACCTGATCGGAAGAGAATCCGGGAATATCCCGCATCCTGCCGTAGATCTTCCAATACCCCTGCTTCAACCCCTGCTCATCAACGACGTTGATCGTATCCTCACCACTTACCTCATAACTCTGGTAAGCAGCCTGGCCTAACATTGGCATCAAGAATAACAAAAGAAAGGCGTAGAAATGTCTCATAACCACACGAAATCGTTGCCAGCGATCAATTCTCATTTAAATCTATGAAGAAACTCAACCACTTCCAGGGATTTTAGATAATCTCAGAAAAGATTCCCTTGAATCCTTAAAATAATTCGACCAAATTCTTCATTCTTTCAAAATCTTCTTTGTACTAAGGAAGGAACCTCACCGTACAGGCATACGAAATGTTCGCCGAAAAAGTTACTCACGCTCTACCGGAGAACGGACATGATCCAACATATCCGACACGATATCAGAAAGTTCATATTGATGCTTCCACCCCCAATCTTCTCTTGCATCCTTGTCATCAATACTGGCCGGCCATCCTTTGGCCAATGTTTCCCGATGATCGATCTGGTAGGAAATGGTGAATCCCGGGATGTGCTGCTGTATCGCTTCAGCGATCTCCCGGGGAGCGAAACTGATCCCTGCGATGTTATAGCTTGACCGTACTTTTACATTTTTCGGCTCCGTTTCCATCAAGCGGATCGTAGCTTCAATGGCATCGGGCATGTACATCATGGGAAGCGTGGTGCCCTCACTCAGGTAACATTGGTAATGTTCCTTTTCCACGGCTTTCCGGAAGATATCCACAGCATAATCGGTGGTACCTCCTCCGGGCTCGGTCCGGTAACTGATGAGCCCTGGATAGCGAATGCTCCTCACATCCACATCAAAATGGGTGTGATAATATTCGCACCACCGCTCTCCTGCCAGTTTGCTGACCCCGTAGACGGTATCAGGCTCCATAACAGTTCGCTGGGGGGTATCATACTTGGGAGAGGTAGGGCCGAAAACAGCGATAGAACTAGGCCAAAAGACCTTGTTGATGTATTTCTCCCGGGCGAGGTCCAATACATTGAAAAGGCACCCCATGTTCAGGTCCCAGGAACGGCGTGGATCATCTTCTGCCTTAGCGGAAAGTATAGCAGCCAGAAGGTAGACCTGGCCAACGTTGTATTGGCGCACCACTTTCAAAAGCTGATCAGCATCGAGCGCATCCAATTCTTCGAAAGGGCCCTCCTGCAGGTCTGCATCGCGGGGTCTCCGAAGGTCCGAAGCGACCACCTGGTCGTTGCCATATTTATTCCTCAGGGTCAGGACAAGATCGGTCCCGATCTGCCCCGACGCTCCGATCACCAGTATTTTCCTCATCTACAATGCTTGTTTGAAAGCCCCCCGGGCTTTTACCGGCAAAAATACGATCTTTTTCCGTGACCTTAAGAGGTGCTTTCCGAGGACTGATCCCCGGAATCACCAGAGGTTTCCCCGGTCCGGCCATCTTTTTCTTCAGGCGCCCGGTATTTTCCATCCTCCTCGGAATTGATATGGTCCAGATCTTCCGAGGAAAGAATACCCAAGCGAACCGCTCGCTTCTTCCATCGCTCGCGGGCATAGGCCTGCATATCCTTGGCACTGTCGAACTCATCGACGATCTCCATCCCGAGCAGGGTTTCGAGTACATCCTCTACTGTAACGATCCCGGACATTCCACCGAAATCATCCACAGCCAAAGCGATCTGCTCCCGTTCCTTCATCAACAATTCGAATAACTCGGGGATGGACAGGTTCTTGGTCACCACCAGCATTTTCCGGCGGATCTCCCGGAGCTTCATGGTGTGCTTGTCGTTGGCAAGATTATCCAGCAGATCGTGCTTGTGAATGTAGCCGGTAACATTATCGATATTGTCCTGATAGACCGGGATCCGCGAAAACCGTAAATACCCTTTGTCCCGGAACAGCTCCTCCAGGGACATGTCCTCATCCGCAGCCACTACGACCGTCCGGGGGGTCATGATGTTCTCCACCTGAATGGACTTGAAGCGGATCAAATTCTTGAGGATCCGGGATTCCCCTTCCTCGAAGACCCCTTCTTTGTGTCCAATGTCCGCCATGGCCGACACCTCTGCTCTACTGACCAGATTTTGCTGCTTCCGGTTGTGGGAAAGGAGTTGGGTGATCCCCTGGGACAACAGCACCAGCGGATAAAGAATGATCATCAATCCATTCAACATGATCACAGTGAAAGAGACCATGCTCCGCCAGTAAGTTGCACCAAGGGTCTTGGGAATGATCTCGGAAAAAACGAGAATGAGGAACGTCAAAGCGGCGGAAACATAACCGACCGATGCACTTCCGAAGACTTTCGTGGCCTCCGCTCCAACTCCTGCAGCGCCAACAGTGTGAGCGATGGTATTCAGAGAAAGGATCGCTGCCAACGGCCGGTCGATGTTGTCCTTCATGGACTTCAGTTTCTCACTGAACTTGGCCCCCTTTTGTTCCTGCGCTTCGATAAAAGAAGGCGTGATGCTCAAAATGACCGCTTCCAGGATAGAACACAGGAAGGAGGTGAGGATCGCAACAAAAAGATATATCAGCAATAAGGTCATGAGAACATGCAATACAGAATACGGACGGATCATTCCATAGGTGTCACCGCTGGGGGCGATGAGACTGCAGAAGAACAATAAATAGCGTGGGGGCGACTCTTTTCCAGAAGCAAAAAAAGAGGAACGAGGAATATCTGGCGGGAATGAAGGACGGAAAGCAAAAAAGGAGAGCCGGGATCCGGAGGCTCACTATGGGGGTCGTCGTTCATGGGTCGGTCAATGACTTCGCAGATACAAAGATAGAAGTTTCAACGGCTTTCCTTCAACTTTTCAGTGGTAACTCATACCCCTTGAACGCAAGGCCGCCGCAAAAGGTTCGATCTTGACTATCTTTGCAGGAAATCCGGTCCATTGTAGCATGAAAGGACCTTACAACCGATACGACAAAGAAACCCTCCTCCGGCAACTCAGGGAAGAGCCTTTTGATCGGGTGGTACTTTCCTTTTACCGCTATGTCCAACTAGAAGACCCTCCCACTTTACGGGACCAACTCTTT
>CAZAYA010000167.1:0-4796 GCA_964489175.1 uncultured Flavobacteriales bacterium | reverse complement strand
ATCGGTGTGCCCATAGGTCATATTGAAAGAATTTGCCCCACAGGAATAACTGAGGGAATTGCCCACACCAGTTTCACAGGTATCCAGGTTCATATAATCGCACCAAAAGGCATCTGAACCGGAGGTACTGATCGAACTTGCACAAGCGCCAGGAGCAAAAGATTGCCCCGCCAGTTCATGGTTCATGAATTCTTCCAGAGCGGTTCCTTCAGCGCCCAAGGGGCATTCTGGGCATCCGTTCTCTACTTTGGCGATACCATAGGTGGTGTCAACACAATTGTTTGCTTCAACGATCAGGGTGACCACATAGTTGGAGTCCTTGGCATAGAGGTGGGAGGGATCCTGAACATAAGAGGTGTCACCATCCCCGAAGGCCCAGGTCCAGCTATTGATAGGGCCGGATCCGCTGGTGATCACGGATCTGTCCTCGAAATAGACCGAGTCATTCCCCGTACAGGAATTCTGTTCACTTCCGAAATTACCGGCTATGGTGCAAGACGGAGAAGAAGAGCATCCGTGGGAAAAGTACATGTACTGGATCCCCACTCCGAAACCGGAGAGGTAAGTGTTCATGCTGACACCGACCTCAAAAGCATCAGTGCCCAAACTTTGAACGTGATCAGCAACATTGCTGTTCGCGGTGAAGAATTGCGTTTCATCTCCACTCATGGCCGCATTGCGATGTTTCACATTGTCCTCATTAGAAGTAGCTCCCACATGAAGGAAACACGGGTCGGCCCCAAGGCCTGAAATGGTCCGGTCATCGTTCCCGTCCCCATCGTAGGTGCCAACCTCTAAATTATTCCCGGCTGTGGCATTGAAGGCCGCATAATAATATTGGATCCCGTTCTCATTACCAAAGTTTGACGAATTCGCGAGAAAACCCGTTGCTGGGATACTCCCGACCCCATAAGAATTATCGTTCCCTGGATCAAGGGTCCGTAGAATATGTTTACCACTCGATGGCTCAGCCGTATAACTAACCGATCCCCGGCTGGAATTGTCGGCGGGTAAAATGTAGACATGCTCGGCTTGCCAACCTGTTCCTGTTACATTCCTGTTCGAATTCCCGTTCCCGGTAAAGGTTCCTACTGCAATGTCAGTTCCCGTTTGCCAGGCAGTATAGTAATAAGTGGTACCATTGGCATTGACTTCGTTGTTCCCACTGACCGAGAACCCATTCGCTGTAAAGCCGGTGATCCGGTTGGAACTCAACCCTGCATTCGAGGGGAAGCTTTTGCATTGCCCGGCGGGCATGTTGGAGGTCCTGATAAAACCAGGATGGTTCCCCTCCGACTTGATGATGAGGATATCCGGCTGAAAAGGAAGGCCGGATATGGTCCGGGCCGTTCCATCACCCGTATAAGAGCCGGTAGCGATGGGTTGGGCTGAAAGACCGGTAGAGAACAACAGGGTCAAAAGGCTGACCAGGATGGTCCGGGACCAGCAAGGATGTTTTTTCAGAGAAAAAAGAGAAAGCCCAAAAGAAGAAAAGACAGCGGTCATCTAACTGATGCGGATTTAGGTTTCAGAAGGTCTCAATAATACGAAAAAAATTACAATTGAAGGAGGTGATAAAGCTGATAACAAGTTTTCAAACTTCTGGTTATCATATTTTTATGATCATAATATTTAGGTATCGGCCGATCCATTACTTTAGCCGCCTTAAAGCATCGGCTATTTCCTCATATGCTGGTCTACTTCCTTTTTGTCGTCGGCTTCATCCTCCTCATCAAAGGAGCGGATATCCTGGTAAGTGGGGCTTCCTCCCTGGCCAAGCGGTATGGCTTGTCGGATATGGTGGTGGGGCTGACGGTCGTTTCTCTCGGTACTTCCATGCCGGAACTGATCGTTAATATCATGGCCAGTGTACAGGGAAGTTCGGATATGGCGGTAGGGAATATTTTCGGTTCCAATATCGCCAATGTATTGCTGATCCTGGGCGTGACGGCTATGGTGCATCCTTTGCCGCTCAAGAAGGCTACCATTTTCTCGGAGATCCCTTTTGCCATCATAGCCACCTTATTGGTTGGGTTCCTGGCCAATGCTGCTTTGTTCTATGAGGATGAAGGTACCCTGATGATCGGTAGAGGGGATGGGGTAGTACTCTTGTTCTATTTTCTGCTCTTCATGGTCTATATTTTCAGTGTCGCCGGTCAAGACAAGGTCATCGGGGAGGAGAAACAAGGAGAATATGAACAGCTT
Source organism: uncultured Flavobacteriales bacterium (assembly GCA_964489175.1). Lineage (GTDB taxonomy): Bacteria > Bacteroidota > Bacteroidia > Flavobacteriales_D > CAYVSK01 > CAZAYA01. The sequence goes on along the minus strand of CAZAYA010000167.1, from coordinate 2,591 downwards.
TCCGTTTCTTGCTCAGTCCTTTATATTACCGGAGGGGTTTTCGCCTTGTTCCTGGGAGGAAAGTGGGTGGTGGATGGTGCCATGGAATTGGCCCGGGCATTCGGGGCCAGCGATAGTTTCATCGGATTAACAGTAGTGGCGGTCGGTACTTCCCTGCCCGAACTGGTCACTTCCATCATGGCTGCTTTCCGCAAGAACGTGGATATCGCCGTGGGGAACGTGGTCGGCTCCAACATTTTCAATGTACTTTGGATCCTGGGGTTGAGCAGTTTGATCAAACCCCTTCCTTTCGATGTGATCAGCAACCTGGACATTGCCATGATCATCTTCTCCAGTACGTTGCTGCTTGTGTTGATGCCTCTGGGAAGGCGGCTCACCCTGAGCCGGTTCAGCGGGATCCTCTTCGTTCTGATCTATGCCGCCTATGTTGCTTATCTCGTTTACCGTGGCTGATCGGCCCGGGTGAGCATCTTCCTCCTTAGAGGGATCTCAGAACCTGCTCCTTACGGCTACGACGAAATTCCTTCCCGGAGCGGCGATGCCTGAAGAATAAGGACGGTATCGCCGGTCCAGCAGGTTCTCCACACCAACATTAAGTTCCAGCCAGTCCGTAGCCTGCCAGGCTGCCTTCACGTCCAGCCGGTACCAACTGGCCGCATAGGGTCGCCCGTGTTCATCGAGCAGGTAAAGGTGAGGCTTCCCGCGTTCAGAAGGAGCTAATCGAGAATACGGGATCCAACCATTGTAATGGCCTGAAAAACTGGCCCGGAAGCGGTTTTGTTTCCAGGCAAGTTTCAGGCTCCCGAAGTCCGGGGGAACGTGACGGACCGCTTTCCCCTCATCGGTCTTCCCGCGGGTGTAATTGTAATGGCCGTGGAGCTCGAATCCAGCTCCCAGACGAGCATGGGCCGATGCCTGGAAACCATACACCTGGGCTTGTCCAACATTCTGGAAGGATTGCACCTGGCTCAGCGTTCCATCGTACAGGATGCTGTCCCGGCCGCCGAACTCATCGTTCCGGCGGGCCATGGCCTTGTCCAGCAGGGTGTAGAACCCGGTGACCTCCAGTTGCAACCACTCTCCGAAAGACCGGCTGACACCAAGGTCTCCGCTGTAGGCATATTCAGGGCTGAGATCCCGGTTCGGGACAATAACACTGCCCGGCTCGGAATCGAACACTTTCCCGGCATCATCCACATTGGGAGCCCGAAAGCCAGTAGAAGCATTCAGGCGGACCTGCCAGCTGTTGCCGGGATGGTAGACCGCTCCGAAACTACCGGTCGGTGCGCCGGTGTTGATGTCGATCTCCGTAAAAGGGAACGGGTAGAAGTTCGTGTCCAGCGTAGCGTCCAGGATCACCTGATCATACCGAACGCCTGCATTCAACGTCCATTGCTCGGAAGGCTGGAGCCTGTATAAAAAGTAAGCCCCGAGAGCATCCCAGGTGGAGCCATCCGGGTAGCGGGTCCCGATGGCCCTGCTACTTCCTGTTTCTATGTTCTCCTCAGAAGCTTTTGAGTTCACCCCGTTGTGGACGAAGTCGACACCGTAGAAGAAATGGCTGCCTCCTTCGGTGGACTTGTTCAGGTCCAGGTTCACCGAAGCCGCGTTCACGTTTTCCGTGCGGTGTCGCAACCAGGGGTCACCAAAACCTCTGTCGTGACGGCTTTCCTCGTACAACTGGTAAGAGCCGGTAAGGCGCACGCCATCGAACAGGGTATGTTCTTTTTCATACTCTGCCCGGAGTGTGTTCAGCGACCATTGCTGAGGGCCGTAATGCCACTCCGCTTTCCGGTACTGTCCATTCCTTTTCTCGATCAGCCGGTCGTACCGGGGAATATCGGAAGTGGAGCTGTACCGGGAAGACAGGGAAATGTCCCAGTGGTCGTTCGGCCGGTACCGGAACTTCTGCATGACGTTCATCTGAGAGTATCCGCTGGGCGTTTGCACTTCCGGGTCAGGGTTGTTCACCACCGTGTCTTTTCCTCCGATGCGGTCTACATAGGAGGGATGGAGAAAGCGGTCGGGGCCATTGGACCCCATCCGTTGATCGCCAAACCCGCTGTAAGAGAAACTGGTAACGGAGGCCCATTTTTCTCCACCGATCTCCACGTCGATGTGGCCGGTTTTTTCCTGGTTGGCTGAGGAATAGCGCAACAGGGAATTCCCGGATATTAACGTACTGTCCCTTCCAGAAGGATTCGGCGTGAGGGTATGGAAATCCATGACCCCACCGATAGCATCACTCCCGTAGATCACGGAACCAGGTCCGAAGATCACTTCTGCATTCTCCACTGTATGAGGATCGATGGAAATGACGTTCTGCAGATTCCCACTCCGGAAGATGGCATTGTTCATCCGGATGCCGTCCACCACGAGCAATACCCGGTTCGTGGCGAATCCCCTTATCATCGGGCTTCCTCCGCCAAGTTGGCTCTTTTGGATATACACTTCTCCGGAAGTACCCAGCACATCCGCCGAGGTTTGCGGATTCTCGAAAGCGATATCCTTTTTATCCATGGTCGTGATGCGGCTGGCCACGTTCTTTTTTTCCTGTTCCCAGCGATTGGCTGAAACGACCAGTTCGTTCA
>CAZAYA010000166.1:0-4833 GCA_964489175.1 uncultured Flavobacteriales bacterium | reverse complement strand
GGAAGCCTTTCCTTGTCGCGGTAGGCGTTCAGAGGCTCCACGACCAAACCAGGGTCATCCCCGGCCAGCAAAGTATTGTAGAAGCCAGCAGCATCGGTCATGTTGCGGGGAACGCAAACATGCATGCCCCTCAGGGAATGTATAAAAGCCCCCATGGGCGATCCTGCGTGCCAGATCCCTTCCAGCCGGTGCCCTCTGGTCCGGACGATAAGAGGAGCCTTTTGGCCTCCTTTGGTTCTGTAATGAAGGGTTGCCAGATCATCGGAAAGCACCTGGAGGCCATAATAGAGATAGTCCAGGTACTGGATCTCGGCGATGGGGCGCAACCCTCTCATGGCCAGTCCAATGCCTTGCCCAATGATGGTGGCTTCGCGGATACCAGTATCACTGACCCTTAATTCTCCGAAGGCTTTTTGCATGCCTTCCAATCCCTGGTTCACGCCCCCGAGGAAACCGGAGTCTTCTCCGAATACGAGGGTTCGGGGGTCTTTGCGGAACATCTGCTGAAAGTTCTCTTTCAGGATGATCCGGCCATCCACCCATTCTGCATCTTCATCGTATTCAGGGTCGATGCCTGAGAGGAGTAATGGAGAATCCTGGGAATTGGAATACAGGTGGGAATTGTACCGGTCCTCGTTCTCTTCTTGTCTTCGGCCCAGCCATTCGGTAAGAGCAGTCTTGGTTTGTCCCGCATCTTTTCGTGCATAGCGAAGCCCCCGCCGGGCAGCGCTCATTACTTCCCGTCGTATAGGATCCTGGGCCTGCTGCAGTTCTTTTCGTACTTCTTCGATCGCTTCTCCGTTGGAACTTTCGGATGCGAGTTTTCCGAGGTGGTCGAGGACTTCTTCTTTTTCACTTTCGATGGAATTCCTGAAGGACTTCCAGGCTACTTTTTTGGCATCCCGGACGAAGCGTTTGGCCTCTTGTTCGATCTCATCCAACTCTTCTTCCGTAGCTAAGGTGTTGCCGTCCTGTTCATAAGAAAGGATCCATTGCCGGAATTGGTTGAGACAATCGTATTCCTTCATCCATTCCATCCGCTCCTTGCTCTTGTACCGTTCGTGGGAACCGGAGGTCGAATGGCCCTGTGGCTGGGTCAGCTCGTCCACATGGATCATTACGGGTACGTGCTCTTCCCGGCACACGCTGATAGCTTTTTCATAGGCCTTGCAGAGGGCTGGATAATCCCAGCCTTTGACCCGGTAGATCTCAAAACCGTTCGTTCCCTTTTCCCGCTGGAAGCCTTGCAGAATGGTCGAAATATCTTCTTTGGTGGTCTGGAATTTCTTGGGAACGGAAATGCCGTACCCGTCATCCCAGATGGAAATGGCCATCGGGATCTCCAGCACGCCTGCAGCGTTGAACGTTTCCCAGAAAGGGCCTTCGGAAGTGCCGGCATCCCCGATGGTACCGAACGCCACTTCGTTCCCGTTCCGGGAAAAACCGGTCCTGTCTTGCAATTCCTCACTATTCCGGTAAAGCTTAGAAGCCTGAGCAAGACCGAGCAAGCGGGGCATTTGAACGGCGATAGGGGAAGCATCGGCAGTAGCATGCTTTTCTGCGGTCAGGTCTTTCCAGGAGCCGTCTTCATTGAGCATCCGTGTAGCAAAATGGGCGGTCATCTGACGGCCACCGGAACTTGGGTCGGCTTCTACGTCCGCGTGGGCATACAACTGGGCGAAGAATTGTTCTACGGTTAGTTGACCAATGGCGAACATGAAGGTCTGGTCTCTGTAGTAGCCGGCGCGAAGGTCCCCATTGCGGAATTGTTTGGCCATGGCGATCTGGGCGACCTCTTTGCCGTCCCCGAAAATGCCGAATTTGGCCTTGCCGGTCAGGACTTCCTTTCGTCCCGTTAAAGAGGTGAAACGACTGATGTGCGCTAACCTGAAATCTTCAAGTATCTCTTTGCGGAATTCCTCGAAAGAATGTCTTCCGTTTCAAGCGTTTCTTTCTCCTTTTCCATACGATCCTCGTTACGGTTTCGCTTCTAAGATAAGAAATTCTCCCTGACGTTCGGCTGGTAAATTCCTGAAAAGCCTGTCCAAAGAGGGGTGCAGGAGGAAGTGTTGTTGCTTTTTGGGGTTAGGTTCTTGCAGAGGCCTGGAAGCTTGACCTCTTTCCACTGATCCCTTGTTCAGGCTGCATATGTTGGCCTATATTTGCGGCGTACCATTTCAAAGATCGAGCGCTCATGGCAGAGGACAAACAGGTCATTTTTTCTATGAACGGGGTTACCAAGCGTACCCCGCAAGGAAAGGAGATCATTCGCAATGTTAATCTATCCTTCTTTTACGGGGCCAAGATCGGCATCATCGGCCTCAACGGATCCGGGAAAAGTACCGTACTGAAGATCATTGCCGGGGTGGATGAGGCTTATGAGGGAGATGTCCATTTCTCCCCGGGCTATGAGATCGGTTTCCTTCCCCAGGAACCCGAACTCGATCCGGAAAAAACGGCCAGGGAGGTTGTTCAGGAAGGCGTACAGGAAGTAGTGGATGTTCTCAAGGATTATGAAAAGGTGAACGAAAAATTCACCGACCCGGACATCATGGCCGACCCGAATAAGATGAACGAGTTGATCGAAGAACAGGGGAAGATCCAGGAGAAGATCGACCAGTATGATGCCTGGGAGCTGGATACTAAACTGGAAAGGGCGATGGATGCGCTTCAGTGTCCTCCTGATGATGCGCTGGTCAAGACCATGTCAGGGGGAGAGAAACGGCGTTTGGCCCTCTGCCGCTTGCTTTTAAGGCAGCCTGACATCCTCCTGCTGGATGAGCCCACCAACCACCTGGATGCCGAGTCCGTCCACTGGCTGGAACAGCATCTACAGCAATACAAAGGGACTGTTATTGCCGTTACACACGACCGATATTTCCTGGACAACGCAGCTGGCTGGATTCTGGAACTCGACCGCGGCGAAGGGATCCCCTGGAAAGGCAATTATTCTTCCTGGCTGGAACAGAAAAAGAAAAGGCTCTCCCAGGAAGAAAAGGAAGAAAGCAAACGGCAAAAGACCCTGGCCCGCGAGCTCGAATGGGCCAAAATGAACCCAAAAGGCCGCCAGACCAAAGCCAAGGCCAGGCTGAAGAATTACAAACAGCTTCAGGAGAAGGGCGCCAAAGAGAAGGAACAACAGCTCGAGATCTTCATTCCGGACGGGCCGCGATTGGGTGATGAGGTCATCGAGGCCGAGGATGTCACCAAAGGGTATGAAGGCGTTAACCTGATCGAACATTTGAACTTCAAATTGCCGCCTGCTGGTATCGTAGGGGTAATAGGACCGAATGGGGCCGGGAAGACCACCCTTTTCAAGATGATCATGGGTTATGAACAGCCGGACGAGGGAGAGTTCAAGGTTGGAAGTACGGTGAAGCTGGGTTATGTGGACCAGGAACATGCTCAGGTGGACCCTGAGAAGACGGTCTGGGAGGTGATCTCAGGCGGTGAGGAAGAGATCGATCTGGGCGGTCGCTCCATTAACTCCCGGGCCTATGTAGCGCGCTTCAATTTCCAGGGTTCCGATCAGAGCAAGAAATGTGGCACCCTGTCAGGCGGGGAAAGGAACCGCCTTCACCTGGCCATGACCCTGCAGCAGGAAGCCAACGTGCTGCTCCTTGATGAACCTACCAATGACATCGATGTGAATACCATGCGGGCTCTCGAAGAGGGCATCGATAACTTCGCCGGTTGTGCAGTGATCATTTCCCACGACCGTTGGTTCCTGGATCGGGTCTGCACTCACATTATGGCCTTCGAAGGAGAAGGCCATGTCCATTTCTTCGAAGGGGGCTTCTCGGAATATGAAGAGAACCGGAAGAAACGCCTGGGAGAGGAGTTCCCTAAAAGAGCCAAGTACCGGAAGCTGGTGAAGGATGAGTGAAGGGGAGTATTGGCGTAAGAGGGGATTTTCTTTAGAAAAACGTTCTCATCATGTCGTCGTAGTATTTAATACTTGATACTTTGTACTATTGTTCTTTAAACCCATTGTTATGAAAGAAGACGTTCAGGATCTCAAATCCTCCAAGGAGGAAAAGCTGAAAGAACTCGAACACAAACAGCGGGTGTTGCCTTTGGTACTGGGGGCTTTCGCGCTTGGCGGTTTCGCTGTGGGTGTGGTCTACGGTATGTACCAGCGCTCGTATAAGAAGTGATCCCTGATCATCGGGCAATGCAGTAAAATGGCCTGTCCCGGGGACTTTACCGGAGCAACCTTTTCATATCTTTTCTTCCATGAGCCAGCCCTCTATACCGAAAGGCATGCGTGACTTTTCTCCTCAGCAAATGGTGCGGAGGAAGTTCATTTTCGAGACCATCGAGCAGGTATTCCGGAAATTCGGCTTTCAGCCTTTGGAAACACCGGCCATGGAAACGCTGAAAACCCTCACTGGCAAATACGGTGAGGAAGGGGACCGGCTGATCTTCAAGGTGCTCAACTCCGGGGATTTTCTCAAAAAGGTCGATCCGGAAGCCTTGCAGGAAAAACGTTCCTCGGCCATCGCCCCGAGGATCGCGGAGAAAGCGTTGCGGTATGACCTGACCGTTCCTTTCGCCCGTTACGTGGTCCAGCACCAGCATGAGGTCACCTTTCCTTTCAAACGCTACCAGATCCAGCCGGTATGGCGGGCGGATCGTCCTCAAAAAGGCCGTTACCGGGAATTCTACCAATGCGATGCCGATGTGGTAGGAACGGATTCCCTGCTATGCGAGGTGGAATTGGTGCAATTGTTCGATGAAGCCTTGAGTGCCTTGCAAGTGCCCCAGGCGATCATACGGATTAATAATCGTAAGGTGTTGAGTGGGTTGGCGGAGGTTGCCGGACAGGAAGAC
>CAZAYA010000165.1:0-4955 GCA_964489175.1 uncultured Flavobacteriales bacterium | reverse complement strand
TCAGCTGCTCTGGCCAGCTGAGCTACATCGGCAAACCCATCAAACCCCTGAAGATCAATACCTTTTTGACAAGGCACGAGTTTTCAGGGTTAAAAGGTTTGCAAATTTAATAATAAAAACACAGACCGCGCAAGCCCTGCAGCAAAAATCTTTGCGAGAACTCAAAAGAGGGTGAAAAAGCCCCAAAAAGAACCTAAACGTTGCGAAGCTTATCCTTGTGCTTCTTCACTTGTTTTTCAAGTGCTTCTAATACTTCATCAGTAGCTGTCTCAAAAGTTTCAGCAGCCTTTTTAGCAAAAAGGTCTTTGCCCGGAACATGAAGCCTGACCTCGATGATCTTTTCATCAGCACCATTATTGTTCTCCTCCTTCAGGTATACTTCTCCTCCAATGATGTTGTCATCGAATTTTTCAAGCTTCTGAAGCTTGTCCTGAATAAAATCGGTCAATTGCCGGTCTGCGTCGAATTGAACAGGTTGGATCTTGAACTGCATGGTCATCGATTTTTTATGTTTATCATCTCACCCTCTTGGATGGGATCGTTTATGAACATCCCTGAGGGCACCGATAGAATTGTGGGTGTAGACCTGGGTAGCCGATAAACTGGCATGCCCCAGCAACTCCTTGATCGCATTCAGATCGGCCCCTTCTGCCAGCATGTGTGTGGCAAAAGTGTGGCGCAACACATGAGGGCTTTTCTTGCCCAGCGAAGTTACCTTTCCAAGGTAATAATTCACCTTGCGGTGAACAAACTTTGGATAAAGTTTTTTTCCCTTGTCCGTTACCAATAACTCAGATGCTGTAAACCCTGCCGACCGTTTTTCGGCCGAATATTCTTTCAAAAGGTGAGCTACTGCCGGAGGAATGGGCAACAGCCGTTCTTTATCCCGTTTCCCTAAGATCTTCACGGTCTCTCCTTCCGGGTCGACATTCTTTTCCTGGAGACCGATCAGTTCAGCTCTTCGCATTCCGGTGCAATACAACAACTCCAGCAACAAGCGGTCGCGAAGTCCTGCAAACCCTTCTCCCATATCCACTTCCCGGAACAAACGCTGCATATCTTCAACCGACACGAAAGCGGGTAGCCGTTTCCCTTTCTTCGGGGCTGTTACTTTGAGCATAGGATCCCTGATCAGCCTTTTTTCCCGCTTCAGATAACGGAAAAAAGCTCGCAGGGAAGATAATTTCCGCTCCACCGTAACCGGGGAAGCCCCCTCTTCGACAAGAGCCACGACCCATCCGCGAACATGACCATGAACGATCTCCCCGGGAGCCGGAGCATCTCCCACTTCCTGCAGGAAGTGTATGAACTGGTCCAAGTCCCGCCGATAAGCTTCTAAGGTATGGGGAGAGACCCGTCGTTCATATTCCAGGTATTTTAAAAGGTCATCCCTGGCTTTCATGGTCCATGCCATAACATAAAAAAAGGTGGAACCTTGCGGCTCCACCTTTTAACGATAAGTTCAGGAAAAAGTTGTTATTCTTCGTCCTGCTTCAGCTTCTCCTTGTAGATAGCTTTTAACTTCGCCTGCCGCTTCTTATCGGAAGGTTTGATATAGGCCTGGCGTCTCCGGGTCTCTTTGATAACCCGGGTCTTCTCGCTCTTTTTCTTGAATTTCTTCAGGGCTTTTTCGATGTTCTCGCCCTCTTTGACCGGAATGATAAGCATATTCTTTACACCTCCTTTGTAGTGAAAACGAATGCAAATATAAAAAAGTTCTCGAGATCAGTAGGTATGGATGAAGGGCACAAAGTATCAAGTATTAAGTACCAGGCCCGGCTATCAGCTGATGGCCGGGGTCGGCATTTCGATGAAAATGCTCCGTAACAAGATCATTTTCCTTCCAGAACGTCTCTTGCGATCACCATCTTCTGGATCTCGGAAGTTCCTTCACCAATGGTACAAAGCTTGGAGTCGCGATAGAACTTCTCCACCGGGAATTCCTTGGTGTACCCATATCCACCGAAGATCTGAACAGCTTCTGTAGAAGCTCTTACGGCCACTTCCGAGGAATAGTACTTGGCCATGGCGGACTGTTTCGTTACTCGTTCTCCCCGATTCTTAAGGTCAGCAGCTTGCAGCGTGAGCAATTCAGCTGTTTCGATCTCTGTGGCCATATTCGCCAGTTTAAAGGCGATCCCCTGGAATTTGGAGATGGGCTTTCCGAACTGCTCCCGCTCTTTGGAATAATCCAAAGCGGCATCATATGCTCCTTTAGCGATCCCCAACCCCAGAGCGGCGATGGAGATCCGACCACCGTCCAGGACCTTCATCGCCTGCAAGAATCCTTCACCGACCTCCCCGAGGACATTCTCCTCCGGTACACGGCAATCCTCAAAGATCACCTCGGCGGTCTCAGAAGCCCGCATGCCGAGTTTATCCTCTTTTTTCCCGGCTTTCAGACCAGTGGTTCCCCGTTCCACCACGAAAGCAGTGATACCATGACTGTCCAGTGGATCCCCCGTACGGGCGATCGCCACCACGACATCGCCGGAGATCCCATTGGTGATCCAGCACTTGGTCCCGTTCAGGACCCATTCATCACCCTGCTTTTCAGCCACGCACTTCATGCGCATGGCATCAGAACCTGTGTTGGGCTCTGTCAGGGCCCAGGCTCCGATCCATTCTCCGGAAGCCAGCTTTGGCAGCCATTTCTTTTTCTGCTCTTCATTGCCGAACTGCATGATATGTCCGGTACAAAGAGAATTATGAGCTGCGGTGGACAATCCGATGGAGCCGCAAACCCGGGCGATCTCCGATACCACCAGGTAATACTCGAAATATCCCAGGCCGCTGCCGCCATATTCCTCCGGCACCAATACCCCCATCAAACCCAGTTCACCCAGTTTCTTAAAAACCTGTACCGGGAATTCCTGGGTCTCATCCCATTCCATCAGTTTCGGCCGGATCTCCTGCTCAGCAAAATCCTGTACCATCTTCCGGATCATCTCCTGATCCTCGGTAAAAGAAAAGTCCATCTGAAGTCCTCCTTCCTGGGCTTCTGTTCCCATGTTGTTGTAGGTTTTAGTACTTGACCAAATTAACAATATTCCCGGAGTACCCTGCCAGCTTTTCCCGTCCTTCCAGGAACGACAGTTCCACTAAAAAAGCGAACCCACCCACCGTTCCTCCTTGTTTCCGGACCAATTCAGCTGCAGCAGCTGCCGTTCCTCCTGTGGCCAAAAGGTCATCATGGATCAGGACCTTCCAACCTTCCTGCATAGCATCAGTATGCATCTCGATCTCCGCTGATCCGTATTCCAGATCATAGCAGTGGGAAATGGTCTCGTAAGGCAATTTACCCTTCTTCCGCACCGTAATAAAGGGGATGTCCAATTGCATCGCCAGGGGAAGACCGAATAAAAAGCCACGGCTCTCCACCCCGATCACAGCATTTACATCGGTCATGGCAGGCTGCCCGGCCAAATGGTCGATAATGTCCCGGCAAAGGGAAGGGTCTTCCAGAACAGGCGTGATATCCCTGAAGGTCACTCCTTCTACGGGAAAATCCGGGATGCTTCGAATGGCCTGGCGGGCTCTTTCAGCGATGTTCACGGGGAGTAGCTTTCAAGTAAGGGGCAATTTTACTGTATTTTCCCGCGGCGAACAAATCCAAACGGGAAAGATCCTTGATGGCCTCAATATCACCGTATTTTTTACGGATCCTGATCAACTTCCGGGCTTCTTCGTAGCTGATATAAGGGTGGGCAGCCAACTCTTCCTCCCCGGCCCGGTTCACTGCCAACCGTCTTATCATCGACCGGTCTACGACCACTTGGTGCTTGTCGAGCAGAGTATCCACCAATCCCGGTCGCAATCCGTACACCTCTTTCAATTGTTCCGGTGCCGCGTATCCGCCGAGAAGGTCCCGGTATTTCAGGATCCTTGCAGAAAGGACCGGCCCAATGCCATTTAATTGCCGAAGAGTAGCCGTATCCACACGGTTCAGGTCGATCGAGAGCACCGTTTCTTTCATGGTGTTGATCCTGAGATAGGGCTCCAGGCGCTGATAGTTTTCTTCACCGATCACATAAGCTTTCTTAATAGCTTCCTTGCTGGAAAAACCTCCCAGCGAACGCCGGTAACGTAGGATAGCACGGGCCTGGGCTTTCGAAAAACCGAGTGCCTGCCAACCTTCCGAGGTCAAGGTATCGGGATCAAAGGGTACAAGGGGGTGACCTTCCTCCTCTCGGCTTTTCCCTGATACCCTTCTTTTAGAGGAGGCTCCCCCGGAAGTCCGGTCCCGAATCCGGATATAAGGTTTCAACTGTTCATATTTTTCAGAACTGATCGAATAGACCTTCTTCAGGTCTTCCGATGTTCTGAACCTTCCCCCTGCTTGCCGGTAATTCAGGATCACCTTGGCCTGTTTTGTCGAGAATCCCAGTCGCTCCCATTGTTCACGGGGCAAGGTGTTAGGATCGAAAATGAAAAGGGAATCCGAAGCAGAGGAAGACCGGACCTCCTGGCGGGATAGGTGCGCTTTCAACTCAGCCACACCTTCCCGAAAGGCACGATGATCTTTCCGGGCGAACCGCCACTGATAATAATGCGGGCTTAACCAACGCCAAAGGCTCAACAGAACGATCACGATCAATAATGCAAAAATCCCCCGCTGTTCCGTCCGGTTATATCTGAAAAAATCCCGCCACTGATTCATGTGCAACGAGACATTTTCAAAGGTCAGTCACGGACTTTCAGGATATCGCCGGACTTGATCTTACCGAAGTATTCCTTGAGGTCCTTTCGCACCTCGCCGGACAACAACAGCAACCCAAGCACGTTGGGCAGGGCCATGCCGAGGATCATCATGTCCGAGAAATCGAGCACGGCCCCCAGCTCCGTAGAAGCCCCGACCACAATAAAGACCAGGAAGATCACCTTGTAGGAATACTCGGACATTTTGCTTTCGCCCAACAGGGAGGTCCAGGCTTTCAACCCGTAATAAGACCAGG
>CAZAYA010000164.1:0-4981 GCA_964489175.1 uncultured Flavobacteriales bacterium | reverse complement strand
ATGATAAGCCAAGTGTGTTCAGTATATTACCCTAAAGTTTACCTTTGTCCCCTGATCCGGGCGCTGACCATGCCTTTACATAATAAGCACCTGAAAAACATTTTCCTGCCTCTTTTCGGGATCCTGCTATTATCAGGGGGTCCGGGAAAAGTGCTGGCGCAGAACAATTCCTTCCTTCAACAGCAGGCGGCCGGTCAGAAAAAGAAGCGATACAGTCCGGAAAAAGTGATCGACAGCGTCTTCGGCATCCAGGTCTATGAACCTTTGCGGATCTCAGGGGGAGGCGATTCGATCCGCATGTGTGGTGGTTATGCCTGCAACCAATGGGTAGAGGACTATTATAAGAACGGGCAGATGTTGCACCGGGGCTATTATGTGGACGGGCAGGTCAAGCTCTACAAGAATTATTACCCCGACGGCACCCTGGAACGGGAATACAAGCTCATCACCACGCAGAAGTCGCGCCTCAAGAAATACTACCCCAACGGAGAACTCAAGTCAGAGGTCATCTACCTCAGCGGCCGGGCCCAGGAATGGACGGATTATTACCGGAACGGTCAGGTCTCCTATCATGAGGAATACGATGACGGGTTCAATTACCACCTGATCCGGGAAGATTACCTCAAGGATGGGACCCCACAGGAACTTTTCGAATTGGAAAAGAAACGGAAACTGCTGTTCAGCCACAAAAAATTCCACAAGAACGGCGAACTCAAAATGGAAGGCGAGGTCGAGTACAACAAGAACCTCTTCGACCTCATGAAGGTGGGCAAATGGAAATACTACGACAAAGAAGGGAACCTGGTGAAACGGGAAACATACTCGGAAGGGAAGATGGTGAGTGAGAAGAAGTATTGAGCCAACAGCCACTGGCCAATTGCTAAATAGGGAGGCAGGAGTGAAGAGTAAGGAGTGAGGACCCGTATTTCTATTTGGCTCAACAATTCGTACCTTCCCCATCCTCATGGAACGCTTTACCCGCCCCATTTTCCTCATCCTCGGGCTGCTGGCCCTCCTCCCCGCCTGCGAACAGGATCTGGACGTAAACGCTCCCCCGAAAGACCTGACCGTGGTCTATGGGCTCCTGGACTTTTCCGACACGCTACATTACATCAAGATCAACAAGGCTTTCCAGACCGACCAGAATGCGAACACATACGCATCCCAGAACCCGATGCCCACTTATGATAACCTGACGGCCAGGGTGGATCAGGTCGATGAGAGCGGAGATACAGCCCGGACTTATATCCTACAGGACACCCTGCTGGACAAAACCAGCGGAGATCTTTACAGCCAGGGACAACAAACCGTTTATTATTTCCGGGCGGATTCGCTGGATGAATCTCATCGCTATGACCTGACCATTCTGATCGAAGAGGGAGAAGTGGAGGAGAAAAAGATGACGGGCTCGACGGAGTTGGTAAGGGATTTTGATATCCTGCGCCCAACGGATTTTGGAGGAGGAAACCGGGAAAGCATGAACTTTTATAGCGAACGCAAGGAACAATACCAGAAGCAAACGCTGCAATGGGAAACAGCAGAGGGAGGCGCCCGCTATGATGTGCGCATGGTCTTCCATTACAAAGCATTCATGAGCAGCGGTGACAGTGTAAACCGATCGATCACTCGCGAACTTGGCGTAAAAGAAGCTGAGGATGCCTCTGGAGGGGACCAACTGGAAATGGAACTGGACGGAGAAGCCTTTTTCCAATTCATCGGTGACAACATCGAAGCCTCACCCAATGTCCTCCGCCGCAAATTCCGCTTTATCGACCTGCAATTCTCCGTAGCCGGACAAGAACTAACAACCTATATGGAAGTGAATGAACCGGTCAGCTCCATTGTCCAGAACCGGCCGGAATACACCAACCTTGACACTGCTGCCATCGGTATTTTCTCCAGCCGGTTTACCAAAACGGCCAGCGGCTATAAGCTCAGTGACCCTTCCCGCCAACACCTCAAGGAAAGCTCCCACACCATCGATCTGGATTTCCAATAGCTCCTCTTATTCTGATCTCTTCCCCGGTGTCTTTTTGAATGCGAGAAGAATACGATCAGGAATAAGGGTCCCATCACTATTCGCCAGTCGCTCATCACTCTCCCTGCCTTTTTGTCACCCTCCCCTCCCAATGTCACCCTGACTGACAGTCAAAAGGTGTCAGATCTGCATTAAATTCCCTGTCCTGGCCCTTGGCATGATCATTGACCCTTAGGGAAGCGAAAATCAAACGATCGAGAATCAATTAAAACCGTTCGACATGGGTAAGATCATAGGAATAGACCTCGGTACGACCAACTCCTGCGTTGCCATCATGGAAGGCAAGGAGCCCGTCGTGATACCGAACAGTGAAGGAAAAAGGACCACCCCCTCCATCGTAGCCTTCCTTGAAGGCGGGGAGCGGGCCGTCGGCGATGCTGCAAAACGTCAGGCCATTACCAATCCGGAGAACACCATCCACTCTATTAAGCGCTTCATCGGAAACACATGGGATGAAGTAGAAAAAGAGGTGAAACGGGTTCCTTATAATGTAGAGAAAGGGGATAACAACACCCCCCGGATCAAGATCGGGGACCGCACTTACACGCCGCAGGAGATCTCGGCCATGGTGCTGCAGAAAATGAAGAAATCCGCCGAAGAATATGCCGGCCAGGAGATCAAAGAAGCCGTGATCACCGTTCCGGCTTATTTCAACGACTCCCAGCGTCAGGCTACCAAGGAAGCCGGTGAGATCGCTGGTCTGGAAGTAAAGCGGATCATCAACGAACCTACGGCCGCTTCCCTTGCTTACGGACTGGACAAGAAGAAAAGCGATGTCAAGATCGCCGTTTTCGACTGCGGAGGGGGAACCCATGACGTTTCCATCCTCGAGCTCGGTGACGGGGTCTTCGAAGTGAAATCCACCGACGGGGATACCCACCTTGGCGGTGATGACTTTGATGATAAGATCATCAACTGGCTGGCCGATGAATTCAAAAAAGAAGAGGACATCGACCTGCGGGAAGATCCGATGGCCCTTCAACGTCTGAAAGAAGCTGCTGAAAAGGCCAAAGTGGAACTTTCCAGCACCCAGCAAACCGAGATCAACCTGCCGTATGTCACGGCTACCCAATCCGGTCCGAAACACCTGGTCCGCACCCTCACTCGCGCTCAGTTCGAGCAGTTGGTGGACGACCTCGTGAAACGGACCATCGAACCCTGCAAGAGCGCTCTGAAAGGAGCTGGCCTGGATGCCAACGATATCAATGATGTGATCCTCGTCGGCGGCTCCACCCGGATCCCGGCCGTACAACAAGCCGTGAAGGATTTCTTCGGCAAGGATCCCTCCAAAGGAGTCAACCCGGACGAAGTAGTAGCGCTCGGTGCTGCCATTCAAGCAGGGGTGCTGTCCGGCGATGTAGAAGACGTCCTCTTGCTCGACGTTACACCGCTTTCTGTCGGTATCGAGACCATGGGCGGCGTATTCACCAAGCTGATCGAAGCCAATACAACCATACCGGTCCAAAAATCAGAGGTATTCTCCACCGCAGCCGACAACCAAGAATCGGTCGAGATCCATGTGCTGCAAGGAGAACGTCCGATGGCCAAGGATAACCGTTCTATCGGCCGCTTCCACCTGGACGGCATTCCGCCTGCTCCACGCGGAACACCGCAGATCGAAGTTTCCTTCGATATCGATGCCAATGGTATCATGCATGTTTCTGCCAAGGACAAGGCAACCGGCAAAGAACAAAGCATCCGGATCGAAGCTTCCTCCGGCCTTTCCGAAGAGGAGATCGAAAAAATGAAGAACGAGGCCGAAGAAAACGCCAAGCAAGACCAGGAGGAGAAGGAAAAGATCGAGAAGCTCAACAAAGCTGACAGCCTGATCTTCCAGACCGAAAAGCAGCTGAGCGACTATGGCGACAAGCTTCCGGACGAGAAGAAGAAGCCGATCGAAGATGCGCTGCAGGAGCTCAAGACCGCTTATGAATCCAAAGACCTGGAGAAGGTAGAGCCTGCCATGGAAAAACTGAACAATGTTTTCCAGGAAGCTTCCCAGGAGATGTACCAAGCCGCCCAGGAAGCCCAGCAGGGCAATGGACAGGAAGGCGGCGGTCAGGAGCAAGCCTCCGGCAGCAGCGACGAGGAAGTCACCGACGTCGATTACGAAGAAGTCGACGACGAGAACAAGAAGGACAACAACAAGTCGTGAGTTCCTTCGCTTTTTGAAGAAAAAGCCGGCTCTTTCGAGAGCCGGCTTTTTTTATTTCAGGGGTAGAGTATTCAAACCTGATATTGCCAGCAGGAATAGAAACGAAAGGACCGGGACTGAAAAAGACCTTTCAGGTTTGACAAACCTGAAAGGTCTCTCGGGAGGAACCGGCTTTTTGGGAGTGGAACAGCTTTTGCAAACACCTACACTGCCGACAAACAAGCCCCACACTTCCCCTACCGCTGATGCACATCCACCTGCGGAAATGGAATGGAGATGTTATTAGCATCGAAAGCCTTCTTGACCTTTTCAGGAAACTCGAAATTCAATGGCCAGAAATCCGTGGTATTGGTCCAGAACCGAACGCGAAGGTTGACCGAGCTATCGGCCAAAGCTTCCAGCAAGACCTGAGGTTCAGGTTCCTTATCAATGCGGGAGTCCTGCTGGATCAGCTCCATGACCACCTGCCGGGCCTGGTCGATATCATCGGAATAGCTGATCCCGAAGATCAGGTCCATCCGCCGTTCCGTTTCAGCAGAATAATTGATCACCGAATCGTTGGACAATTTAGCGTTCGGAACGGTGATGATCTGATTCTGTGGTGTTCGGAGATAGGTGTAGAAGATGTGGATCTTATCAACGGTACCGGACTGTCCAGCCCCGGAAATGTAATCCCCCACCCGGAAAGGACGCAGGATCAGGATAAGCACGCCCCCGGCGAAGTTTGATAAACTGCCCTGCAAGGCTAAGCCGATCGCCAAACCAGCAGCACCCAGGACGGCAATGAA
>CAZAYA010000163.1:0-5087 GCA_964489175.1 uncultured Flavobacteriales bacterium | reverse complement strand
GGATGGATTCGAACTGGAAGTGGCGGGACATGTTGTCCTTTTCCGGGTCGCGATTAGCGGAATATTGTGGCACGAAGAGGGTCGGCAACAACCAGTTGCCGAGGAAATCGGCCGAAATGCTGACGATGGTATCCGCTTTGGAGAAGTCGTAAGACGGAATAACGGCCTGGCCGAAACTCTGCTCATTGGCCTTCCGGATCCCGGAAGCAGAAACCTCATCGATGGAAATGTGCTCCACATCGGCGCCCGCTCCTTTGGAGGGCGCTGATGCGGCGGCCGTGGTGCCGTTCTCATCACCGGAAGGACTTCCGCTCATGGCAGCTTGTCCTCCTCCGTATGTATTTTTGAACTCCTCGATAGCTGCCAGCGTGGAAGGGCTGTTGATCGTATTGCTCAAGATGCGGATCTTGCCCCCCTTGTTCCTGACCTGCTCCAGTTTGCCGGTAATGGCTTCATCAACCTTGGACCAGGAAACAGGGGTGGTCCCCATCATGGGCTGCTTCAGCCGCTCAGAATCATAGAGGGAAAGGACGGAAGCATTGATGCGGGCATTGATGCTACCCTGATTGAGACCGAAATGGCGATTGCCTTTGATGTGAATGGGCCGGCCTTCACGGGTTTTGACCAAGATACTGGCCAGATCGCTACCATCAAAATAGGTAGAAGCGTACCAATTAGCGATACCTGGAGTGATCTCTTCCGGCTTGTTCACATAAGGAACAACCTTGTTCACCGGCGTCTCACAAGAGGCCAGAGCCGCCGCGGATACACCGAATCCCAGGAACTTGAGAAAGTCCCGCCGGCCAGTAGTGGCCTCCTGAAGCCCGTCCTCGGCCAGGAAATCCTGAACAGGCAACTCTTCCGGGAATTCCTTATGCCGGTTTTCCTTTTCCTCCGGAGAGGCTTGCAGCTCTTCCTGACCTTTCCAGTATGTTCTTTGCTTTCCCATAGGGTGGTACTGATTCGTTGAAAGGGCTCAATAATGGCACTTAGCACATTCCCAGCCCCCGAGTTCCCGGACAGTGATCTTGTCATCCACCAGGAACTTCCTCAACATTTTATTGGTCATCCGGTCATGGATCTCCTTGTAATAATCGTTCTTCTTCATATCCACTCGCTTCGTATTGTGGCAATCCAGGCACCAGCCCATTGTCAATTCAGCGTGTTGCTCCACAGTTCCCATCTTTTCCACTTCCCCGTGACACTCCTGGCATTCGAGCCCTGCCACTTCTACATGCTGCGAGTGGTTGAAGTAAGCAAAATCCGGCAATTCATGGACCTTGACCCATTTGATCGGCTTGGTATCATCACCATATGTTTTGGAAGAAGGATCGTAATCCACCGCTTTATAGATCTTAGCAATCTCCTCTTTGCCAGTATTGGTCCCTTCTTCAATATAGGAGTGGCAATTCATACAAACGTTGGCAGAAGGAATGAGGGAATACTTGCCTTTTTCGGCTCCCGAATGGCAATACACGCAACTGATCTGATTCTCTCCAGCGTGCACCTTATGGGAGAACTTGATAGGTTGTTCCGGATGATAACCCTGATAAACACCAACCCCCATAAGACCATCCCAGGCATCCTTCAAACCACCAGCGATCAGGAAGATGATGATGAGAGAAGTGACCACCTTGTGGCGGCTCATCCAATTGATGGCCTTTTGCTTAAAGGTAAGATCCGGAACTGGCTCCCGTCCTTCCTTGTCACGGACAGCATTGAGCAATGAGCTGCGAACCCCACCAAGGGAGAAGATCACAATCAGGAAAACAACGGCCAGAATGATCAGCCAGGTGAGCACATCGGTTTCTTTGCCCTTTCCGGTTTTACCGGATCCTTCTGCCTGGGCTACTTCTCCACCTTTGGGCTGAGGAGGTTCATACTGCTCCACATAAGCCAGTATGGCATCGATCTCTTTATCGTTGACCGGCTGGGCCTGCATCAGTCCGGCTTTGGATTCCCATTCGCTCAGAAGATCGTTCACGTAAGGATCCCCCATAGCCTTGACCTCAGCCGGGTTCTTGATCCATTCGTAAAGAAGTTCTTCCTTGCCTTCCCACCGGCTCTGAACATCTTTCAGGCCAGGGCCGATCACTACCTTTTCGCCGGGAGAGTGGCAGGAAGCACAATTGGATTGAAACAACGCTTTCCCATCGAGACCGGAACCCTCGCTCTGGGTGGTATCACCCTGAGCCAACCCGACTGAGGAAAAAGCGAGTACAAAAAGAAGAAGGGACAGGAGATGATGGAATCCCTTGAATGGTCGGTAAAAACGACGGTCCATACAGTATGTTTTTCTTCTGTAAAGCAGTCCCGGTCGGGGCAAATTTAGAAGTTCCGGCATTCTTTCCCCGCTCACACCACCAAAAATAGACGGGCGGGCTGCAATTTATGATCATTCTAAATAACCCTGACAGCCTCTTTTGACAAGTGTTGAAAGCAGACCAATATTCCAACTTACTGATAGGGTATGAGATACATCATCTGAACTTAATATCTCCCTAACATCCGATCATGGAAAACTGTCATGGCCCTGCTGGCAGGAAAGGCCTGTTTCTTGTTTACCTTTGTCTCTATGAGGCTTCCCCGCATCCTGATCCTCCTCACCGGGCTGGTCTTTTCCCTGGCAGGAACGGCTCAGAACATCGAAAATGATTCCTGGAAAACCTATGGAGAAAAAGGATCCTCTCAAAAAGAACGAACGGATAGCCTGCCATCCCGGATCGATACGACCCTTCCACCCGGAAAGATCACCGTTCATCAGGACCCCAGGATCGACTCGTTGGTAGCGAGTTATCAGAAGATGAACGAAGAGAACCCAGGCATCCGCGGGTACCGGGTGCAGGTCTTTTTCGGGGAACGGAAAATAGCCCGGGAAAAAAAAGCAGACCTGCTGGAGAGCTATCCGGACGCCAAAGCTTACATCTCATACCTGGCCCCGAACTTCCGGGTGAGGGTCGGGAATTACCGCACCCGCCTCAAAGCCCTTGAAGCACTGGAGATCCTTCGGTCCGATTTCCCGGGCGCTTATGTGGTCAAGGACCGGATCGAACTGCCGGAGCTGGGGAAGCCTCCGTTGAAAGAGGGGGAATTGAGAAGAAAGAGCGAATAGTTAGTGACCCGGGAAAGGTTTCTGAGCATTGCGTACTACTGGTCGCTCGTCACCAGTCACTCGTCACTTATTATTATACGCCGACATCGTCCGCTGGACCCCGATCGTTGCAAAAGCTTTGACCATCTCCACCGTCTGACCGACCCTTTCGGGCAAGGCCTCCTCTTCTTCCCGGGACCATTGTCCGAGCACATGATCTACTTGGGATCCTTTTGGGAAGTCACCCCCCACACCGAACCGCAAGCGGGGAAAGTTCTTGCTGTCGAGTTTCTCAATGATATCCTTCAGTCCGTTGTGTCCTCCATCACCTCCTTTCGCACGGATGCGGAGGGTTCCGAACGGAAGAGCGATGTCGTCGGTGATGACCAGTACTCTGTCGAGCGGTAGTTTCTCCTTCTGGATCCAGTAATTCAGAGCCTTACCACTCCGGTTCATCAGGGTGGTCGGCTTGATCAGCAGGAAAGTACGGCCTTTGTACTTGATCTCTGAAAGATCCGCGTAGCGGGAAGGCTCGAAAACGACACCGGCGTTAGCGGTCCATTCGTCCAGAACACGAAAACCGATGTTATGCCGGGTATTCCGGTATTCAGCACCGATATTCCCCAGTCCGGCGATGAGATATTTCAAAGCCCGGCAGGTTCAGGAAAGGATCAACCTTCGCCCTTTTCTTCTCCGCCTTCTTCTCCCCCTTCAGCAGAAGCTTCTGCTCCTTCTTCTCCTTCAGCAGCAGCTTCCCCCCCTTCAGCAGCTTCCCCTTCTTCTCCTTCTTCACCTTCCAGTTCAGCAGTGGGGGTAAGAACGATCTCTTCGAGAGAACGCAGGGCTTTAACGGCTACCACGACGGTTTCAGGGCCCTTGTCGAATTCCAGGCTGGGATAAGGCAGATCACCAACCCGCAGGTAATCCCCGACCTGCATGTCCTCGATGTTGACCTCGATAGCATCGGGGATCTCGTTGGGAAGGGCCTTGACCAGGATCTTCTTGATGGCGATCCGGAGTCGCCCGCCTTCTTTCACGCCGATGGGAATCCCATGGGTGACCACCGGTATCCTCACCTTCACCGGCTTGTCCTCGAACATCTGAAGCATATCCAGGTGAATGACCTCATCGGTAACAGGATTGTATTGAATGTCCTGAATGATGGTATCGTACTGTTGTCCGTCCAGCTTAACCTGGATCCGGTGCACGCTGGGAGAGAAGACGAACTTATGCACATGTTTCTGTTCGAGGGAGAAATGCCGGACTTCGTCCCCTCCGTAAAGGACACAAGGGACGCGTCCATCTCTTCTCAACCGGCGGGCATCTTCCTTGCCGTTCTTGTCCCGGGGGGTAGCTTCTATTGTGACGTTCTTCATGACTTTGTTTTTTCAGACTTTAAGCTAGGACGAAGTGGGAACTGATGGATTCAAAGTTCTCCACACGGGTGATCACATCCGCGAAAAGGTCAGCCGTTGACAATACTTTGATCTTAGGACTGTCCTGTTTCAGGGGTATGGTATCGGTAACGACCAGTTCGGTCAGTTTCGAGTTTTCCAGTTTCTCGTATGCTTTCCCGGACAGCACCGGGTGAGAGCAGAAGGCCCGGACGCTTTTGGCTCCGCGTTCGATCATCATATCGGCAGCCTTGGTCAGGGTTCCGGCCGTATCGATGATATCGTCCACGATGATGACGTTCTTCCCCTTCACATCCCCGATCACGGTCATGTCATCCACTATGTTCGCCTTTTTCCGTTGCTTGTAACAGATGGCCAGCTCCACGTTCAGATGCTTGGCATAAGCATTGGCCCGCTTCGTCCCTCCGGTATCCGGCGCAGCGATCACCAGGTCTTCGATACCCAGGTCCTGGATATGAGGAATGAAAATGCTGGAAGCGAACAGATGATCCACCGGCACTTCAAAGAATCCCTGGATCTGGTCAGCATGAAGATCCATGGTAATGATCCTTTCCACACCGGAAGCTGTCAACAGGTTGGCC
>CAZAYA010000162.1:3058-5116 GCA_964489175.1 uncultured Flavobacteriales bacterium | reverse complement strand
CAGCGATGGGGACGTTTCAAACTACAGCGGGAACGGAGACGTTTGGCTGGTACGGCTGGACAGCACTGGCTCCCTGCTCTGGGAACAAACCTTCGGGGGTTCCGGCTACGACAAAGGCAATGCCATGACAGCTTCTTATGATGATGGCTACGTGATCGCCGGGACCAGCAATTCGAGCGACGGGGATGTGTCCGCCAACAATGGCAGTGTCGACTATTGGATCATGAAAGCAGATGATTCCGGCAACCTGGTCTGGGAGAACAATTTCGGCGGTTCAGCCGACGACTACGGCAACGACCTTGTGGAGCTTTCCGACAGCAGCCTCTATGTGATCGGCTCCGCTGGCTCTTCCGATGGGGATGTGACCGGCCACCACGGCGGTTCCTACGATGCCTGGGCCCTGCACCTCGACCGCAACGGGAACCTGGACTGGCAAAGGGCGCTGGGCGGCAGCAATGACGACCGCGGCTATGCCCTGTCCCGCACTCATACCGACAACCTGTTCGTGGCAGCCACCTCCAAGTCTTCCGACGGTGATGTGTCCACCAACAAGGGGAATTTCGATTACTGGACCGTGCACTTGGATGCCACCGGTTCACTGGTATGGGAAAGATCCTTCGGCGGCAGCGATGAGGAATACGCCTATTCAGCCACCCTGGCCAGCGACAGCGGACTCGTGGTGTGCGGAGGAAGCCGCAGCACCAACGGAGACGTGACCGGCCAACACGGAAGCTGGGGCGGGATGGACCTCTGGGTCGTTAAGTTCGCTTCCCTGGCCAGCCTGATCCACTGGCGGGGTACCACCAATACGGACTGGCATACGGCCTCCAACTGGAACCCGAACCAGGTCCCTACTGCCAGCGACCCCGTGATCATCGACAACGTGGCCAACGACCCTGTTATCAGCAGCGGCAATGCCGCCACGGCCGACCTTTACCTGCAACCGGGCGCTTTCCTGACCATCAATGCCGGCAATACGCTGGATGTTTCCGGAAACCTCACTTTAGGCGGCGACAGTGCCTCCCATGCTTCCCTGATCGATGATGGTCCGCTGAACGTCAGCGGAACGGTGAAACAGGAGCTCGTGCTCAACGGGGAGAACAATGCTTATGTGTCTTCCAGTGTGCCGGAAGAAAGTGCCAACGTTTTCGCTTATGCGGAGCTGCAGCGATGGTCGGAACCGGATACCGACTGGTTCGCCATGACCGCCTCGGACACGCTGAAGACCTTGCAAGGCTATGATGCCCTTTTCACGGATTCGGCCTTCCATACCATCACTTACGAAAAAGACAGTTTCCACAGCGGGCCGTACAGTATCAGCGTGACGAACTCCAACAATGGCGACCCTACGGTGGACGGCTGGAACCTGCTGGGAAATCCCTACCCTTCTGCGATCGATTGGGAATCCGGGGCCCTGAACAAGACCAACATCGACAATACGGTCTATTTCTGGGACGGTACGCAATACGCCACTTACAATGCATCCACAGGAACGGGTACCAACGGCGGGACCCGCTACATCCCCTCCATGCAGGGTTTCTTTGTGAAATGCAACAATACGGGCGGCGGTACTTTCGGGGTGAACAACAATGCCCGCGTGCACAGCACCCAGGCTTATTGGCGTTCTCAGCGCAGCACCCCCGATCACCAACTCCGCCTTTCCGTGGCCGGGAATTCGTATTCGGATGAAAGCGTGGTCCACTTCAAGGACAAAGCCGACAAGGGCTTCGACCACGACATGGACGCCTACAAACTGAACGGGAACAACAACGCCCCTCAACTGCATTCCCTGATCAACGACGGCAACGTCAAAGCCGCCATTAACACCTTGCCGGAGTTGCAGAACGACACCATGATCAAGTTAGGCCTGAAAGTAGGGGCAGGCGGCACCTATACCATTTCCGGGAACGGTTTGGGCAGCTTCGAGGATACGCTGGGCATCTTCCTGGAAGATTTGCAGGACAACAACATGACCGACCTCCGGGCCGACACTTCCTACTCTTTCAGTGCCGACCCTTCGGATGCCACCCATCGTTTTCTGCTCCATTTCACCAAGGA
>CAZAYA010000162.1:0-3048 GCA_964489175.1 uncultured Flavobacteriales bacterium | reverse complement strand
GATGGCAGTAATCCGCTTCCGGTCGAGCTCCTGGACTTCAGTGCCCGGAAAAAGGAAAGGAAAGTGCTGCTACAATGGGCCACAGCTTCAGAACAACAGAACAGCCATTTCCTGATTCAGCGTTCGGCTACCGGAGCAGCCTTCAAAACGATCGAATCCATTCCCGGGCAAGGGAATACCAATGATCGCCATAATTACCGGACGACCGATCCGGATCCTCTGAAAGGGACCTCTTACTACCGCCTCGTTCAGGTGGATGAGAACGGCCAAAAGACCACCTCTTCCGTCGAAGCGGTCACCTTCCCCATGAAGGCCCCTGCGCTGGTCCGGGTAAGCCCCAACCCCGTGAGCGAAAGGGCTGTTCATCTCCTGATCACTGGCTGGGAACCTGATGAAAAAGTGCGCATCGAACTCCGGGACATCCGGGGACGACAACTCCTTCTCGGACATCAGCACACCACAGGGGAGGGTCGTCTGGATTCGGACTTCTCCCTTCCCGAAGGGGTTCCGGAAGGGCAT
This sequence comes from uncultured Flavobacteriales bacterium, assembly GCA_964489175.1. Taxonomy (GTDB): domain Bacteria; phylum Bacteroidota; class Bacteroidia; order Flavobacteriales_D; family CAYVSK01; genus CAZAYA01. The sequence continues at coordinate 2,529 of CAZAYA010000162.1, read as the reverse complement.
TACACCCTGACCATTCACCAGGGAAAGCGTCGAGTGGTGCGGAAACTGGTCATCACGAAATAGGCGATCACCTCACGAGCATTTCTTTTCCGACCTTTGCGGGGCATCTTCATCACCCATGCGCGCCCTTCAGTTCCTGAAATTCCTTTGTGCCCTGATCGTTTTAGCCCTGTGCTTCAACCATGCGGCCGATCTGTGGAACATCCAGTATGAAGGTCTTATCCTCAACCTTTGTGCCGGGGTCCTGGTGATCCTTTTCGTCGTCTCTCTCTATCGCAACTGGCTGATCGGTGATCTTACCCGCAAGCAGTTGGCCAGGGAATACCTTCTCCACGTTCATCTGAACAAGAAAGCAGCCCTGGAAAGTAGTTTTCATGAGGCCCTGCCGGCTGTCGTCTTGTTGATCCCGGGGATCGCAGCCCTTTTCATTTTCCCCGAGCAACCATGGATCGGTGCTTCAGTGTTCCTTGTGGGTGGCGAAAGTATCGTGCAGGCTTTCCGACAACAGAAGCCGGACCGGTCGCACCTCATCGTGGCAAAGGATCACTTGTTCCTCAAACAAAAATATCCTCGGCGGATCACCTTCCACACCCTGCGTTCCGTTGACCTGAAATATGAGCATTTGTTCTTCACACACGCCAGGGAAGAAGTGGATACCCTGAACCTGGAGCACCTGTCGGATATCAGTAAAAGGGAAGTAATGGAGACCTTGATCGGCCGTCTGGACGAGCAACGGATCATGGTGTCGGAGGAAGTCCGCACATATGCTTCGGGTCAGCCTGGCGAAGGGAAGTCGAGTGAATAAAGGATGGTCTCGAGCTCCCGGACGTATTCCCGCTTGTCGAATTTCGGGGCAAAGACATACCCTTCCACGGTCACGATACGCCCCCGGGCCTTGTCATAGGTAGTCAGGCTGATGAACGGGCCACCCATCTGATCGTTCTCTACCCGCCATAAACCCCGGATCTCTACAGCATATTCTCCCCGGTGAGTGGTTTCTTTCACCAGTGGCTTTACCGCTTCGAACCGGTCTTCAGTGGTCATGTAAGACCCCGGACTGGGACCGGGAACATGCTCCTTGAGGAGTGAATCCCTGACCCTTAGCAACTCTTTTCCAGAGAAACTTCCTTTTTTCTCATAGGGGTAATGGTAAATGAACAGACCCTGAGTAATATCGTGGCGGAATTGACCGGTGGACTTCATGTAATGTCGTTCTATCCAGCAAAACCGGTCCTTGTTCTTCTGCACCTCGCTATCCTTGGGGATCAACAGGGAGACCTGATGGTCCTCTTTCATTTTCCGGATCACCTTTTCATCGCTGATCTTCTGCAGGTCATTGACCTCCTGTGTTTTTTCCAGTTCCTCCAATTGATCGAGAATGGCCTCCTCTTTATCATGGAACGCTTTCCCCAGTTGTTCGGGGTCCTTACCCTCCATTTCGATGACCAGTTGGTCTTTGGCCCAGACGTTCCTGGCCAGGCGAAGGGAGGCTTTTTCTTCCCGGTCTCCTCCGATCCGGGCCAGGATGATATTACGGTGTTTTTCCAGGGTGCTGGTGAAGCCTTGAGGACCAGTATATACAAGTGTATAAAGCGGTTCCTCCTGAGGAAGTCGGGGATAAGGTTTTCCAAGAACTTGCCGGATGGACTTGCCCGGTTCATTCTCCCAATGTCCTTGCTCCATGACCACCAGAACTTCTCCCGGGGCACCGGTATTGCCGGGAAGGTTACTGTCGTCGTTGTTGTTTTCTCCTTCCGGTGACAGGCAGGAAGAAAGGGAGAGCATCAAGAAGGAGAGGACCCAGAAGAACGTTCGATCAGCCATCTACCTGGATCTTGATCTTTTGACCGGGTTTCAGCCTTCTAACGTTCATGTAACCGTTCCATTGTTTGATCTCGTTCACGGTCACTCCTGCGTATTTCCGGGCAATGTCCCAGAGGGTATCTCCGCGTTGAACGGTATAGAACTGGTAGCTGCGGGGTTGTTCTTTTTCCTCCTGTTCTTCCTGCTCCTTCTTATCCGCAACCTCTTCTCTTTCCACTTTTTCCCGGATGGTCTTGTGAATGGTAAGCCGCTGGCCCGGATAGATGCGGGTGGACCGCATGTTGTTCCAGTGCATGATGTCCCGGATGGTACAACCGTGCCGGCTTGCTATCGCTCCCAGGAACTCGCCGCTGTTCACCCGGTGGATCTCCGTGACCCGTTTGGTAATGTATCCGTTCTCGATCTCGGGCTGCTCTTCGAAGTGGTAGATCGAGTCCTCATTGGCCAGGAACACCCCAACCTGCTCCCGGGGCAGGGTGAGTACGCGATGATGATCCACGGCCGGGATCTCTGACCGTTTGTAGACAGGGTTGAGGAATTCGATGGTGGTGACCGGGATGTCCATGGTCTGACTGATCTTTTCAAAGGACAGTTTTCTCCGGATATGGACCGTATCGGTCTCGAAGTGCCGGAATTTAGGAGGAACAGGATAAAGGTTATGATCCGCCGCATGGTTCATCACATAATTGACAGCGATGAAAGCGG
>CAZAYA010000161.1:0-5153 GCA_964489175.1 uncultured Flavobacteriales bacterium | reverse complement strand
GTATTCTCATCCGGCTGCAGTCCAAGGACCCCGTTGAAACGGCTCGCTTTTCGTTGGTCCAGATACAGGCGAAGGATCGTATTTCCCTCTTTGAATTCCACTTCCGGTTGTTTCCGGGAACGCATGAAGGGCAATTCATTCAAACGCTGGTTGGCTTTTCCCAGGCGCTTTTCATTGTATGGGTCTCCCGGCCTGATCCCGATGTACCCTTGTACTACTGCGGGGACGACTTCCACTTTTCCTTCCACGACAATGCTGTCGATCGTAACAAAAGCTCCCCGATCGAGAGAGAGAACAGCTTCGACCGTGTTATTCTCACGGAACCGCACGCTATCCAGGGAAAGAGAAGCAAAAGGATAACCGCTGTTCTCACAAAGGGTCAAAACCGCTTCGAACAAAGCCTCCAAGCGCTCAGGGTCGATAGGGTCCTGGGAATAAGCCGATCGCAAACCTCGTGGAAGACCGCTAAGGATATCCTCCGGCAGGTTCTCTGTTCTCAGGTCCGCCCATCGGTAGCGATCGCCAGCGTGGAACCAGGCCCTGACCCGGTCCTTTCCCCTCACCGTATCCCTCCTGAGGCTATCCAGAGAAGCCGCCAAAAATCCCTTGCCAAGCCATTCACCATGCCAGTCCTGCAAGGCTTGCCGCCGTTCCATGAAAGTAGTGAAAGATGTATCGGGCAGGGAACCATCTTCCAGCAATGTATCACTGCCATGGACCTGCAGGAGGAATTGCCCCTTCACAGGGGACAAAAACATCAGCAAACCACCAACTAAGAGCAAATCAAGCCATATGGGGCGGTAACATTTCATCGAATCGGGTAACGCAGGGGATCCCCCGGCATTGTGTACGGTAAGAAGAGGTTAGCGGGAAAGGTCCCAATCCACGGGAACTCCCCCCTGCTGTTCCAGGATCGTATTGGCCCGGGAAAAATGCTGGCAGCCGAAGAACCCGTTATTGGCCGAAAAGGGAGAAGGGTGGGCCGCTTTCAATATGTGATGCCGGCCCGTATCGATCAGACTTTCTTTGTTCTTGGCAAAACGTCCCCACAACAGAAAAACAAGCCCTTTTCTTCCTTCGGAAAGTTTCCGGATCACATTATCCGTAAAAGTCTCCCACCCCTGTCCCTGGTGAGAGCCGGGCTGTTTCTTCCGGACCGTAAGGGTAGCATTAAGCAGAAAAACTCCCTGCCGGGCCCAGGGGGTCAGGTCTCCACTTTCAGGATAAGGCATTCCCAGATCGCTCCCGAGTTCCTTGAAAATGTTCCTGAGCGAGGGCGGGTGAGGAATACCGTCACGTACCGAGAAACACATACCGTTGGCCTGGCCCGGGCCATGGTATGGATCCTGGCCGATGATGACCACCTTTACTTTATCGAAAGGCGTCTCATTAAAAGCCGAAAAGATCTCCCTGCCGGGAGGGTAGATGGTATGAGACTGTTTTTCCCGGATCAGAAAATCCTTCAGTTGAGCAAAGTAGGTCGCCCGGAACTGATCCTGCAACTGCTCTCCCCAGCGAGGGTCTATATCAGGACGTATTGTAGCAAGTTCGGCCATGGGGCTACTAAGATATTAACACATGATCGTTCATGTTTCAATACTATAAAATTTCAGTTTTGATTTGTCTCTAAAGCCCTTATTGATTATTTTTGTTACGCATCGGCCTGATTTGCGCAAGGGTCGGAATATGCCAAAACCCGGTTTGATGAAGAGACTATCCTTGTTATTCATTATCACCTTCCTGCTTTCCAGCACCCTTTCTTCCTGTAAAAGTCACGAGCGCTGTCCCGCTTATGGTCAGACGCCTATGGACCAAAAGGAAGGATCAAAGGATGAGCGATCATGATGGGACTCTTCAAGCGATCTTCTTCCCAGCCTTCCTCCGATAAGATCCCCTGGAATTCCCTCACCACTCCCGAAGAACTCGAAGCAGCCCTGAAAGCTTCCGGGGAGCATGATAACGGTATCGTGATCTTCAAGCACAGCACACGTTGTGGTACCAGTTCCATGGCCCTTTCCCGCTTTGAACGCCAGTGGGACCTCGATCCATTGCCTGCCTATTTTGTCGATGTGGTCCGCAACCGGGACATTTCCAATGCCGTGGCTGAAAAGCTGGAGGTTCCTCACGCCTCTCCTCAACTGCTCCTTATACAAAACGGAGCATGCGTGTACAACATCTCTCACAACGGGATCTCCGTCGAAGCCCTCAAGGAGCATCTCTAAGCTCTTCCCCACTTCGGGAGACCTTCAGAATTCGTAATTTCGTCCGAAAGAACCAACGACGACGCCCATGTCGATCTACCTTGATTTCGAGAAGCCGATCGAGGAACTCGAGGAACAACTGGAGAATGCCAAACAGATCGAAGAGAAGAGCAACATCGATGCTTCTTCCACGATCAAGAGCCTCGAAAAGAAGCTGAAGGATACGCGGAAAAAGGTCTACAGTGACCTCACCCCCTGGCAAAGAGTCCAGGTATCACGCCACCCTCATCGCCCTTACACCCTGAGCTATATCAAGGCCATTACCGATGGCCAGTTCGAAGAATTACACGGTGACCGCAATGTGAAGGATGATAAAGCCATGGTAGGCGGGTTCGGACTTGTGGACGACCGCACGATCATGTTCATCGGTCAGCAAAAAGGGGTGAACACCAAGATGCGGCAGTACCGCAATTTCGGCATGGCCAACCCGGAAGGTTACCGGAAGGCGCTGCGCCTCATGAAATTGGCAGAAAAGTTCAACAAACCGATCGTCACCTTCATCGATACACCCGGGGCTTTCCCCGGAGTAGAAGCTGAAGAGCGCGGCCAGGGCGAAGCTATCGCCCGCAATCTATTTGAAATGGTGAAACTGAGGGTCCCGGTGATCTGCGTGATCATCGGGGAAGGAGCTTCCGGTGGGGCCCTTGGTATCGGTATCGGTGACAGGACCCTGATGCTGGAGAATACCTGGTATTCGGTCATTTCTCCCGAATCCTGCTCTTCGATCCTTTGGCGAAGCCGTGATCACAAAGAAAAAGCAGCCGAGGCCCTCAAACTTACTGCCGAAGACATGCGCGAGAACAAGTTGGTGGACGGCATCATCAAAGAACCCCTGGGAGGAGCTCACACGGACCCAGAACAAGTATACGGGAATGTGAAGAAGGAACTGGCCAAACACCTGGAAAAGCTACGGGACGTAGATCCTCAGCGCAGGGTGGAAAGAAGGATCCGAAAATTCTCCACCATGGGGATCGTCGGGAATGAACCGCTTTAAGGGGAAGTACAAAGGCTGGCTGTCGGCAGGCAAGTATGAAGTATTAAGTACAAAGTATGAAGATGTTTTGCTTTCGATCAAAGGCATTCAGCGGTAAAAAAACGTCTGTTCAGGAAGAAGATCAGGGTGGAATATTGTCTCCCCCCCCCTCCTAAGCAGTTCTTTGTACCTGTCTGCCGACAGGCAGACTTAATACTTGATACTTTAGTACTCAGCACCCCAGCATCGGCTGTAATATCAAATGGAAGTCCTGACCTTTTTACCCCAATGCGATACAACCTGAGCGAGATCTGTGACGTGATCCGGGACCGGCGAACGATCGGCCCACAGAACTATACTTCCCGGAAGGTTCACCGGGAGATCATCGAAAAGCTTCTTGAGAACGCCCGTTGGGCACCGACCCACCGGATGACCCAACCCTGGCGGTTCAAGGTCTTCATGGAAGAGGGCCGGGAAAAACTGAGCCAATTGTTGGGAGAAACCTACAAAGCAGCAACCTCCGAAGAAGACTTTGAGCAAAGCAAATACGAAAAACTCACCCAGCGCCCCCTTCAGGCCAGTATGGTGATGACCATCTGCATGAAACGCAGCCAAAGGGTTCCGGAAGAAGAAGAGATCGCCTCCGTCGCCGCAGCTGTCCAGAACATGGCCCTGACCGCAACAGCCTATGGCCTTGGAAGCTTCTGGAGTACCCCGGATGTGGTCTACACGGAAGTGATGAGTCAGGCGCTCGAGTTGGAAGAGGGAGAACGATGCCTGGGGCTGTTCTACCTGGGATACCCAGCGATCGACTGGCCCAAAAGCCAGCGAAAACCCGTGGAATATTTCACGGAGTGGATCATGGAAGCATGAACAATCTGGTCGATCTCAACTTCGTCAATTACAGCGAACACCCGACCAATAAACAATACGTGGTGTTCCGCTTTTCCGATGCTGAAAGAGGACGGTATTTCGAACATTTGCTGATCGAGAACAAAGTCGGTTATGAAAAAGACCGGTCCGATGATGGCCGGGACCTGGTGCTCTTCGCTATTGCCAGAAGAGATCTGAGCAGGGCCGAACATTTGAATTACCTGGTCTATGCCAGACACCGACAAAAATTCATCCCCAGTTATTTCTTCCGCATTTTCGTACTGTTACTTTCTGCCGGCCTCCTGATCCTCGCCATTCTGGGTTATTTGAACAGTTAACCCCCGATCTATTACCTTTGCCGCTTGGCAATGAACGCTTTCCCATTGATGACAAGCCTTATGATCCGCCAGGGAACATATGGGCTACTTCTTTCCCTGGGAGTACTGCTCTGCGGATGGGTGCAGGCCAACGGTCCTGGTTCACCGATCGATTCCGCCCATGCTTCGCCGGATTTTTCGGAGCATTTTCTCTTTGAGCACACCCGTGACCTGAGTCCGGAAGCGCTCGAAAAGCTTGAAGATTCCCTGCGCTCATTGGAGCCGGTGCCCTGGACACTTGTCCATAAGGTGGAACGTTACCGTACCCTGGAAAACCTGTCGAAAGCAGAAGTGGTGACCCTGATCGATTCCCTGTTCAGCCTGGACACCGTCCCCCATCGTTTGGTGAACATGATCCGGTTGTATACCGCCCGCCTCGAAAACCCTGTAACACCCCGTTCCTTCTTACATATTCCGGACAATAACACCTTATTCCCGGCCGATCACTACTATGGAACCTGGAACACGGAAAAGGTGAATCCCTATCCTCCTACCCTTTTCCAACAGGATAACAGGGTAGAGTTGTGCCTGCGGGATGAAGCAGCCAACTGTCATTTCCAGATGCCGCTCAAAGGAAAGCTTACCTCCCCCTTTGGTATGCGGGATGGCCGTCATCATAACGGGGTGGATATCGATCTTTCTTTCGGAGCCGCTATCCAGGTTCAGCCT
>CAZAYA010000160.1:0-5217 GCA_964489175.1 uncultured Flavobacteriales bacterium | reverse complement strand
TCCCGGCCGGAGAACCTGATACCCACCTTTCCCGTTCATCAGCGAAAACTTTCATAAGCAACAACTTACAAAAGTTTTACCACTCCTCGAACGTGTTGATCTGCTCTGATCTCTCTTCATGACAGTACTGACAGACCGGAGGCCTGGGAAGCTTAAGCATAGCGGGCTTGCCTCCCGGAGGGAGGACGCTACGCTTAGCGGGTTGGAACTATGGATAGCTTTCAAGAATGAAAGCTTAGGTACAAGATCATGGGTCTCAAAATTCATAAGATGCCCCGATCAAAGGTTGGAAAGAAAAAGTATGAGGTTCCATTGTGGAAATAAGATCGATCGGGAAATAGGTGAACTGAAAACCTATTTTCAATAGAAAGCTTTTCTTCAGATAATACCCCATGCCAACACTAGCGTGAGGGTTGATCAATATGGAGGGTAACATGCCCAGTGAGCCTGTCGAGTTGTCTTCAAAAATGGTCTCATCCCTATGAGAGAGCAATAAGGAGGTTGAAATACCGACCGAAGAAGGGACGATCACTTTTTCGCCTGAATAGAGAAGCAATTCATAAATGACCGGAACGCTCAAAAGATCAGCCCTAATATCAGAACGAACTGGAATACTTGGATCCCCAAGGTCCAGAAAGGTATATTCATATTCGATATCGTACCGGATATGTTGCCATTTGGCACCGACCCCTATACCTGACCTTTCACTCAAGGAATACTTCAAGATCCCTCCACCTGCATATCCCAGATCATTTTTGATCTTATGATCGAAGGTAGTGGTCCTTTTATAGGAATATAAGCTGATTCCACTGATGAGATCAAGAGACCATTTATTTCCCTGAGCAGAAGAAAGTGGTGGCCAGATCAAACCACTTACGAGTAAGATCAAAACGAAGCTTTTGGTCGGGGTCTGAATGATCAATACTTGATCAATTTTTGATAATACCGTTTACCTCCCAGTTCCAGGATCAAGTAGTATTTACCTCCCGGTTCGCTGGAAATGTCCAAACGGGTTTTCATACCCTCGAATCGTTTTCTTTGAACCAACTTTCCCTTTTGGTCCAATACCTTTACGAGAACCGTTTTGGACCCGGGGTTCTTGATAGAGAGAGTATAAATCCCTTCCGAAGGATTTGGGAAAACCCGGAGGGGTGAAGCCAGTTCTTCATTTTCCCTTTCAGAGGGGCCTGTGGCGCTTGGATCCTTGACCTCCTTTTCAAGGTCGGCTCCATTTTGGGTTTGATGATCCAACAAAGTATCGGCAGAAGGATCATTCATACCATCCCGTAAAGCTGAAACAGAATGGTCATGAACTTCATCATCATCTTCACGCATCCCGAGAACGGTCAATGAGTTTTGAACAGTGTATATGTTGCCGCATTCATTGGTGAACCTCGCTGTATAGAATTTTGTTTCGCCGGGTTTTAGGGATGGGCTGAAACATAAAGGGTTTTCGTTCATGCATCCTGTTACAGAATACTCCTGGTCTCCCCATCGATCATAGATCGTAAGATCAAAATGATTCACCCCAGAGGTAATGAAACAGAACTCATCATTAACCCCATCATCATTAGGGGTATATACATTGGGAGCCTGTAAAACTCTGATCCCTCCAGGAGTATAATGCCCGATCGATCTGGTTACCTTTTCAGAATGACAGAAATTCTTGGCAGAAACCTTTATCGAATGAGGTTTACAGGCAGGAACCTCCATGCATTCAGACAAAAATTCGGACCATGATAACGTGCAACAATTGAGATCTTCGCCCGCATAATACCTCTCTTTGTAAGGTGTTCCAGGTATCTCAACTTCGATGTATTCCACATCATCATTGGCCACAGCGTCAAAAGAGACCCGGTAGGGATCATTCACAACATTTTGCAGGGTTAAAGAAGGGGGCTTGGGATCACTGTCGTAGTTCACCTGTACTTCCCGGGTCGTTTGTTGTCCGCAAATAGTGGATATCGTAGCCGTATAGATCTGTTCTCCGTCCCCCGAAGAGGGTGGGGTGAATACAGGATTCGCAACGGAATTGTCCGACAAGTATTCAGAAGGACTCCACTCAATGAACAACCCTTCTTCAGGCTGCGTCCCCAATTGGATCGGATCTCCATTACAGGATTCTACTCTTCTTGGAAAACCTGGAACTTGCGGGCAAGGGTCGGGGTCGCAACCTTTGTTGACCGCTTCATAATATTCGGCATGCTGGGAGTCAAACCCAGGTGTAAGTTCTATAACGTTGGGAGCCTGAAAGATCACTCGGGAATTATCAGCGATCAGGACCTGGCCATCCCTGATCTCAGGATCCGCCCCTTCTCCTGCTATGATACGGTCACTGGCCTGGTAGATCATGTCTTCATTGTAAAATACGAGGTTATCATACCGTCGGACGGTATCGCAAGCTTTTGTGACCCTGATATCATCCCATTCCACAGATCCATCAGAACCCGCGAACCCTCCTAAAACAATATTTTTATAAGTTTTCTCTGGAACGAAGTACTGTGACCCCCTTGACCATTGATAGTTTCCAATGGAATTGTTCGGTCTTCTTCTTCTCTGTGAAACGCTTATGTCGGGCGTATTAGGCCCTGGCTCAAGAAGGCCACTTGTTTTTTGTTTTGGAATTTGTGAAAAAAAAGCAATTCCCAGAAAACGATTTACACTTTGCCCACCTTTAAATCTATATTCTATTAGATACGTAACTCCTGAGTGCATATCTTCTGAAAACTCACCAACCAAAAATTCACCTGCTTTGGAGTCTGAATACCCGGGACTATTCCCATGAGTAAAGCCCCAGGCATTTGGGGAGGGAGGCATTCCATTCGTTTTGGGGGTACAAAGAATATCCGAAGTAAAGCTTGTTCCTATCCCTAGAACTCTTGTATGGATTGGCCAACTCCAGTGAGGTATGTTGTCATAGTATCTCCTTTTTTCTAGAAAAGAATTAGCGTTTATATTATCTATACAAGGATGATCCGAAGTATGATCATCAAATCCAAAATTCCTTACAATGCTCTGAGAATAGGAGCTATTCTGAAATAATATTATCAGAAGAATAGATGAAAAAATCACACTTTTCATAAGTGATAACCAATTTTAATCCCTCCCCAAAAGGGTACCAGCCTTGAATAAAAGGTCACGAACTTAGTTTCATAAAAAGGAGAATACATCCCGCTCAAATAAATTTTTTCAGAAACATTGAACCGAATCTCAACAGGAACATGAACATTTAAAAAGTAGGGTGGAGTATAAGCAAATGTTCCACCTCCAGCAGTTATATTCCTCTGTTTTACATCATCATCCAAATCCTTATACCAGCCCGAGTTTCTAATGGAAAAAATGTTTGTCATTCCCAATCCAAGGAAAAAATGGGCCCTATCTTTAATATTTACTATTTCATATTTATAGGTGAAAGAAAAGAAAAATTGATGTTGATAAACAGGCAAATAACTAACGCCTAATGCAAGCCTGTGGGATGTCGAATCAAATGGGGGGAATTCATAATTCAAAGAGTATAAATACGATTTTCCGATCAATTCAATAAAAATGCTTTCACCCCCGAGAATTGGTTTGCTAGAACCGGTTGACCTTTTTGTTGTATCAGGAACAGCAAAGGAAGGTAATGGGCCGACCACCAAAATACACGCGAATAGGAATAAGATTTTTCTTCTCATAAAAGCCTAAAAAAATTATTTATTCCTTTTTCATTAATATTTTCAATAATTCATTTTGTTTCCTCAAACTTCGATTCTGTTCTTTCAACTCCTCGATCAGCTTATCTTTTTGGTCCAGAGATTTATACAACTCGAACAAATGAAGATAGATCTCTTCGATCTCCCGTTGCTGAAGTTCCGTTAACTGGCCAAGGTTCAAGCCAGCTTCCAGGATCTTTTCCTCGGAAGGGATCCCCATCAAGTGGCCCTTCTCTTGGATATGTTTTTCCTCTTCCTCCAAGGTAGGCAATTCATAAGAGGGGTCGAAGACCCTGTCCTGCCACCCTTGCTCAACTACAACTCTTTTGGTCCGAAGATCCCCGTTGATCTCCATTTGGAATTCTGAATCGGAAGCGGGGGCAGGTGTTCCGACACCTACCTTCCCATTGATCGTTGTTGGTCCATTCACCTCGAATGCATAATTGTCATCTAAAAGAAGTAATGGGTCGCTTTGACCTGGACGTCCAAAATAAAGACCTGCGGACCGTGGTTCAATATCCCAAATGGTCGTTTCATCCCCTCCCTCCTGGAAATTGATCCGATCCTCCAATCGTATCCCCCAATGAGAGCCAAGATCAAGCAAGATCAAGGTCCGTATCGACACTCCCGGAGCCACCGGAAACTTCATGAACTGTTTTAATATGTAATTTCCTTTGGGGATCGTCCGTTCCGATCCCTACATTTCCAGAATGATGGTGATGTCCAGTTTCTTCGTTCAAAATGGTATTCTGAGGAGGTACAGAAGTTTTTGAATTGATGAAGAGGGGGCCGTTCGTGGAATAGATATGATTCCCTTTGGTTCCTGACCCTACGTGAATAGTAGAGGGGCCTATCGCAAGACTATCCATCCTCACATATTTGAGCTTCACCGTATCCCCACCAAAGTTGAGGTTATCGGCCGATACCGTCCCCGTGGCCCGGATGTCCCCGTCCACGGTCAATGCCTCCGTAGGGGTCGTGGTCCCGATCCCGACGTTCCCTTCGGTATAAAGGTCCTGGGCGAAACGGGCCGTTCCGTTGACGTCCAGGAGGTGCTGCGGTGTGTTCGTGTTGAGACCGACGTTCCCGGCATTGTAGTAAACATCACTGTTGTTGCGGTCCCAGACCGAGAAACCAGAGGGAGAACCCCAGGAAGCGTTCCCGGAGGCATCGGAGACGAGCACGTGGCCGTCCTGTTGGTCCCCATCGTCCAGGCGGAAGGAAGTGAACGTGGCCTTGTCCTGGAATTCGCTCGTACCGTTCACCTGAAGTCCCGAAGTGCTCAGCAGGTCCTGCACTTCCATCTCTCCCTGAAAGGTAGAAGAGTTGTTCACCGAGAGAGCCTCGTTGAAGGTCGAGGCCCCGTCCACGGTCAGGGCATTGTGGAGATGGGTGTTCCCCATGACCGATAGGGCTTGCTGAAAGCTCACAGGGCCTTCGGCCACCAAACTGTCCCGGAACAGACCGAGACCCTGGGTGATCAGCCGTTGCTGAAAGAGGGCGTCCCCTTCGGTGGTCAGGCTAT
>CAZAYA010000159.1:0-5284 GCA_964489175.1 uncultured Flavobacteriales bacterium | reverse complement strand
CAGTGGTGTTGATGGAAGTCTCGGTAGACAACGTGAAGTTGCTCATCGTGAAATCCCCTCTTCCTTGATGGTCCAGTCCTTTCAGGTCCATCCGCATCGGCAGGGAAGCGTCATCATAGATGATGTGCCCGTTCTCGATGGAATAGCCCTGCAGAGCGATCTTCATGGGGGCCCCGGTGTCGGGTTCTGTCGTTTCAGGTTCTTCCGGGACCGTATCGGCGGAAGCTTTCATGATGTCCCAGTTGGCCGATCCATCCTCCAGGATCCTGGCATGGAGCTTCGGTTCGATCAGGGCGATGCGCTTGATCTTGTAATCCCCGTTGATCATGCTCATCAGGTCGATCCGGACCTCTAACGCTCCAATATCGGCCAGCGTGGTCCCTTCGAATTCGCCGACGTTATCCACCCGTAGGTCTTCGATCTCCAGGCCGAAATCCGGGAAGGTACTGAGCAAAGAGAGGTCGATCTCGCCGAAGTCGACCCTGGCGTTCAGGTTCTCATTGGCCTGGTCCTTGACCAGCTGAACGATCTCGTCCTTGAAAACATAGGGAAGAACGATGGCCGTACCGACCAACAGGACCAACAGAATTAAGAGGGCGAGGAGGGCTTTCTTGAGGATCTTCATGAGCTTTGTTTTTTACAACCCCTTGCACTTTCATGCCGCTTCACTTGCCGGGGCATGGTCAAATTTACCGAACTTTCCTTCTGATTTGGCGATGAGGCTCGTCACCGTAGCATCACCGGTCACGTTGACCACGGTCCTGCACATATCGAGGATACGGTCGACCGGAAAGATGATCGCGATCCAGGCCGGATCGAGCCCCACGGATTCGAGTACGATGATGAGCATGATGATACCGGCACTGGGAACAGCAGCTGAACCGATGGAGGCCAGCGTGGCCGTCAGCACGATCGTGAGCTGCTGCATCATGTCAAGGTCCACCATATGGAACTGCGCCAGGAAGACCACGGCCACGGCCTGATAGAGGCTGGTGCCGTCCATGTTCACCGTAGCTCCCACCGGCAGCACGAAGCTGGTAATGTCTTCGGAAACACCCAACTCATCGCGGACCCTGTCCATCGTAACCGGTAAAGTAGCCGCACTGGAACTTGTGGAGAAAGCCAGCATTTGAGCCGGACCGATCGCCCGGAAGAAACTCCGGTAGGTCACTTTCTTGGTCAACAAGGAAAGGACCAGCGGATAAAGCACGAAGATCAGGAAAGCCAGGCCGATCAAAACGGCCAGGGCATACCATCCTAACCCTTTGAATACTTCGATGGTCCCTGCCAGGTTGTCCCCGGCGATCTCGGAAAGCTTGCCGGCAAGCAAGCAAAAAACGAAGAACGGAGCCCCTTTCATCACAACCTCCACCATTTTGATGAACACCTCATTGCTCCCGTCTATGAAATCGATGACCGGTTTCGCCTTCTGAGGGTCGATCAGCAACAAGGTCACGCCAAAGAAGACGGCGAACACGATCACCTGCAACATCAAACTGTTGTTGAGCGAGAGGAATATGTTGCTGGGGACCATGTCCACCAGAAAGCTCAACGGTCCTCTCCCTTTTGTCTGCTGAGCCGTGGCGAGTTTATTCTTGATGTCTTCGTCCACTTCAGGGCGGGCGGCGACCAAGGAATCGAGGTTCTTCGTGTCGAGCATCCGGATGTCATCCTTGAAGTCCACACTTTCATTAGCGTACACGAAAAGCTCATAATCCTTGCGGTTCTCCACACGCTGTTCTTCTCCGACGAGTTTGCCGGGGTCCATGGTATTCACCACGGTCAGGCCGACCGTAATGGCAATGGTGGTGGTCACCACATAGATGAGCAGGGTCTTGACGCCGATACGCCCGAGCTTGGCAGTATCCGACAGGCCGGATATCCCCTTGATGATGGAAAAAAGAATGAGGGGCACAGCGATCAACTTCAGCACCCGGATGAAGATCTCCCCGACCGGAGCGATCCAATCCAGCGTAAAACGGCTCCACCCCATCTTGGCAGAGACCATGGCCCATATCACACCGAGTACCAACCCGATGATGATCTTCAGGTACAAGGGCATTCCTTTCCCGATCCTCATAGATCCTCTTCTTTGGTTCGTTCTCCGGTCATTTGAACGCGATGCCGCAACCAGTGATCGGCCATCACAAGAGCTCCCATCGCCTCGACGATCGGAACAGCACGCAGCAACACGCAGGGATCATGTCTTCCTTTGCCTTTCACCGTGGCAGCTTCGCCCTTTTCATTCACGCTCTCCTGATCGCTCATGATCGTGGCCACCGGTTTGAAGGCTACCCGAAAATAAATATCCTCACCGTTGCTGATGCCTCCCTGAGTACCCCCCGAATAGTTCGTCCGGGTACGGAGGTGGTCTCCCTCCCGGTAAAAAGCATCGTTGTGTTCCGACCCCCTCATTCCGATCCCTTCGAAACCAGAGCCGATGTCGAAGCCTTTCACAGCATTGATGGAAAGCATGGCTTTGCCCAACTCCGCATGCAACTTATCGAACACGGGTTCTCCCAGGCCAACGGGAACGTTCCGGATCACACCGGTGATGATCCCGCCAATGGTATCCCCTGCCTTGCGTACTTCCCGGATCAATTCCTCCATTTCAGCTGCTTTTTCCGGATCGGGGCAGCGGACCGGGTTCTCTTCCCGCCGGTCCAGGTCCAGTTCAGTATAAGGCTTTTCCACTTCCACATGCCCCACCTGAGACACATAAGCATCCACCGTTGTACCGCCTTGCTTCAACAAAGCTTTGGCAACAGCTCCTCCGACCACCCGGCAGGCGGTCTCCCGGGCGGAGGAGCGTCCTCCCCCGGCATGATCCCGAATGCCATACTTTTCCTGATAGGTCATGTCGGCATGGGAAGGCCGGTAAGCATCCTTCAGGTGGTCGTAATCCTGCGACTTCTGGTCTTTGTTGGGAATGGTGAACCCGATGGGCGTACCGAGGGTCAGGCCGTCCTTGATGCCGGAATGAAAGGTTACTTCATCGGTCTCCTTGCGCTGGGTAACGATACTGCTTTGTCCCGGCCGACGCCGGTCGAGGTCATGCTGCACCGTTTCGGCATCTACCGCCACCCTGGCAGGGCACCCATCTATAACCCCTCCGATGGCCCCTCCATGGGACTCACCGAAGGTGGTCAACCGGAAGATATGTCCGAACGTATTGCCTGCCATCCTTGTGGATCAAAATTAAGATTAATTCCCACAGTAGAT
This sequence comes from uncultured Flavobacteriales bacterium, assembly GCA_964489175.1. GTDB lineage: Bacteria > Bacteroidota > Bacteroidia > Flavobacteriales_D > CAYVSK01 > CAZAYA01. Next base: position 2,062 of record CAZAYA010000159.1, on the reverse strand, counting down.
GGCCCTTCCTGGAAGGTCAGAGACATGGAGATCGTCGTGAATTTTTGCAACTTTGAGCAGCAGTAAGGGGGCGTGGCAGGAGCGAGAAGAGCACAAACCAACACCCTGAATGACCATGAGCAGTATATTGATCAAGAACATCAAGGCCGTATTGCAAACGGAGAGCGATGCCCCCCGGGAGAAAGTCGCCGGAGCGAACATGAAGGAACTTCCAATGCTGGAGGATGCCTACATCGCCATCGAGGATGGTGAGATCCGGGACATGGATAAAATGGACAACTGGCCCGGTATCGATGACTGGCGGAACCTGGAAGTGATCGATGCGCGGGGCAAATATGTGCTCCCCACCTGGGTGGACTCTCACACCCACGTGGTATATGCCGGAAGCCGGGAGCAGGAATTCGTGGACCGCATCAACGGCCTGTCTTATGAAGAGATCGCCCGGCGGGGAGGCGGGATCCTGAATTCTGCCCAGCGGCTGCACGAGGCTTCGGAAGAAGAACTCTACCGCTCGGCCATGCGCCGGGTGGAAGAGATCCAAAACCTCGGGACCGGGGCTGTGGAGATCAAAAGCGGCTACGGCCTTTCCCTGGAGGATGAGCTGAAAATGCTCCGCGTGATCCGCAAGATCCGGGAGAATACTGAGCTTCGGGTGAAAGCCACTTTCCTGGGAGCCCATGCCATTCCTACAGCCTACAAGGATAACCGGGAGAAATACATCGATATCATCCTCAACGAAATGATCCCGCAAGTACAGGAGGAGGGTCTGGCCGAATACATCGATGTGTTCTGTGAACGGGGATTCTTCACGGTGGAGGAATCCGACAAGATCCTCAAGGCCGGGATCGACCACGGGATGACGCCCAAGGTCCACGCCAACGAACTCGACTATTCCGGCGGTGTTCAGGTCGGGGTGGACAACAATGCCATTTCCGTGGATCACCTGGAATGCACCGGTGAGGAAGAGATCGAAGCTCTGAAGGGAACCCGGACCATGCCGACCCTTCTCCCCGCGACCGCTTTCTTCCTGAGGCTGAACTACCCACCCGCCCGGAAGATCATCGATGCCGGGTTGCCTGTGGCCCTGGCTACGGATTATAACCCTGGCTCTTGTCCTTCCGGTAACATGCCCTTTGCACTTTCCCTTGGGTGCATTCACATGGGCATGACCCCGGAAGAAGTGATCAATGCAGGGACCATCAACAGCGCGTATGCCATGGAAGTGCGGGACACCCATGGAAGCGTGGGCGTTGGCCGTCCAGCCAACCTGATCATCTCCGAAGAGATCCCCTCCTATGCCTTCCTCCCTTATGCCTTCGGGAGCAACCTCATCGAAAGCGTGATCATCAATGGGAAGATCCGGAAAAGCGGAGAAACGGAATGAGTGGGCTGAAAGATCTCGTATGCTTTACTGCTGAGGAACGAGACAGACTCCTCGTCCCCCGGCCGGGAGAGACTCGTCTGGGGCAGACCGTCGAGCTTCCCGATACGAAAGCAGCAGACCTGACCTCCCTTCTGGAGCAGACCAAAGCCAGGAGGATCCTGCTGGGTATCCCTGAGGATATAGGTCCCCGGGCGAATTGCGGACAGGGAGGTGCGAACGGTGCATGGGAAGCCATGCTACCCAAGTTGCTGAATACTCAGGACAATGGTTTTTTGCACGGTGAAGAATTCATGATCCTTGGGCACCTGAAAGTAGATGACCTGATGGAACAGGCTGACGGCCTGTCCGGAAATTCTCAGGAAGAACTGGCCACCTTGCGGGAACTCGTTTCCAGGATCGATGACAGGCTCATTCCTGTGATCCGTGCTATCGTAGCTTCCGGCAAAGAGGCCGTTCTGGTCGGCGGCGGCCACAACAACTGCTACGGAGCTATTAAAGGTAGCTGCCTTGGCTTGCGGGACCAAGGGACCCTTGCCCCCCGGGAAAAGCTTCATGTGCTGAACCTCGACCCCCATGCTGACCTCCGCGAGATGGAAGGCCGGCATAGCGGGAACGGTTTTACCTATGCTTTTGAAGAAGGTTATATGGAACGTTACGCGATCACGGGGCTGCACCGGA
>CAZAYA010000158.1:0-5294 GCA_964489175.1 uncultured Flavobacteriales bacterium | reverse complement strand
TCGGTTACCCGAAAAGGAACACCCAGCACCTCACCCCAGACAAAATCCAGCGTATAAGCAAGGCGGGAGGTCAATTTGTCAACCCCGATGAGCAGCATCGATGATCTTGTCGGTCTTGGTACGATACGATCCCGTCCGTCGAAGAACGGTCTTGATCAGATCCCTGAAAAAAAACGACCAGCGGAACTGGACCAGGCTTCTGGCCTTGTTGTTGCGAATGTCTTCCCGGATCACCTCAAAAGCTTTCTGCAAGGGGATGACCCTTATCGGCACTCCATTCTGTTCCTCGTACTCCATAACGCTGGAGAGTTCTTTTTCCAATGGAGCAAGGTTCATCGTCATTCCAGATCTTTTAGCGAAGATGGTATAATTCCGGACCGACCTTTCCCCTTCCGCATTCACATAACGGACCTTTACTTTCTTTTCCTTCCGGTAGCGGACCCGTTCACATTCTTCCACATAATGGACGAACGTAAAAGCTTCCTGAAGTCCCATTCCCACGATGACCATCTTTGCGCTCTGATCGTGAAGAAAAGCAAAAGGACTGTCGGGACCAAAAGAACTTTTGTTGTTCAGCGCTGCAAGAGCATCCGCATGACGCCCCCATACCAGGAAAGAATGAAGGGGATGCCCCGTTCTCTGGAATTCCGGAGCCTTCATCAGCACCCTGGACAATGCTCCCGATATAGGAAGCGTATTCTTCAGGTCCCAGGCCTGTTCGCTTCGAAGGGTGAAATTGAAAGCAGGAATGAGCAAGGTACCTTCAGGTCCTATCTTTTCGCGGATCCCCTCCACGAATTTCTTGGGATCGAAACTTTTTTCATACTTCAGGGCTTGATAATGGATGCGGGTCAGGTCAGCCGATAGAATAACCACTTCTCCCTGACGAAGGTCTAACCCTTCAAAGAATCGCTCATAAGGCAGATACCCTTCTTTCATGAAGCACCCCCCTCCTCCCCGGCATGAACAAAGGTTTCGATAAGGCCGCCGACGGTCAAAAAGGAAGCATCTTCAAAAACGACTTCATGATCCAGGTCAATTCCGAATTCCTCTTCCAGGGACACGACCAATTCAACAAAAGCCATAGAGTCCAGCAAACCGGAATGGACGATATCGAAAGAATCCGTCAACTTACAGGCTTCCAACCCTGCCCGGGAAGCAGGCCCTTCAAGTTTTTCATACAAACGCCGTCGGACTTGTTTCTCACTTATCTTCATTCCTGGAAAGCCGGGCCAGTTCCTCCCGGTCGATCTTACCATTAGCATTGAGGGGCATTTCCTGCAAGACCCGGATCCGGTCCGGGATCATATAGGCCGGCAATTCTTTTCGACACTCCTTAACAAGGTCAGCTTCCCCCCTCTCTTTACCGGATAAAGTTACAAAACCCATCAGCCGATTCACTTCTTCTTGCTCCGAATACCGGGCTATGACCGCAACCATTTCTGTTCTGGCTACATGGCGCAATACCTCCTCCACCTCAGCAAGGCTGACCCTGTATCCTCTGATCTTGACCTCCTGATCGATCCGTCCTATGAAAAGTAACCCTTCCGGACTTTCCCGAACAAGGTCACCTGTCCGGTACCACTTCATTCCCTCCTCGTTATCAGACCAGAAATACCGGCTGTTATCCTTCACGTTCGCATAACCTTCGAAGACCTGTGGTCCTCGCAGGCACAACTCTCCCTTTGCACCATAAGGGACAGGCTCTCCTTGCGGGTTCAGAACCCTGGCCTCATGCCCTGAGAACACATGACCGATGGGAAGGACTTCCTTGTTCTTCTTTTCCAACAATACGTCCTTGTCGACCTCATAATGGGTGATGGCAATGGTACTCTCGGTAGGTCCGTACAAATTGACCGACCTTGAGGCCGGAGCGGCATTTTTCCATGCTTTGGCAGTTTTTGTGGTAAGTGGCTCACCACAAAAAAAACTGAAACGAAGGAAGGGGAAGGCCTCCTTCTTCAGCAATTTCATCCGGTCGAGCATGATCGCTCTGGAGGGTACGGAAAACCAGACCGTAGGCTGCTGTTCCCGAATATAAGCGGCGGTTTTGTAAGGAGAGTCGGAACCCGGAACGCAAAGGCAGGCTCCTATTGCCCAGCATACGAACAGGTCATGCACGCTCAGGTCGAACGTAAGGTCGAAAGTATGGGAAAACCGGTCTTCTGGCCGGAGATCGTACAGATCAAGGATGTTCCTGACATAAGCAGTTGCTGATGAATGGCGAACAGGGACCATTTTGGGTGTACCTGTGCTTCCGGTGGTGAACATCTGGTAGGCCCAGTCATCACCGTTTTCCGCCCCCCCTATCTCCTGACCCGAAACTTCTGCGCTTTCAGATAACTGCTCAGGGAAGAGCAAGGAGAACGCCCCCTTCAGTCCGGATAAAAGTGTTTGAGCGAGGCCTTTATTGTCTTCATCTGTGATCATAAGGTCACACTCCGACTGCTGAAGCATCCGGTCAAGGCGCTTTTCAGGGAAGGAAGGATTTAGGGGAACATAAGCTTTACCTGCCAGCAAGGTTCCCAAGATCCCCATGTATGCAGACAAACTTTTCCCGGTCAAGATCGCGACCTGCTCCTGATCTGTCCGCTTACCGATCGCTGCGGCACAGCGGCATGCCAACTCCCGAAGTTGAGCGTAACTCAACGAATGGCCAGGAAAAGCCAGAGCCTGTCTTTCGGGGTAACGTTCACAGGTGGAAAGAAACAGGCCGGTAAGGGTATGGGGAACATCTGCCAAGACAGGAAGACTTTTTCAGGAATTGTTCAGCTCTTCCTCGAGGACGAGCGAATCTACAAAATACTTGGTCGCCCAGTTGGGGAAAGCGAATTTCTCATATCGCCCCCACAAAGGGAAAGACCCCTGAAGAGCACCTTCCGTATCACCCCCCAGATCATATTCCCGGTGCTGGATGAACAGAAGCAGTTTATTCATATCCCGCAGGGCCTTCAGGTATAATCTTTCCCCGGAACCCCGGTACAATTTTCCCCAAATGATAGCCATTTGCGCTAATCCGGTAGTAATGGGAGCCTCACGGCCATGCCAGCGACTGTCATACCTTCCGTTCAGATATTGTCGCTGAAAAAAGCGGTCCATCAACAAGTTGGCGGGCTTTCGAGCAGCTTCCAGGTAACGTGGTTCATTCAACATTACTCCCGCATCCAATAAGCCGTCCATGGTATAGGCCAGGGTGTGAAGGATGGGGGCATCATTGTGGCGCCGGGTATTGTCACAATCCCTGAACCAACCATTGGTCGTTTGCTTATGCTCCACGATCCAGTCAAGGTTACGGCAAGCATGATCGCGATATTTATCATCGCCGGTCCGCCCGGTCAGTTCAAGGAGCGGAACATCCACGTAGCTGTCATAGACCCTTACCATCCCCTGGAAGGTGTTTTTTTTCCAACACCCTTCTGCTTCCTGAAGGGCACAAAGCCAATCACCAGCCTTCACAGCAGCATCGAGGTATTGTTGCTCACCGGTGTGATCATGCATGGCCAGCATCCCACGGATCACCTGTCCTGTATTGAAAACGACCGGCGGCTGATCATCTTCCATCCGCGATCCCTGCCAGCCCCCTTCTGGTTTCTGAATGGACAGTAGCCAATCAGCTGCCCGACTGGCCCGCTCTTCCAGCTCAGTATTCCCGGACCGACGGGACTGTTCAAGCAACGTAGGGATAATATAACCAGTGGTTTCGGGATAAGAACTCCCCCACCCTTCCACAAGATGAAAAGAGCCGATGCCATCGTCGTCCATACGGTCCTGGGCTGTACACAGCCATTGCAAGGCTTTTCCAAGCCCTTCCCGGATCCCGACATTACGGTCCCGGACCCTGTCATCAACGACTTCCTGTCGCCATGGTTTGGAACGCCCCGTCTTCCGTTTTTCTTCCAAAAGGAATTTCCGGCGTGCCGGGTCAGCCCATGAAAGGGCGTAGTAACGCAAATATTGCTTCAGAGAGCGAACCATGTTCAACCCTCTTGTCGCTGTGGAAGAGCCATACTGACCATTTCATCGAACACTTTCCGCCAACCCTTCCACTCCCCCTGGTCTGACAAGGTATCATTATGCCACAGAGAAATGAAGGTCCCGTTCACCCGTTTCACCTCATCGATCAATTCCCGGTAATGCTCGATAGCCTGTTCCGGAGTGAATTGGTAATGATGCTTCAGGGTGACCTCCATAGCAGCAAAAGGGTGGACGCGGAGTTTGGTGACCCCATCCATATCCAGGTCGTAATGGTAATACGAAGAACAAGTCCCTGCCCGGAAGCCGGTCTCCGATACGTAGCCCATGGAGTACTCATCGGTGATGCCCAGATCGAGCAGCCGGCGGTATGTATCAGGCAGGTCGAGCATCAGGAAATGCTGACGGCTCCGGGTGATCTCCCGTTTGGTGATATCGGAAAGCCGGTTGATCTCTATCCTGAGTTTTTCGGGGTCGTAATTGGAATTGAAGGATGGATGGATCCCCACTTTTGCCTGATCGGCCACGGATTTGATCAGGGAACGGAAACGAGGGCTGGAAACAGGGATATTCTTATCATTCAGTCCATAATCAGCAACCAGGAAAAAGTAGACCGCTTCCACATCGAATTGCTGAAAGAGGTTCAATTGGTAGTCGAAATTATCGAAAGGGTCTGGGAGCCTGCCCAAAAGTACTTTCATTCTTTCCCTGATCGCAGAAAAGCGACCGGAAAAGAAAGAACGAAGGAACCCTCCCATGGTCCGCATTACTCCTTTTTGCCGGTATGCATAGGCAGTGTCCACATCCACTGTTGAAAGGAACCGGTATTGTTTTTGGGGAAGTGCCTGATCCGGGAACCGTTCTTCGATGAGTTTTCGGATCTTCTGGGCCCATATATCCACCACGGGTTTTTTGAGAAAGCCGTTCTTCCTGGCAAAACTTTCCCAGGAGCGGAATCGGCCGAACTCGTCGCGGGTGTGCGGCAGGTATTCTTCATAACGGGTGACCAGGAAAAAGGCCGCGGCAAAAGGGTCGAAAGGGAACGCTCCCTGGTCATCGACCCGAAAGAAACAAGGCATGCTTTCCCATTCGAACACCTCAAGGCCCTGCTCATACACATCGGTCTCAAATAGCAATCGAGCTGGCGCGAAATGCAGCTCCTCCTTGACAGGTTCTGCTGCATAACTGACCTTCGGCCCCTCATAATCAAGAAAACGGCGTTGGTCGTCCGTCAGGTCGACCCCTGTCTGCAGGATATCCCGAAAGATAGGTCGAAGGCATACTGCACCCGGTCATTGATCGTAGATGTATAGACAAGAACC
>CAZAYA010000157.1:5124-5341 GCA_964489175.1 uncultured Flavobacteriales bacterium | reverse complement strand
TTCCCAAGTTTTCAACCGATCCAAAGCTCCAGGGATGACCTGAAGCGTCTTAATACTTAATCCTTTGTACTTGATACTTTGCACTTCAACTCAACTGCTCCAGCATCTCCACCACCTTGTCCTCTTTGTTGGTGGAAGTGCCGCTCACGACCTCTCCTCCCTGGAATGTAGCGAAGAAAGGCAGGTTGTCCACACCGACCTTCTGCCGGGCTTTTTC
>CAZAYA010000157.1:4870-5114 GCA_964489175.1 uncultured Flavobacteriales bacterium | reverse complement strand
TTGAAACGCTCATCTTCTGACAACCGGCGATACTTGGGCTTGAACAGCTTGCACGACCCACACCAGTCGGCATAGTACATCGCTACGACCTTGTCGTTATTATCAAGGGTCTCTTCGAAAACATCATCCTGAATGGTCTCTACTGCCATAACACTCACGATTTTGGTTCTTGGTTGGTTTGAATAATATACAGATCATCGCCGGATCTGTTCATGGCTCCTTGGCCTTTTCCCAGTACTCGTTC
>CAZAYA010000157.1:0-4860 GCA_964489175.1 uncultured Flavobacteriales bacterium | reverse complement strand
ATCCCCTTCAGGTCCTTGCCGGCCTTTTGGGTAGCTTCTTCCACATACCGGAACCGCTGGATGAATTTCTTATTGGTCCGCTCCAAAGCGGTTTCAGGATCCACACCGATCGCCCTCCCGTAATTGATCAGGGCGAAGAGGACATCCCCGAATTCTTGCTCCCGATCCGCCTCCGTTCCATTCCTCACTTCCGCTTTCAATTCCTCCAGCTCTTCCTCCACCTTATCGGCCACCTGATCGCTGTGGTCCCAATCGAACCCGATGCCGCTGGCCTTGTCCTGGATCCGGGTAGCTTTCACCAGGGCCGGCAAAGAAGTCGGAACCCCTTCCAGAACGGAGCGCTGTTGCTGGCCCTGGTTCTTTTTTTCCTTCAGTTTGATCTGTTCCCAATTGGCCTTCACTTCTTCCTCGGAATCCACATCCCAGTCGCCATAAACGTGCGGATGCCGCTCCACCAACTTATCGCAGATGCCGTTCAACACGTCGGCGATGTCGAACGCTTCTTTTTCCGAAGCGATCTTGCTGTAGAACACCATATGCAGTAGCAGATCCCCCAACTCTTTCCTGACCTCCTCCAGGTCCTCTTCGAGGATCGCATCTCCCAGTTCATAGACCTCTTCAATGGTCAGATGGCGAAGCGACTGCAGGGTCTGCTTCCGGTCCCAGGGACACTTCTCACGAAGGTCGTCCATGATGCCGAGCAGCCTGGCAAAGGCCTTGGTCTTATCTTCCAGCGTATTCATCAGCGCATATTTTCAGGGTCCTGCCAAGATAGAAAAGATCCGCTACGCAACGGATGCCTTTGTTTTTGGTAATTTTAACGATCATGCTTCCGCGCTTTTTCCTCCTTCTCTTGCTCTTGCTGACCTGCTGGTCCGCCCAGGCACAGGAAGAGCAAGAAGACTTCTCTTTTTCCGTTGGAGCCAGAGGGGAATACGGCTTCATCTTCCCCCACCGCCAGGGGATGCGCCACCTGATCGAAGGGCATGTACCGGCCTTCGAGGTCTTTTTCGAACGACCTACCTTCGGCGACCAATACTGGCAAAGCCTGTACAACTATCCGGAATGGGGGGTCGCTTTCCTGATGGTCGATTACAACAATCCCGACATCCTCGGGAGAAGCTACAGCCTCTATCCTTACCTCAATTTCCACCTCTGCGGGAGCCAGGAACTGGAGCTCAATTTCAAGACCGGCCTGGGAGGCGGCATCGTTGAGAAGTCCTTCGACCGGCTGGAGAACCACAAGAACAATGCGATCGGCTCGCGCCTCAATATCTCCTTAACCTTTGCCCTGGCCGCCCGGTGGGTCGTTTCCGAGCACCTGTTCCTGGAGCCGGGGATCGCCTATACCCACCTCTCCAACACGGCCGTTCAGCTCCCCAACCTCGGCATCAACACCCCTATGGCCCAATTCTCGGCTGCCTATCGGTTCGGAGACCACGACCGCGAACAGAAAAAGCCCGAGCCACCGGCTTTCGACCCACAACTTCACTTTTCCCTGTATGCCGGAGGAGGGATAAAAGAAGTTCACGCGGCCAGCAACAAGATCTACCCTGCCTATTCCCTGCTGGCAGAAGCCCATTACCCCATTTCCAGAAAGAACAGCCTCGGCGTGGGGACCGACCTCACCTACAATTCCTCGCTCACGGAGGTCATCGGGGACTCCTCCCTGACCCGTGCAGCTAATTTCACCAATGGGGTGAAATTGTGTTACGAGCTCACCATTCAGCGACTGGCCCTGCTCTTCCAGGCCGGAGTCTATACCCTCAAACAAGATCCGGAGGGAGACCTGTTATACCATCGGTTCGGCTTCCGGTACCGCTTCAACGACCGATGGCTGTTCAACGCCACACTGAAAACCCACTTCGCCCGCGCTGACCACCTGGAGGTCGGCCTCGGCTACCGGTTCTTATGAAAAGATCGTTCGCCATAGGGATAGGCTTTATGCTCCTGCTATTCGCAAGTTGCGATAAGGAGAACAGAGGGGACTGCTTCAAGGCGCATGGGAAAGTGGTCACTGAAGAGCGAAACCCCGGCTCCTTCAGGGCCATTCGGGTGGAGGACCACATCCACCTCAGCATCACCGAAGACACCCTGTTCAAGGTGGACGTGCGCGCCGGAAAGAACATCCTTCCCCTGGTGCGAACAGAGCTGAACGGTGATACCCTGTTGATCACCGACGACAACACCTGTAGCTGGGTACGGTCTTATGACGATGACAAGGACATCCGGGTCTTTGTACACCTGCCGGAGCTGGTGGCGATCGACTACCGCAGCACGGCTGACCTGCGCATCACCAATACCCTCCACACGCGCACCTTCCGATTCAACCAATGGAAAGGAGCCGGGGAATGTTACTTGTCCCTGGACGTGGATACTTCTTTTCTGAACCTCCACACCGGCCTGGGAGACGTGATCTGTTCGGGAACGGTGACCATGAGCTACCTCTACAACAGCTCCAAAGGGTTCATCCATGCGGAAGACTACGCTTCCCGGGATACCTGGGTCACCAACAACGGCACCGGGGACATCCACCTGCATGCCAACAACACCTTGTGGGCATTCGTGAACGGAGAAGGCTATGTCTATTACCGAGGGGGAGCAGATATTGTGGAGAAGGAGGTAACGGGTAGGGGGAAGTTGGAAAAGAGTGAATAGCGACTAGTGACGAGTGAATAGTGACGAGAGCCTCCTCACTATATTTCGTACCTTTACACTGTGAACATTCCCCACCAGGGAAACTGTTCTCTTAACAGAAGAAAGCTACCATGCAGATCGTCCTGTTATCCATAGTGATCCTCGGCCTTTGCTTCGCAGGCATTGCGATCAAGATCCTCGTGAAGAAGAACGGGGAGTTCGCCGGCACCTGCGCCAGCAACAACCCCATGCTCCGGGAAGAAGGAGCTAGCTGCGGTGTTTGCGGTGCCCGCCCGCAAGAGCAGTGCCGCGGCGAGGAAGAGAAGTCATAATTCCTCCAGTTCTTCCTTCCATCCCGGCGTTGAATAGGTGGCCGTCCGACCGGAAGTATCAGAATAGATCAAATATCCTTCCATTGCTTTCCTGTTCAACAGGAATGCTCTCGTCTTTTTCACTCCCATCACCATGAATGCCGTGGCATAAGCATCGGCCCTGGCACAGGACGGCGCCCGGACCGTTACGCTCAACAGTCTTTTTTCAGCAGGCTGGCCGGTGCGGGGGTCGATGGTATGGGCGTATTTCACACCATCCTTCACATAAAATTTCCGGTAATTGCCGGAAGTGGCAACGGAGGCCTGCTCAAGTTCCAAAATAGCTCTCAATTGCCGTTCTTCCCCGGGATCTACAGGCCGGTCGATCCCGATGCGCCACGAAACACCATCCGGTTTCTTCTTCCCCACCCGGGTCTCTCCTCCCAGCTCTACCATATACCGTTCCACACCGTTCGCTTCCAGCAACCGGGCGATCACATCCACCGTGTAGCCCTGGGCTATGGCATTGAAGTCGAGCTGAACGCGGGGGTCGTCCTTGATGAGGCGCAGGGTCTTCCCACTGTCCAACCGAACATGCTCCCAGCCTGTAAAGGCCAGGATCGAATCCAGCAAAACCTTTCCCGGAAGGGAATCGTGCTCCCCGGAAGGACCGAACCCCCAGGCTTCCACCAACGGCCCGACCGTCGGGTCGAAGGCCCCACCCGTGACCTCATGCACCTCGGCCGAAAGCCGGAACACCCTGGCCATATCCTGACCCACCTGGATGGCCGTATCCCCGCGGTTGAAGCGGGAGATCACGGAATGGGTCGCATAGGTGGAGAATACACCATCGATGCTGTCGAGCAAAGCGTCGATGGCGGCTTGCTGCAGGGAAGCGCCCTTTTCCGGAAAGAACTTCACCGAATAGGTCGTGCCCTGGGCCTGGCCGTGGTAGTGGACGGGCTGGATGCCTTCTTTCTTTTCCGTTTCACCACCTCCACAGGAGGAAAGGACAAGAAGGAGCAAAAGGACCGGCAGGCAAAGGGGGCGTTTTTTCATGGAGCAAAAGTAGGAAGTATCAACAACCCACGGCCTGAGCGGATGAACAGCGCGGAAAGGTGACAGAGCGCCCGCCTGGGAGTCGAAGCCTCCGTGAGAGGGGGCCGAAGTTCACCCCTTGAAAAAAAGTAGCCCCACAAGAAGCTTTCTCTGAAATACCCCTATTGGTCGTAGTAGAAAACTTAAATAATGCTTAAGAAGGACCGGACCCTTCGACTTCGCTCAGGGACCTCCCTTCAGCTCTACTCAGAGACTTCCTGGGGCTTCCCTGGGAATCCGCTTCAGTTTTCCTCTAGGTCTCTTTCACCTTCCTTGGTTTAAGGTCGGGAGGGTTCGGCGGGCCAGACAGGTGGCTGAGCGCCCGCCTGCTGCAGGCAGGGAGTCGAAGCCTCCGTGGGGAGGGAGTTGAAGCTTGTCCAACAACCGGAAACCAAACTTCCGTGGAAAGGAGAACGCTCGAAATATTCCCCTTTGATCGTAGTCGGAAAACCTTTGGATAAAGCTTTAGAAGGTCACCGGACCCTTCGACTCCGCTCAGGGACCTCCTGGGGCTTCCCTGGGAATCCGCTTCAGTTTATCCTCTGGTTTTTTTCGGTATTACACAGGGCCTTCTTGGCTTAAGATCGGGGAAGATCCGGTGGGCCGGGAAGGTGGCTGAGCGGAGTCGAAGCCTCCGTGGGGAGGGGACGTGGTTCCTCCCCAAACTGAAATATTCCAACAGAAAGAGGATAATTCTCTTCTTTTTCACTTCTTTTCATTCCTAAAATGAGAATCATTCCCACACCTTGCCAAGGCGGGAAGCCTTTTCGAAGCACCCTCCATCAAAGCCTCTTTTTTCTTCCGGGTCCACCGC
>CAZAYA010000156.1:0-5450 GCA_964489175.1 uncultured Flavobacteriales bacterium | reverse complement strand
GATCACAACGACCGGGAAGTGGTGACCCGAACTTCTCAGGACCTGCTGGAAGAATGCACTTATCCTGTGGCCATGCACGAGTTGATCGACAACCGGGTGAACCGGAACGAACCCCTGATCAACAACCTGTTCGTCCGCAGTCAGGACCATTCCCCCCAGGGGAACAATTACCAGGGGAACGGTCAGCAGCAATACGAAGAAGATGCCAGGGATATCGAAGAAGGTGCGCTTGAAGAAAGCCAGGTGATCAACCTGAACAATGGCTACGGGTTCATCTCCAAGCCGCCCAACAACCTCTTCTTCCACTACCTGGATGTGATCGAAGGTGATTTCAATGAACTCCAGAACGGGGACTGGGTGGAGTATACCATCGGCAAGAACGACAAAGGAGAATTCGTGGGCAAGAACGTCCGGAAGATCGAAGTCCCGGAAGGAGAAGAGGAATTCTAAGACCATGTTCCTTCAAACCCTCCACCCGTGAACTTTTGCAGCCACTGCGGAAGCGAGCAGATCTCGGTCGCCGTGCCGGAAGGGGACAATTTTCACCGACACATTTGCCGGGAGTGTGAAAAAGTGCATTACCAAAACCCCCGCATGATCGTGGGGTGCCTGGCGGTGAAGGATGATAGGATCCTCCTATGCAAACGGTCCATCGAACCGGGATATGGCCTCTGGAACCTTCCAGCGGGTTTCCTGGAAAAGGAAGAAACCGTAGAAGAAGGGGCTGCCCGGGAAACCCGGGAAGAAGCCCTGACGGAAGTAGCGATAGACAGACTTTTTTGCGTTTACAACTTGCCCCATGCCAACCAGGTCTACCTGCATTTCCTGGCAGAACTGACCTCCGACTATGCCCCGGGACCGGAAAGCCTGGAAGTAGAGCTGTTCAAACCTGATGAGATCCCCTGGGGGGATATCGCCTTCAGCTCCACCACCTTCGCCCTGGAGCAATACCTTTCCCAACCGGACCTTCCGCACACCCACATCGGAACGAAACATTATTCCTGAACACAGCGTAACCCTAAGGGCAATTTGCAGCTTCTACTATTCGGAAACTGCTCCTTAAAAAAATATTAATTTTGCGTCGACCAACGTTGACACGAAGGCCTTTGAAGCTTCCACACCGGGTATCCATTCTCCTGCTCCTGCTCATCCCCTTTTCCTGCAACCGGGAGCAGACCCTCGCCCTGAGGGCCAGCCTTCCTTCTCCTTCATCAAACTACGATACCGCCGTCCGTGACCTGAGTCCGGGACAACGCCGGACTGCCTGCCGTATCGATGCTTTTTTCCAACGCAAACACCGGGCTGGCGTGTTCAACGGAACCGTACTCTTTGCCGAGAAGGGAAAAGTGGTTCATAAAGCAGCTTATGGCCATGCCGATCTTCGCCAGCGAGATACCCTTACCCTGGCAACCCCTTTCCAGCTCGCCTCGGTAACCAAACCCATCACAGCCACCGCTCTCCTGATGCTGGTGGAAGAAGGCAAAGTGTCGCTGAATGCGAATCTGCAGGAATTCTTCCCGAACCTCCCCTACGAAGGGATCACCATCGAGCATCTACTGACCCATCGGTCCGGGCTCCCGAATTACATGTACTTCTCCGATGAATTGTGGCCTGATCGGGAGGTCCCTATTTCCAATAACGATGTCCTGGGCCTGATGAAAACTCATGAACCGGACATCTATTACATCCCGGACTACCGCTACAATTATTGCAATACCAACTACATGCTCCTGGCCTCTGTGATCGAGAAGGCTTCTGGAATGTCCTACGAAACCTTCCTGGAGAAAAGGATCTTCCAACCGCTGGGCATGAAAAATTCCTCGGTCTACAACAAATGCAAGGACAGCACCCTGGTGGATGAAGGAGCCGTAGGCTACGTGAATCGCTGGCGAAAAGCCGGCAACAGTTACCTGAACGGGGTGGTCGGGGACAAAGGAGTTTACTCGACCGTAGAGGACCTGTTCATTTTCGACCGCGCCCTGCAAGACAACCTCTTACTTTCCGAAACAACATTGGAAAACGCTTATCACCCCGCCCATCCAGACCTCTATCTTCACGACAATTACGGATACGGTTGGCGCATCGATGCTTCTTCCCCGAAAGACCGCATCATCTATCACAACGGTTGGTGGAAAGGCTTCCGCAGCTATTTCATCCGGCAGGTGGACCGCAACCGGACGATCATTGTGCTGAACAACACGACCATCGGAAGCTTCATGAACAATGAGCGGTTGCTGGAGTTGATGGAAGGACAGGAAGCTGGGAAGCTACCGAGTTAGAAACCCCTCTTATTCCTATTCTATCTTCTCCTCCCCTCCTGATCAAGAATAGGATCAGGAATAAGAATAAGGATCGTTGACGTTCCCCATCGCCTGGCACCCGAATTATGTTCACCCACTCCCGAAAGGGCACCGCTTTCCGATGGAAAAATATGAACTGCTCCCCCAACAGTTGCTCCACGAAGGGACCATCGAACCATCCGACCTTTTCCGACCCGATCGGCTGTCCGATGAAGCCATTACTTCCGTTCATACCCCCGAATACTGGGGAAAACTTCAAGGGCTGCAACTCGACCGGCAGGAAGAGCGGCGCACCGGTTTCCCTTTGAGCCGGGGACTCGTGGAACGGGAAGTCACGATCATGCAAGGGACCGTCAGCAGCGCCGAACAAGCGATCGAAATCGGCATTGCCATGAACATTGCCGGGGGAACGCATCACGCCTTCTCCAACAGAGGAGAAGGGTTCTGCCTGCTCAATGATATCGCCCTCGGTGCTGATAATCTACTCCAAAAAGAGCTGGCTCGACAAGTGCTCGTCGTGGACCTGGATGTCCATCAGGGGAACGGGACCGCCGAGATCTTCCAAAACGACGACCGGGTCTTTACCTTCAGCATGCACGGGGAGAAGAACTTCCCCTTGCACAAGCAACGATCGGACCTCGACATCGCCCTGTCCGATGGCACAAATGATACCCCCTACCTCCATCGGCTGAGGGAAACCTTACCCCGACTGTTCGAAAAGGTCAGGCCGGACTTCATTTTCTATCAATGCGGCGTGGATGTACTGGCTTCAGACCAACTGGGGCGGCTCTCCCTGAGCATCGACGGTTGTCGGGAGCGGGACCGTATTGTGCTGGAAACGTGCCTTCAAAACAATACCCCGGTGCAGTGCAGCATGGGTGGCGGTTATTCCGACCAGATCCGCGATATCATCGAAGCGCATGCGAATACTTATCGACTGGCCAGGGAGTTGTTCTTTTGAGCGCCCAGGCCATAGCTTTTCATAGTTCGACGGTTAAAATACTGCAATTGTAAACTGTCCGGCTTTGCAGGAGCTTACAAGAGCTGCTTCACGGAACCACCTCATATTTCCTCGCCGCCTCCTGCCGGGAACAGGCACTGAAATGCCACCATTCGGTACGAATGCCGTTGAAACCGGCCTTCCCCATGACCCGGCGGAGCAATCGCCGGTTCTCTACTTGTTCCTGCGTCAATTTTCCTTGCTCCAGCATCTCTCCCTCTTTGGAGGGATAAGCCAGTTCACCCCGGTGATCAAACGGAGTACCCATGTCCAGAGGGTCCCCATATTGGTCCACGATGCTCACATCCACCGCAGCTCCGTAATTGTGCAGAGAGCCATACTTGGGATGAGCAAGAAAATTGTCCTTCTCAGCAGGGGTGCCATCGATCGACTCCCACATGAGCCATTGCACGCTTTTGGGCCGAACCCCATCGTAAATGATCAAACTGTAGGAAGGGTATCGACTTTGCAAAAAAAGCTGGGCCAGTTCCAGCTTTTGAGCCACCTCCGGCTGGAGGTAAGCCTTCTCCAGGTCACCGTACACATCCTGGCCCAGGAAATTGTCCTTCGTGGAATACTTCAACGCCACCCGGACCGAAGGCACCACTTCCTGCACATCCACCAGGCCATGTTCCACGATCTTTTTCTCCAGATCGCCCATGCCAGCGGTATCCGGTCCAGATAGCGTATCTTCTTCCCGCTCCACGGAAATGAAGCCATCCCCCCCTTTCCAGGAGGACTTCTCCCCGTCCGAACAACCGGACATGGATACACAGGACCCGAGAAGTCCTATGATCATCACCACCCTCGGATCCAATGCATTCCTCATGATGCAAAGATAACCGGGATCGCTGTGGGATCGATTACATTTACAACATGGCATTCCTGGAACACCATACCGGCCTTTACACCGACCTCTACGAGCTGACCATGGCCCAGGGTTATTTCCTGAACGGTCGCGAAAAAGAAACGGCCTGCTTCGACTATTTCTTCCGAAAGAATCCTTTTGACGGTGGGTACGTTGTCTTTGCCGGCCTGGAGGAATTGCTTGAAATGCTAGAGCACTTTCGTTTTGATAACGGGGCACTGAGCTACCTGAAAGAACAGGGCTTCCAGCAACCATTCCTCGACTTCCTGAAAGATTTCCACTTCCAGGGCACCCTCCACGCCCCCCGGGAAGGCGAGATCGTATTCCCCCTTGAACCGGTAGTTCGGGTGGAAGGTTCCCTCATCGAGACCCAACTGGTGGAAACCCTTTTGCTCAATCACCTCAACTTTTACGCTTTGATCGCTACCAAAGCTGCCCGGATCCGGGAGGTGACAGGAAAAAGGCTGTTCGCCGACTTCGGCCTGCGAAGGGCACAAGGACTGGGTGGTCTGCAAGCCAGCGCTGCTGCAGTTATCGGTGGCGCGGACGCAACCTCCAACGTATTGGCCGGCAAAACATACGGGATCCCCGTTACCGGCACCCAGGCTCATTCCTGGATCCAAAGCCATGAAGATGAACTCACGGCCTTCCGGGCCTATGCCAGGATCTACCCCGATCAGACCATCCTGCTGGTCGATACCTACGACACCCTCCGCAGCGGGATCCCCAATGCCATCACCGTTGCCAGGGAACTGGAAGAACAAGGACACCGGCTAAAGGGGGTTCGGCTGGACAGTGGCGACCTGGCCTACCTCAGCAAAAAAGCCCGGAATATGTTGGATGAAGTGGGGTTCGACTATGTGATGATCACCACCTCCAACCAGCTCGACGAACACCTCATCAAAAGCCTCAATGACCAAAAAGCCCCGATCGACGGATTCGGCGTAGGTACGCAACTGGTTACGGGTAAGCCTTCGGCAGCACTGGACGGGGTCTACAAGATGAGCTTGTGCAACGGGAAACCTCGTTTGAAATTGTCGGAGAACGTCGCCAAGATCTCCCTCCCCGGCCACAAGAAGGTGGCCCGCTATTTCCAGGACGACGGGAGCTTCTATGCCGATGGCATCGCCCTGGACCACGAACCCCGCCCAGAGCTTATCCATCATCCCCAGTTTCCTGAAAAACAAAGCAGGATCGGGGATTTCCGATCGGAATGGCTGCTGCAGGAAGTGATGAAGGAAGGCCGAACCACCCTGCCCCAAAGTCCCTTGCAGGAAAAAGC
>CAZAYA010000155.1:0-5511 GCA_964489175.1 uncultured Flavobacteriales bacterium | reverse complement strand
AAGATCTACTTGCGGAGAGAGAGGGATTCGAACCCTCGATACCCCATTGTAAGGGTATACACGCTTTCCAGGCGTGCGCCTTCGACCACTCGGCCATCTCTCCTCGTCAAGTCCTGCAAGGCACAGCGGCCCTTTGCAGGGTCGTCAAAAGTAACAAAAAGATCGTAATTGCAAAAAAGGAGTGGCGGTTGGAGGGTATCAAGCATGAAGGATTAAGTTATGAAGGTTCCAGGGGTATTTCCGGATATTCCCATCTTTTACTGGGCGCTCCAAGGGTTTTTTGTGCTTGCCTTTGTTTCAGTTCCCGGTCTTTGTACTTAATACTTGATACGCTCTTCCGGCACCGTCATCTCCCCCCGCAATGAATTTTCCAATCCTTGTTGCAACTCTTCAGCGGAAGATTTATTGCCCAGCAGGAACATCAATTTGGTCAGGGCAGCTTCAGTGGTCATATCCCGCCCGTTGATCACTCCTGTTTCAGCCAGTTCCCGGCTGGTTTCGTATAGTCCCTGCTGTGCCGGACCGCTATTGCACTGGGTGATGTTCACCAGGGTGATGCCACGGTTCACCGCTTCGCGAAGGGCTTCCAGGAACCAGCCGAAGGTCATGGCATTCCCGGTGCCAAAGGTTTCCATCACCACGGCTTTGACGCTCCTAATGTTCAGAATGCTTCGCACCACTTCTTCAGTAATGCCAGGGAAGAGTTTCAATACTGCTACGTTCGGATCGAGGTCTTTGTGCACCACAAGAGGTTGCTCAGATGGGGGGCGGATGAATTCGTGGTGGTAGTTGATGCTCACACCGATGTCTGCCAGATCAGGGTAATTAGCGCTTTGGAAGGCTTCGAAATGCTCAGCGTTGAATTTGTGGGTCCGGTTGCCCCGGTACAGTTGGTATTCAAAACAGATCGCTACTTCTGGGACGATCGGCATCCCTTTTTCCCGGGCAGCAGCTATCTCGATGGAGGTAATGAGGTTTTCCTTGCCGTCCGTTCTTACCATGCCGATAGGCAACTGAGAACCGGTCAGGATCACGGGTTTGGCCAGGTTTTCCAGCATGAAGCTCAGTGCTGATGCGGTATAGGCCATGGTATCGGAACCGTGAAGGATCACGAAGCCGTCCACCTGGTCGTAATGTTCTTCGATGATCCCGGCGATCCTTTGCCAGACCTCTGGCGTCATGTTCGAGGAATCGATCGGTTCCTCGAAAGAAACGGCGGGAAGGTTGATGTCGAACTTGTTCAGTTCGGGCACCTGATCGGAAATGTGCTCGAAATTGAACGGGCGGAGGGCTCCTGTGGTGGGATCCTTGATCATACCGATGGTTCCCCCGGTATAGATGATCAGTACGGTAGGACGGGAGGTCTTCATTCGATCCGGAAGATCTCGTTGGCATTCTCGGTGGTGATCTCGGCGACTTCTTTGGGCAGGGTCTCGTGGGCTTCAGCCACTTTCTCGGCGATGTGGATGAGGTAGGCGGATTCGTTCCGCTTGCCCCGATACGGATCAGGAGCGAGGTAGGGGGCGTCGGTTTCCAGGACGAGGTGCTCCATAGCGACCCGGGAAATGACCTGGTCCAGTCCTGCATTCTTGAAGGTAACGATCCCGCCGATCCCCATTTTAAAACCGCCGATACGGATCACGCGTGCAGCATCCTCTTCTGTTCCTGTAAAGCAGTGAAAGATCCCCCGCAGGGAATCGTCATTGTGTTCTTCCACGATACTGAAGGTGTCTTCGAAGGCGTCCCGTGTATGGATCACGATGGGGAGATCGTGTTGCTTTGCCAGCTCGATCTGATG
The DNA here is from genome assembly GCA_964489175.1 of uncultured Flavobacteriales bacterium. Taxonomy (GTDB): domain Bacteria; phylum Bacteroidota; class Bacteroidia; order Flavobacteriales_D; family CAYVSK01; genus CAZAYA01. The sequence continues at coordinate 3,713 of CAZAYA010000155.1, read as the reverse complement.
CCGGAAGGCTTCCTGCTGTTCGTTCTGATAGGTGGTGTCCCAGTGGTAGTCGAGCCCGATCTCACCGATGGCGTAGTATTTTCTTTCTTCCAGCGTCTTCTCTACGTGCTCGAGTTCTTCCCTGAAATTCTCGCTCACTGAACAGGGATGGAGGCCGGTCATGGGGAAACAATTTTCCGGATACCGGTCTGCCAAAGCGTTCATGGCAGCGGTGTAACTACTGTCGATCGCGGATAGGAAGATGCGCTCCACGCCGCTGCTGATAGCGCGTGCCATTACTTCCTCCCGGTCTTCATCGAATTCTTCTTTGTAGAGGTGCGAATGGGTGTCTGTAAGGATCATGGTCCAAAGGTAAAAGATAGTATCAAGTATTAAGTACTAAGAGGAGAGAAGGGCAGGCGGTTCCTTGATAAGGAAGCCTCTTTGTATTGGCTCCTGAATACTTGATACTTTTGTTCTCTACTTTGCCCAAATTCCTCTTCATACGGTTCAGCTCGATCGGGGACATCGTCCTTACCACCCCTGTCCTGCGCTGTTGTAAAGAACAGCTGAAAGGGGCGGAGATCCACTTTGTTACCCGGGAACCTTTCCGGGCCGTAATAGCGGGGAATCCCTATGTAGACAAGGTCCATACATTCCGCGATCATATCAGTGAAGTGGGGGATGCGCTTCGCAAGGAACATTTCGATCATGTGGTCGACCTTCACAAGAACCTTCGGTCTTATGTTCTGAAAAAGCGTCTTGGCAGGCCTTCTTCCACTTTTTCCAAGCTCAACAAGGAGAAATGGCTGTTGGTCAACTTCAAATACGACCGGTTGCCACGGGTCCATATCGTGGAACGGTATATGGAGGCGGTGACGGGTCTTGGCATGAAGCTGGACGGCAAGGGGCTGGAGTATTATATCCCTGAAAAGGAAGTGGTGGCTCCAGGTTCCCTGGGGCTTGAGGGGAAAGGGTACATCGCTTTCGTGGTCGGGGCAGCCCATGCCACCAAGCGCCTGCCGGTGGAGAAAATGGTTGCCATCATCCGGCAACTGGGCCGCCCCGTGGTCCTGTTGGGAGGTGAAGGGGATCGTTCTGTGGCGGAGGAGGTATGTCAGGGTGTGGGAGAGCAGGTCATCAATGCTTGTGGTCGTTATTCCATCAATGGCTCGGCTTCATTAGTGCGTCAGGCCGATCTGGTTTTGACCCATGATACTGGCTTGATGCACATCGCTGCGGCTTTCCGCAAGCCTGTCCTTTCCTTCTGGGGGAACACGGTTCCGGAATTCGGTATGTATCCTTACATGCCGGGAGATGAGGATCGTTCGGTGATCATGGGGGTGGAGGGGTTGTCCTGCAGGCCCTGCAGCAAGATCGGGTATGAAAAATGTCCCCGGGGGCACTTCCGCTGCATGGAGGATATCGATGTAGGGAAAGTGGTAGGAGAAGCCTGCCGCTTGCTGGCCACGTTTTCTACTGGTTCTCCTTCAGGAAAAGCGCCTTGAGTTCGGTGGCTTCGTCCGGTTGCATTTTACCGGCCAGGATCAGGCTGAGCTGTCGCCGGCGCAGTGCTCCTTCGTAGCGTTCCTTTTCCTCTTCTGTTTCCGGGATCAACTCTCTTTCAAGGGGTGTGACCTTTCCTTTTTCATCCAAAGCCACGAAGGTGTAGATGGCTTCATTGCATTTTTTCCTTTCCCCGGTCTTGTGATGCTCCACCCATACGTCCAGGAAGATCTCCATGGACGTCCGGAAGGCCCGGGATACTTTGGCCTCCAGGGTGACGATGTCGCCCAGCTCGATGGGTTGGTTGAAGGCTACGTTGTTCACCGAAGCGGTCACCACGACTTCCCCGCAAAAACGGTGGCCGGCGATCGCGGCGGTGATGTCCATCCAGTTGAGCAATTGTCCTCCCATCAGGTTGCCCAGCACATTGGTGTCGTTCGGCAATACGATGCGGGAGGAAGAGGCGAAGGTTTCCTGAGCGGTCTTGCTGTTGGCCATGGTCGCTAGCTTGGTGTCGGAGGCGAAGGTACGGGTTGGTGAGCCAATAGCCACTTGCTACTGGTGAATAAGGGGAGGTTACTCCTGACGAGCCTCTTGTTCACCGCCCTTCTGGCTATTAGCCATTGGCTTTTGGCTCCTTTCCCGGAAACGCCTGTAGAGCCTTACGGACAGGTAAAGGGCCAGGGCGAAGATGAAGATGCCCAGGAGGCCCCAGACCCAACTGAAAAGGTCGCGGAGGGTGATGATGAAGACGATCGCGACCAGGAAGATCGTGGCTACTTCGTTCCAGAGGCGCAATTTGAAAGGCGTGTGATCGATCCGGCCCTTTTGCAGCCGGTTGAAGATCCGCTGGTTGAGGAAGTGGTAGAGGATCAGCAAGAAGACCATGCCCAACTTGAGGTGCATAAAGGCTTGTTTTAGGAGAACAGGGCGTTCTACCAGCATCCAGATCCCGAAAGTAAGGGTGAGCAACATGGAAGGCCAGGTGATGCCGTACCACAACCGCTTTTCCATCAGCTTGTACTGGCGCTGGAGGATGCTCTTCTCAGGATCTTCTTTTTTCTCTGCCTCGGCATGGTAGACGAACAGCCGCACGATATAGAACAGCCCGGCGAACCAGGTCACCACGAAAATGATGTGAAGGGCTTTGAGCACGTCGTAGGTCATGAACAGCACAATATCTATCTGGCCGGTTATCTAATTACCTCACTATCAAGCTACTTTATTCCCTCACCAGGAGCCATGCCCCTGATTCCACCTGCTGAGCCCTTCTCAATGCTTCCACAGCAGCTTCCCGGCTGGAGTAACTGCCGAAGGTGACGGGGTGCAGTCCTTTTCTCTTTTCGATAATGGTTGCCTCGAAACCAAGCCCCTTCAGCTTTTCAACCTGGCTACGGGCATTGCTGAGGTATTCAAAGCATCCACCGATCACATGGAAAGCTCCTGTGGAGGCAGGCTCCCGGTTCACGGAAGTGTTGTCCCTGGGAGCGGTATCTTTCGGTGGGGAGAGCCATACTGCTATGGGGTCGTTGCTTCCCTGGAAACGGAAATGAAAGACCTTTCCCGGATCACCAGGGGCATTGTTGCTCTCTTCAGGGATCTTTACATTCGGCAGGTTGACAGGCCCTTTACGGGGTTCGTAGGTGGGGGATGCGGTGGGGCGGAAAGGGTTGAGGTCGGAGACCTGGAGCGATCCCTGATGGAAAAGGTCGTTGCGGAGTGTTATCCATCCTGCATAAAGCAAGATAGGGAGGATAACGGCGGCAACTTTCAGCCACGTATTGTTTGCCTCTTTTTCTTGTGTTTTGGGAGGTTCTTCCTTTTGGGATCGGGAAGTGGGGTCGGGTTTTTTTTCTGTAGGAGTTTCTTCCGTCCCCGCCTGGATCTTCTTTTCAGGAATGGGTTTCGGGGTGGGTCGGGTCTTGGTGGCAGCAGCTGACGGCGTTTTTCCTTGCGGTCGTAAGGAAGGTTGTGGGGTGGCCTGACGGGGTGCTTCCTTGTGGACCGGAGCTACATAAAAAGGGCGGAGTCCGTAAGAGGATTTGAGCAGCCCGGGGTCGGCTTTCGGGAGGAATTGAAGGTTCCCTTCCTTGTCTGCATACAGAAAACCGATGCCTTCGAGGTTCACCCGCTCTCCTGCCTCCAGTTTTCCCCGTATCGTTCGTACGCCCAGCTTTACCTGCTCCAGGGCTTCATGGTAAGAGCATCCTTCTTCCTGAGAGATCCGG
>CAZAYA010000154.1:0-5554 GCA_964489175.1 uncultured Flavobacteriales bacterium | reverse complement strand
GAAATGATGAGATCAGGGTGATCGCTCGCACCAAGAACATAGAACACAAGGACCAGCTTACCGTCAGGCTTGATGGACGTTCCGTGTCCTCTTTTTCCTTCAATGCGAATCGCCGGGAGGTTACCATTCCCCTCCAGCTTTCCACAGGAAAACAAACGTTGAACATTGAAGGGCGGAATAAGGACGGAAAAGACAAAGCTTCCGTCATCCTGATCAGGGAACAACCTGTCCCTCCCCCAACCCTCACCCTTACCGTCCCTGAACCAACACCCTATCAAGCTTTACAGGACATACAAATGACCCGGGTTAAGACCTCCGGTATCGGGTCAACCGACGATCTCAGTGTCCACCACAACGGAAAGGCATTCACCGGCTATTCCTTCAATACCAGCACCGGAGACCTTATTTTCCAGGCCAGGCTCAGTATGGGCATGAACGAATTCCAGATCAAAGGAAGCAATCAGGGAGGAACAAAGGAATTATCGTTCCGGGTCTTCAAACGCAGCCTGGCCGATGCCACCTTCCCGATAAAACCTTCCATCCATTTGCTGGAGCCTGAAAGCGGGAAATCGACCACAAGGAAAAAAGAATACGAGGCCCAGGCCAGGGTTTGGTTCATCAACGATGCCTCCCAGCTTTCCATCTCCCTGAACGGGACCCCGGTAGAAGACTTCTCCTTCGACCTTAAAAAGAACGGGCTTCTCCAACTGCCGCTGTCATTATCCTCCGGGGAGAACAAAGTAATGATCGAAGCCACCAACGAAGAAGGTACCGTGACCGACAATTTCTCCATTACACGTCCGGTCAGGAACCGGAACAAAGGGCAGGAGCAAAAAGCCCCGGTAAAAAAAGGGATCCGGTAATAACAAAGAATTGTTTTCCTTTTGTGCCCCTGACCGATCCGTCGCTTCTGTTACCTTTACAGCCAGCTGTAAAACGGACCGTTATGACGACCATCAAAGCCGGAGGCGTCCCGGAACATTTCAACCTACCCTGGCACCTTGCCATCGAAAACAATGCCTTCGAAAAAGCCGGTATTCAGGTAGAATGGGAAGATCAACCCAGCGGAACCGGTGCTATGACAGGTGCCCTGAACGAAGGGGAGTTGGATGTAGCTGTGGTCCTGACCGAAGGTATGACAGCTGACATCATCAAGGGAGGCCAAGGCAGGATATTGCAATTCTTCGTTGAAAGCCCACTTCGTTGGGGTATTCATGTTGCCGCTGATTCTTCTTTCCAGACCGTGTCGGAGCTCGAAGGCAAGCGGTTTGCTATTACCCGGTACGGTTCAGGGAGTCATTTGATGGCCTACATCAATGCCCACCGTATGGGATGGGATCCCCGGGAACTGGAATGGGTCGTTGTCGGTGGAATGGACGGTGCCCGGGAGGCCCTCGCCAACGACAAAGCAGACGTATATATGTGCGAGCAGTTCACCACCCAATTCCTGGTAGACCAACAAGAATTCAGACGGGTCGGCACCTGCGACACACCATGGCCTTGTTTCGTGGTCAGCGCCCGACAAGAATTCCTAGACCAACACCCCGAAGCGCTCCGGAACATGCTGGATGTGATCAACGCTGAGAACAAGCGCTTCATGGACCGTGAGGATGCCATTTCACTTGTTTCCCAACGCTACGACATGCGCCCTGAACAAGTCCGCGAATGGTATGGCATGACCCGTTGGGCCACTTCCTCAAGGATCGACCATGCTGTATTAGAGAACGTGGAAAAGACCTTGTACGAACTGGAACTCATCCCGAGCCTACCGGATCCGGATTCCCTCTGCAGTGATCTGGCATCGCGTCAAGCCTGACCAACCCTTCTTTTCTTCTCTTCCCATGGATCCACCCCCCTCTCCGGACCAGTCTTTTGAAAAAGCGACCCGGTGGGTGGCTTTGCTCTTCTTTTCCTTTTTGCTGCTGCTTTCCTGGTATTATTTCAAGGAGCGAACCCTTTGTTTCGACCCTTCCTTCTATTCCTTCCGACTTATCCAGGAAAAAGGGTTCTGCATTCCTCATGCACGGTGGGGAGCCTCCATCAATCAAGTCATTCCACTTCTTTTCCTCAAAGCGGAAGCTTCGCTGGGAACGATCCTCCGCTCCTACTCCATGGCCTTTATCCTGGTGGATATGCTCATTGCTGCTATTCTCCTTTTCGGAGCAAGATCCCCCTATGCCACCTGGGCTCTTATGCTCACCCTCTGCTTAGGCTTCCGGCACGATTTCTTTTACGCTACTGCAGAGCTTTTTCAAGGAATGGCATTCACGGTACTCTTATGGCCAATATCCGAGAAGATCCTACAGGGAGGGTCCCGACTCAGGACCAGCCTGTTCGTTCTCCTTGGTTTCCTGGTCTCTTTCCTGGCCTCCTGGCATCACCAACTCACTTTATTCCCGGTGGTTTTCCTGCTGGGTTTGTTCCTTTTGTATCGAAAGGGTTATAAAAACCTTCCCTTCCTCCTTCTCCTCTCCACATCGCTCTTGTGGTTCCTGCTAAGGATCACTGTTTTTACATGGAATTACGGAAAAAGCCAAATGCCCTCCGTGGAAGACTTTGTGCAACATCTGCCCCATTTCTTCTCCCTCCCGAGCTGGGAATACTTCAAGGGCTTTGCTATTCCCGCTCTTTTACCAGCAGGTATCCTTTTTCTCGCAGGGACTGGTTTCTTGCTCCTGAAAAGCCGGAATATCCTGACTCTTCTCTTTACTTTATTATTTCCTCTCGGTTTTCTCATCCTGATCGTGATCACGTATCATGCCGGAGAATCCCCTATCATGTATGAAAACCATTATACCATCTTCGGTTTCATAGCAGGGGTCACTGCCTGCCTGACCTTCAAATACGAAGGAGTACAGGGTAAAAGAGCATTGTGGTTCCTGATCCCTGTTCTTGCCTATAGTACCATCATGATGGAGAGAGCTCACCTTCCTTTCACGCAGAAGATCGCCTATAATCAAAGGTTGATCGAGAACATGGAAGGCGACCCCAACCGCAAATACCTGATCCATGTTGATCACTTCCAATGGGATGTGGGTTGGGTATACTGGCCCCTTCCTTTTGAAACGCTTTTGCTGTCCTCTCTGGAAAACAGCTCTCCTTCCATGACCTTTTCCGCATTGAGTTCCCCGGGTCAGTTCAAAGAAATGCGAAAAGATCCAACAGCTTTTCTCGGACCTGAATGGGCCCCAACATGGTTCTGGTCCCATACGCTGAACCAGGATCATTTCCAGCTCCCCAAAACTCCCTATAAGGTGATCACAACATCTTCAGGAGGTCCCGTTGAAAAAGAACAAAAGGAAAAGATCCGAATCCACCCCCGGAGATCCTACACCCTGCATAAAACCCGTAACATCTGCCTCATTACGGTCGATATCATCAATCATTCCAATGATACCCTTCATGCTCATGATGGACCGGACCACCTCTCCCCAAAGCTCAGCTATCACATCACCGGTGCCCGGGAAGAATATCCGGAATATTTCACCCTCCATACAAACCTGGAAATGGACCTGCCTCCCCATGACACAATTGAGCAAGGAGTGAGGATATTCCCTATAGTGGCCCAAAAAGCGAAAAGGCTCCGTTTTGACCTGATAACCGATAAGAAGTGGTGGAATGTAGATTGTCCCTCCGTGCCTGTCAGACCTTCCTGCTGGAATCATATCACCGACCGGTGAACCCTGATCTCCTATAAACGACGCAGGATCTCTTTCACAGAAGCCCTGTCCTTGTAATCGGGATCGAAGTGCCGCCAACGGATCGTTCCGTCCTGATCGATCAGATAAGTGGCCGGAACGGGTAGACGAGCGATGGAGTCTGCATTATTGGCAGCGATATCTGCTCCCAGTCCCTGAGCGATCCTTTCGGTATACGCTTCGGTCACGCGGAAGGCTACCCGGTACTTGCTTTGAATGTGGCCGGACGTATCGGGCAGGATGGTCACGGAAGTTCCTGAGCGCTCCCGCATCTTTCCAACATTCTCAGGAGTTTCGGGGGTAACAGCAACCACACTGGCCCCTGCATCACGGATCAACTCCAGAGAATCCTCGAATTGCTTCAGGTATCGGCTGCACACCGGGCACCATTGCCCCCGATAGAAAAAAAGAAGCACAGGCCCTTCCTTCAGCATCGAGCCAAGGGCGATGGTATCCTCTTTCTCCGAAAGGGCACTGAAACCCGGAGCTTCATCACCTACTTCCAGTCCCCGGGGCATGGAATAACCCGTATCGATACCGAATTTCGTCAAATCGATCGGGGGTTGCTCAGCTGTTCCCTGACCGGTGGTGTCGACTTGCTCTCTCTTCGCGGAATCCTTCTGTTGGTTATCCGACTCGCTTTCTCCGGAACCGCAGGCCGTTAACAAACTGATCATCAATACTCCTACAAGGCCCTGTTTCCAATGTACCATAAAGCGGAATTTTTACGAAGAAAGAAAAAAGGATGGCTGCTGGGCCACCCTTTTCTCCCTTTTTCAGGTTTTATCCGGGACCCTCGGAAGAACCAGTACTTCCTACGGCCTTCATCCCTGCTATGAGCAAAGCCCCTCCGATCAAAGCCAGGTCCTTGAGCATCCCCTGCATAGCCGTCTGCCGCATCTCTTCCGACCCCATGCCGGGAAGGTGAATGAACAAGATGAACAGCAGCAATTCAAGCGCCAACAACAAGGAAGCGAGTTGGGCTTTCTTGTCGATCACAATGGCTATCCCTCCAAGCACCAGACCAGCACCTGATAGATAAACAAAGAACTGGGCTGCAGGCCATCCGGATAACATCCCGGCCATTTGTCCTCCTTTCATGAAATGAAATAAACCGAACATAATAAAGGGGATCCCGAAAAGGACCCGACCGATCTTGGGCAATTGTTGTGTCATTGTTTCAGGGTTTTGGTCCAACTTAATATTTGTTTATACTTTTTTTGTTCCAACAGTTATATGAGAAAAAAATTTTACGCCCTTAACTTTTCCAAAAGCTCATTAAGCTGCTTCGCTTCCTCCTTTCTCAAACGATCCGCGATCCCTCCAACCAATTCCTCCACCTTCGGGGTAACTTCATCCAACATGCGCTCCCCTTCCGGTGTAATGGTCACTTCCACCTGCCTTCTGTTCTCCTGGCAAACCTCCCGCTTCAAACAACCTTTCTGCCGAAGCCTTTCCACGATCCGGGTCGCATTGCTCATCTTGTGCAACATGCGTTCCTGTACCATCCCAAGACTTATAGGCCGCCCATGCTGCCCCTTTAGGATCCGAAGCACATTGTATTGTTGCTCCGTCAGGCCATAAGGCCTCAATGCTCTCCGAATAGAAGCTTCAACCCACGTTCCCGTGAACATCACATTCAGCAAAGCTTGCTGATACGGGTCCCTGAACCCTTCCATCTTCAATTCATCCTTCAACTCCATAAAATAAATACGACCTTAATTATTGTAGATACAAATATAACAACTACGATCATTTTATCGATCCACGGAAAGCAATTTCAAGATGAAGTTTACTTCAGCAACGTCACATGGCCGGTCCTGCGGACCATCTCGCCGGTGAACCTGTTGCGCACC
>CAZAYA010000153.1:1915-5595 GCA_964489175.1 uncultured Flavobacteriales bacterium | reverse complement strand
ACCGTGTTCGGCGACGGTTCCCAGACGCGGTCGTTCTGTTTTGTGGATGACCTGATAGAGGGGATCTACCGCTTGCTGCTCTCCGGTTACCATGAGCCGGTGAACCTGGGGAATCCTCATGAGATCACGATCCGGGAATTCGCCGAAGAAGTGATCCAACTGACCGGCACCAGCTCCTCCATCGCCTACAAGGACCTGCCGGTGGATGACCCCAAACAACGGCAGCCTGATGTGAGCCGGGCCAGAGAGTGGTTGGACTGGGAGCCGCAGGTGAATCGTGAAGAAGGACTGAAAAAGACGCTGGAGTATTTTCTGAACCGCCAAAAAACAACGGTCGAGTCATGAGTGCCGAGTATTTCGCCCATCCCACCGCCGTCATCGACGAGGGGTGTACCATCGGGGAAGGTACCAAGATCTGGCACTTCTCCCATGTGATGAAAGGGGCTGTGTTGGGGGAAAAGTGCAATCTGGGTCAGAACGTCGTCGTCTCGCCTGATGTGCAGCTCGGGAACAACGTGAAAGTACAGAACAACGTGTCGATCTATACGGGCGTGACCTGTGAGGATGATGTGTTCCTTGGGCCGTCCATGGTCTTCACCAACATCACCAATCCGCGCAGCGAGGTGGTGCGGCGCGGTGAATACGAAAAGACCCTCGTGAGGAAAGGGGCCTCTATCGGAGCTAATGCCACCATCGTTTGTGGTCACGACATCGGCGAATACGCATTCATCGGAGCCGGGGCCGTGGTGACGAAAGAGGTGCCGCCTTACGCATTGGTGGTCGGTAATCCGGCCCGGCACATCGGGTGGATGAGCCAGTACGGCCATCGCCTGCGCTTCGATGAGAACGGCGAGGCTGAATGCCCCGAGAGTGGACAGCAATACCGTCTCACCGAAGGGCAGGTGGAACGTATCAAATGAGTTGTTTATGGAGAGGAGTGTTGAGGTATTAAGTATGAAGTACAAAGTACAAAGTATCAAGTACAAAGTATTAAGTATTAAGGGCCAAGTAGGTTTTGTGCTTGGTACTTACGCTTACAAGGTGTCCATTCCTTTCTTTCCGGTATCCCCCTGATATATGACCCTACCCGATAAAATAAGGTTCGCCATTGTCGGCAGCGGCCACATCGGCAAGCGCCATGCGGCGATGATCCAGAACAACGAAGAAGCCGAGCTGGTGGCGATGTGTGATACGCGCTCCAAAGAAGAAGTGGGTGCGGAAGCCTTTGATGTGCCCTTCTTTTCTTCCATGGATGAGTTGCTGGCATCGGATCTCGCGTTCGACGTGGTGAACATCTGCACGCCCAACGGCCTTCATGCCGAGCAGGCCAAGAAGGCCCTTGATGACCGCCGCCACGTGGTCGTGGAAAAGCCGATGGCGCTCACCAAGGCCGATTGCGAGGAGATCATCTTCAAATCCCTGCAGGTATCACGCCACGTGTTCTGTGTGATGCAGAACCGCTATTCCCCCCCTTCCGTCTGGCTGAAGGAAGTGGTGGATGCCGGCCATTTGGGTGACATCAACATGGTGCAGGTGAACTGCTACTGGAATCGCGACGAGCGTTACTATCGCCCCAACGGCAATAGAGAAGGTTGGAAGGGGACACAGGACCTCGACGGCGGAACGCTTTTCACCCAGTTCAGCCATTTCATGGACATCATGTATTGGTTGTTCGGCGACATCCGCAACATCGAAGGCAAGTTCGCTGACTTCAAGCACCAGGAGACCACCGATTTCGAGGACTCCGGCCTCGTGAACTTCGAGTTCGTGAACGGCGGCCTGGGTTGTTTCAACTATTCCACTGCCGTGTGGGACAGCAACCTCGAAAGCTCCATGACCATCATCGGAAGTAAAGGCACCATCAAGGTCGGTGGGCAGTACATGAACGAGGTGGAGCTCTGCAACATCGAAGGCTATGAAATGCCGGAGCTGGACGAACCCAGTCCGGCCAACGATTACGGTGCTTACAAGGGAAGTGCCGCCAACCACCATTTCATCATCGATAACGTGGTCGATACCCTGAAACATCGCACTACCGCTACCACCAATGCCCTGGAAGGACTGAAGGTGGTGGAGATCATCGAAAGGATCTATTCCGTGCGGAACAATTCATAACCCCCATGTACCAGGAACTGCTTAACAAGGACAAGAAACTGGCCGTTATCGGCCTGGGTTACGTCGGACTGCCCATCGCCCTGGAGTTCGCCAAAGAAGTCTCCGTTATCGGGTTCGATATCAATCCCGAACGTGTGGCGCAAATGCAACAGCACATCGACCCGAGCCAGGAGCTTGAGCCCGCGGCGTTCGAGGGTAAGGACATCACTTTCACCTCCAACCCCGAGGACATGAAGGACGTGGGCGTGTTCATCGTGGCTGTTCCCACCCCCATCGACGAGAGCCGGCAACCCAACCTTTCTCCCTTGATCGGTGCGTCCGAAACGGTGGGTAAGGTGCTGAAGAAAGGCGATTACGTCGTTTTTGAATCCACTGTTTATCCCGGTTGCACGGAAGAAGATTGCGTGCCGGTCCTGGAACAGGTATCCGGCTTGAAATTCAAAGAAGACTTCATCGTGGGGTATTCGCCCGAGCGGATCAACCCCGGCGACAAGCAGAATACCATCCGCACCATTACCAAGGTGGTCTCTGGTTGCGATGAGGCATCCCTGGAAGAGATCGCCAAGATCTACGAATTGGTGGTGGATGCCGGCGTACACCGTGCCCCCTCCATCAAAGTGGCCGAGGCGGCCAAGGTGATCGAGAATACGCAGCGGGACGTGAACATCGCTCTGATCAACGAATTGTCCATCATCTTCGATCGTATCGGCATCAATACCTACGACGTACTCGATGCGGCCGGCACCAAGTGGAATTTCCTGCGTTACACGCCCGGCCTGGTGGGTGGCCACTGCATCGGGGTGGACCCGTATTACCTCACCCACAAAGCGCGGCAGATGGGGTATCATGCCAAGATCATCAACTCCGGCCGTTACGTGAACGATTCGATGGGCTTCTACATCGGTAAGCAGACCGTGAAGAAGATCATCGCGCAGGACAAGAACATCGTGGATGCCCGTGTACTTGTGATGGGCGCCACCTTCAAGAACAATGTGAGCGACATCCGGAACTCCAAGGTGGTGGACGTCGTTCATGAACTGGAATCCTTCGGTGTTCACGTTACCGTGGTGGACCCGCATGCTTCTCCGGATGATGTGGAGCGGGAGTATGGGTTCAAACTTTCTGACAGACCTGAAGGGAAATACGATGCAGCTATCGTTACCGTGGATCATGACGAGTACAAGAATCTTAGTGAAGATGATTTCAAGGAATTGATGGATGACAAAGGCATCGTGGTGGACATCAAAGGCCTTTACCGTAATAAGATCCACGACCTGCTCTACATGAGCCTTTAGCGTGAGCGACACCTTTCGTCATACCGTGCTCATCACCGGCGGCGCTGGTTTCATCGGTTGCCATGTGGTGAAGCATTTCATTCGGAAATACCCTGACACCCGGGTGGTGAACCTCGACAAACTCACCTATGCCGGTAACCTGGAGAACCTTACCGATGTAGAGGAAGCACCCAACTATACTTTCGTAAAGGGCGATATTCTGGATCAGTCCTTGCTCCGAAAGCTTTTTACCGAATACGACTTCGACGGGGTGATCCACCTGGCTGCCGA
>CAZAYA010000153.1:0-1902 GCA_964489175.1 uncultured Flavobacteriales bacterium | reverse complement strand
CATGTGGACCGCTCCATCCAGGATCCCACCGAATTCATCCGCACCAATGTGGAGGGTACGGTGCAACTGCTCAATGCGGCCCGCGACCATTGGAACGGAGCTTACGAAGGCAAACGCTTCTTCCACATCTCTACCGATGAGGTGTACGGTGCGTTGGGCGATACCGGCTATTTCACCGAGGAGACCCCGTACGACCCCAAGAGCCCTTATTCGGCTTCTAAAGCCAGCAGCGACCATTTCGTGCGGGCCTACCACAACACCTATGGCCTGCCCGTGGTGATCACGAACTGCTCCAACAATTACGGCCCTAATCAATTCCCCGAGAAGTTGATCCCGCTGATGATCCACAACATCCGGCAGGAAAAACCTTTGCCTGTTTATGGCAAGGGGGAGAATGTACGCGATTGGTTGTGGGTAAAGGATCATGCTGAGGCCATCGACCGCGTATACCACGATGGCCGCATCGGTGAGACCTACAACGTAGGTGGTAAGAACGAGTGGAAGAACATCGACCTGGTACGCCTGCTGTGCCGGGTGATGGATGAAAAGCTCGGCCGCGATCCCGGTTCCTCGGAACAGCTCATCACGTTCGTTAAAGACCGCGCCGGCCACGACCTTCGTTACGCCATCGACGCTTCCAAGATCGAAAGCGAACTTGGCTGGGAGCCCGGTTTAAGCTTTGAAGAGGGCTTGCACAAAACGGTGGACTGGTACCTGGCGAACGGGGAATGGTTGGAGAACGTTACCTCGGGAGCGTATCAGGCGTATTATGAGAGGATGTACGGGGGTGAGGGGGAGTAAACAGTGAACAGTGAGGAGTGAGTGGCCCAGTGGCTGAGTGGAGTTTTTCTCCAGGAAAAGATAGGCATCCCAGGATCGGTCAAAAAACCCATAAAAAATCCCCATAATTATTCTATTGCTGAGTTTATTTTGATAAATTCGTACTCAGAAGCGCTCTTGGTTACCGTATCCCTCTTTTGTTCAGAAAGATCTATAGTGGGGATGCCGTTCCAAGAGCTTTTTTTTTCCCAAAGTCCAGCGTTATGCATCCCGGGGTTAGAGTGGCGATTCTTGTTGACGGAGCTTTTTTTATTAAGATACCTGAAATTGTGGCCTCAAGCAAAGGAGCATTCTCCCGAAAAGGTCGCGAAGAACTTCTATACCATGTGCCATGGTCATACTGAAGAGAATGACTATTTGCATAGGATCATTTATTACGACTGCGAACCGCTGCAGAAGCGGGTTCACAGCCCCGTAACGAACGGCGTGATCGACTTTGAGAAGACCCGGGTCTCAAGCTTTCGAAAAGCATTTTTCAATGAGTTGAAGAGGAAACGCAAAGTTGCTTTAAGACTGGGCTATATCAAGGATAACAAGAACTGGACAATAAGACCGCAAAGGACAAAAGAGCTATTGCGGGGCGATATTGGGATCTCGGATCTGGGAGAGGAAGATGTGGTTTACCAAATGCAGCAAAAAAGTGTGGATATGAAAATAGGGATCGATATCACTTCTTTGTCCCTGAAAAAGGATGTGAAAAAGATCATCCTCGTGTCCGGGGATGGAGATTTTGTTCCGGCTGCAAAACTGGCAAGACGGGAAGGGATAGATGTGGTGCTGGATCCTATGTGGAACCATATCGATAATTCTCTTTTCGAACATATCGATGGACTTCGTTCTACGAGTCCCAGGCCCAACCGTGGGCAAACCTATGATCAGGGCAAGCTTCCTTGATATCGGATCTTGTCAGGGTTACAACAGCGTAGTGAAAAGGGAGTAACCTCCTTGCCGGACGGGCAGGGAGTCGAAGCCACCGTGAGACGGGGAGCCCCCAAGAATACCGACAGGATTTCTCCGTAAAAATGTTGTATGAATAAGTGAAAAAATAGCCATATTTGTTGT
>CAZAYA010000152.1:0-5679 GCA_964489175.1 uncultured Flavobacteriales bacterium | reverse complement strand
CGGGATCTTCTTCACCTGTTCCATTTCCATCTTCTCCACACTCATCTGGACGTCCTTCACGTTCTTATCCTTCCGCTTCCCTTTCACTTCTACCTCCTGAAGCTCTTGCCCACTATCCCCTAGTTCCACATCCAGTTTAACGTCTCCTTCGGTCAGGTCCACTTCCCGCTCTACCGAAGCTTTGCCCAGAAAAGAGAAGGTGAGATTATACACGCCGCTTTCGAGCGTGAGGGAATAATAGCCGTAAGTATTGGTGGAAGTACCGCCTTTGGTCTCTTGTACATAGACGGTTGCGCCGATCAATCCTTCACCCGTCTCCTGTTCGTTCACATACCCGCTGACAGTATATTTCTCCTGTGCCTTCCCAGAAAAGGAAAAAACCGACAGCGCAAAGGGCAACAGCAGGAAATGGATCAAGGAAAGCCTCATTCTGAGCATCGGTATCCGCATGTTTGACCGGACAAAACTACAAGGATCGGGATGATCGGTGGACGGGAGGTGGCGTTATTTTTTGAGAGAAGCAAAGGGGCTGCTTCCGAAAGTCAGGCAGTTGCAAAGAGCCTCCTTCAAGCCTATTCACTCTTCCCTGCTCCCTCCCATCTCCCATTTGCCCTCTGGCATCTCCCTATCCTCCCCCCAACAAGAAGACCGCCGGCACCTTATGGATCTCCGGGCGATCTTGCTGCCAGCCCCTGACCGGCTGGGTGCGAACAAAACCATTGGGCAGGGTGAGGCCGGCAGCGATGCACAAGGAGGTGTTCGGTGAGCAGGAAGCGATCAGCTCATCCACGAGCTTTTCATTGCGGAAAGGGGTTTCCATGAAGATCTGGGTATAGCCCTTACCGGCCTGCGCTTCCATCTTCCGGATCATCGAGCGGCGTTGCCCTTTGTCGTGGGGCAAATACCCATGAAAAGTGAACTGCTGGCCGTTGAAGCCGGACCCCATCAACGCCAGGAAGATCGATGAAGGGCCGGTCAGTGGAACGACCGTTACCCTCTGTTGGTGGGCATATTGAACGACGGCTGAACCCGGGTCGGCAATGCCGGGGCATCCGGCATCGGAGATGACCCCTATGGACTCCCCTTGCAAAGCAGGCTCCAGGAACTCAGGGATCGCTTCCGGCGCGGTATGTTTGTTCAACTCGTGGAATTGCAGCTCGTTGAGCCGGTCCCTGAGCCCCAGAGCGATCAGGTACCGGCGGGCCGCCTTGGGCGTTTCCACGATGAAGTGGGTCAATCCGCGAACTGTATCGAACACGCCAGAAGGAAGGGTTTCCTCCACAGAGGCCGTTTCCCCCAGCGTATTGGGAAGGAGGTAAAGGCTACCTTTCGGAGACATGGGAAAACTCCTCGATGATGCGGTCGCAGGCTTCGTCCAGCAAAGCATGTACCTCCCTGAAACCATTCTCGGCACCGAAATAAGGGTCTGGCACCGGCATATTGCTACCAGGGTGTACCTTGTTGAGGATCATGTCCACTTTGGCGTGATCTTCCTCATGGCGAGCCATACCGAGCACATGCTCATGATTGCTCTCATCCATCACATAGATCCGGTCGAACCGGTCGAAATCCGCTTCTTCGAATTGCCGCCCCCGCAACGAGGTGATGTCGATGCCATGCTTCTCCAACTGAGCGGCTGCCCGTCGGTCCGGCCCCTCTCCCACATGGTAATCCCCCGTTCCGGAAGAATCCACTTTGATGTCGAGTCCTCGTTCCCGGGCCTTATGGCTCAGGATCCCTTCCGCCATAGGCGAGCGGCAAATGTTGCCCAAACAAACCATCAGGATCTTCATGGGAGCGTCGTTTTGCGGCAAAGATAAGGGATCCTCCAACCAACCGGTTCAATGATGATGCCCCTCTCGATGGAGTTTCCAGCTCAACCCGAACAAATACCGCCTTCCTTGCAGCGGGCCATAAGCATATTCGGTATCAAAATCCTCACTGAAGGGATGCTCCGGATCGATCAGTGGAGAGGGCTGGGTATAGTCGAAGATGTTCTTGACCGAAACGTAGAGGTCAAGATGTTGGGCCACGGTCCGGGACAATTTCAAATTATGAAGGGAGTACCAGGGGCTTTCCGTGGGACGGGCAAAGGGCTCGGGATATTCCGGCAATGCCTGGGGACCGGTCACATTCCCCGTGTAATCGAGCTTTACACCAATACCCGGAACCGTGTATGCCGCGTTGAACACCCCACTGAAAACGGGTGAAAAGATCTCCGGCTCTTTTTTGCTACCCTTCTCCTGCTGATAGACATCCTGGAACGTTCCACCCAAACCAATGCTCAACGGGAAGGTGAAACGGTGATCCACCGAAAAGGCTACACCCCGGGAAACCCCACTCCCCTTCAGGTTTTCGTAGACGATCAGGTTCGGGTCCTGGTTGTAATCGGGAATGATCTTGTTGGTGAAATAGGTATAGAAACCATCCAGATCGAAAGTGCCAGTGCCCTCCCCGAGGGTGTAAATATGATGCAGGTTCAAAGACACGTTCCACGACCGCTCAGGGGCCAGTTCTTCTTCCACGACCACTTCCCGGGTACCGGACAGGGCCGCATGGTCTTCAGTAAAGAGATCGACTTCCCGAAACCCCGTTCCCCCGTTCAACCGGAGAGAAGTGTAACGCCCCAGGTCCTGTTTGAGGTTCAGTCGCGGGGAAAGGATCAGACCGTGGGCTTCATGATGATCGGCCCGCCCCCCCAACAAGAGATCGGTCTTTTCGGTGATGCTCCACTCATCCTGCAAAAAGACCCCAGGCACGAAACGTTTCTCCCCGGACTGCGCCTGGGTGTTGTCCGAATAGCTCCGGTAACGGGCCGTTAATCCGGCCAGCAGATCGTGTGTACCGAAGTTACGGTCCCAGGTCAGGTCTCCATAAAGTACGGACTGATCGCCTACATAATGACTATCCCCGTAATAGCTGTCCTGGTAATGATCGCTCAAGGAGAAATGAGTGGTGACATGCTCGAAATAAGGAAGGCCATAAGCTCCGATGAACTCCCACCGTTCGGTCTTGATGGACTCTCCATAGATCTGGCTGCTGCCGCGGTCCCCTTCATCCCATCCCATAACACCACCGAAACGATCTTCCGAATAATACCGGGCAGCAAAGGTCGCTTTTCGGCCACCCGGCCGGTCGATCTGCCATTTGTTGAAAAGGGAGATGCGTTCGGTCAGGGGAATGTCCGTGAAATTGTCACCATTTTCATCGATGCGTTGCTGATTGCGATAATAATTGGCACTGACCATCGTATGCACTTTCGAACCGATATCCGGGGAAAGCGCCACATCTGTATTGGACTGCCCGTGAGTGGTATAATAACTGTTGACGTGGGCCAGCGGTGTATGGGAAGGCTCCTTGGTGATCACGTTGATCACCCCGCCCACCGCTCTTGTCCCATATAGCGTGGAAGAAGGTCCCTTGATCACCTCGATACGGTCCACCACGGAATTAGGGATCCCGTTGAAACCATAAACAGAAGCCAAAGAGCTCATAATAGGCATGCCATCGATCAGCACGAGCGTATACGGCCCTTTCATACCATTGATGCGTAAGTTATTGGTGCCGCAAACCCCACAATTGACCTGCTGCCGAACCCCGTTCACCTGCCCCATGGACGATATGATGTTCGACTCCGGGTTGGCCGATAACTTCTCGGCCGAGACCACCTCGACCTTCACCGGCGAATCCCGGAGATGCTGTTCTTTACGGGTCCCGGTGACAACGACCTCCTCCATTTCGGCCAAAGCAGGCACCAGAACAGGAGACCACTGTTCCGTCCCTCCTTCCTGCAGATCAAGCGTATCCTTCAGGCTCTTGTACCCAACAGCCGATACCTTGATGATGGTCCGTCCGGAAGGAACACCGGTCAGCCGGAAGCGTCCTTCTTCATCAGCCGCCTCCCCCTGACCGGTACCTGTAACCCTGATATTGACAAAAGGGATGGACTTTCCACTCCTGTCCTTCACTTGCCCTTCTAGTACCGTCTGGGCATGGACCACGCCGGTAAGCATCAACAAAACCAATGGAATGGCCAAGCATTTCATAGCCCTTATTCTCTCTAGGTTCATTCTTAAAAGAATGCAAATCTAAAATATATTTTAGACTAATCTAAACTAATGATTAAAACACCTAAATGTTTTTTCTACCTTTGTCGAAAACAGGGACATGTATTCCTACACGGAGGAAAATTACCTGAAAGCCATTTACTCCCTCACCTCCAGAGGTAATGAGGGAGCTTCCACGAATGCCATTGCCGAAAGGCTTGAAACGAAAGCCTCGTCGGTATCGGACATGATCCGAAAGTTGGCCGGTAAGGGATTGGTCCATTACAAGAAATACCAGGGGACCACGCTGACGAAAGCTGGGCAGGAAGCAGCGATCCACCTCATCCGGAAACACCGGTTGTGGGAAACCTTTCTGGTAGAAAAACTGGGGTTCAAATGGGACGAAGTGCATGAACTCGCAGAAGAGCTGGAACACATCCGTTCTCAGCGACTCACCGACCGACTGGACCAGTTCCTGGGCGAGCCCAAATATGACCCCCATGGCGATCCTATTCCGGACAAGGATGGCAACATCGAAAAACGCCGGCAGGTACTGCTCAACCAATTACAACCGGAAGACAAGGCCGTGGTGGTCGGTGTAAAGGACTCCTCCTCCAGCTTCCTCAAGTACCTGGAAAAGGTGGAATTGGTGCTGGGCACGGGATTCGAAGTAAAAGAACAGTTCGAGTTCGATGGCTCCCTTGTTCTGGAAACGGACCAGGGCCGTAAGCTCACCACCTCGGAACAAGTGAATGCGAATCTTTTTGTGCGGAAATTATGAGAAGTCGATATTTCCTTTTCCTGTCTTCTTTTCTGGGAACCCTCCTGCTCGTCAACGCCTGTGCCGGACCTGACCACAAGGATGACGACGAACTCATCATCACCTGTACCACCAGTATGGTTCGTTACTCCGTGAGCCGCATTGCCGGGGAACATGCCAGGGTACAAGGTTTGATGGGGCCAGGCGTGGACCCCCACCTCTACAAAGCCACTCAGGGCGACCTTGGCAAACTCCGGGAAGCAGACCTCCTCTTTTACAACGGTCTCCACCTGGAAGGCAAAATGCAAGGAGTATTGGAAAAATTGGGACAACGAAAGCCCTGCATACCGGTCAGTGATGGCATCCCAAAAGAGCGTCTGAAGACTTCCGAAGACTATCCGGATGCCCACGACCCCCACATCTGGTTCGACCTCCGGCTATGGAGTCTGGCCGTGGAACACATTGGCCGGAAGCTCATCGAACATGACAGCATCCATGCCGGAGTCTATCAGCGCCACACTGAAGCCTTCCGGGCCGAACTGGATTCATTGCACCGCTGGACCCAACAGATGACCGACTCCATACCTCCCGAACAACGTTTGATGATCACCGCCCATGACGCTTTCCGCTATTTCGGAAGAGCTTACGACATCGAAGTGAAGGGGCTTCAAGGGCTTTCCACCGCCTCCGAGCATGGGTTGCGCGACGTCACCAACATGGTGGACCTTATTACCGAACGGAACATCCCGGCCATTTTCATCGAAAGCTCTGTGCCTTCCCGGCCATTGAATGCGGTCATTGAAGGATGCCGGGAAAAAGGCCATGAGGTCAGGATCGGTGGTACGCTCTATTCCGATGCCATGGGAGCAAAAG
>CAZAYA010000151.1:0-5835 GCA_964489175.1 uncultured Flavobacteriales bacterium | reverse complement strand
GGGCCAGATCCTCCGGGATCTTGTCCTCAAAAGCTCCCAGTTGTACTTTGAACCTGACTTTTCCGCGGATCTTTCTTTTCAGGGGGATGTCCTGTACCGATACCAGTTCCTTGGATCCTTTCATCTCATTGATCCTGACGATGAAGGCATCCTCATATCCTTCTTTCCGGATCATCTCCAGAACTCTTTCTGCTGAACTTCTCCTGGTAAAATTCCCTACGATCGCCCGGATGGTGCCGTCTTCATGCAGGTGGTATTCTACGTTGTTCTTGAGGTCCGGATACCCTTCTGTGGGAACGAAGCGGCTGAAGGCACCTATCTGAATGCCGTAATTTTCGAAGCCCCCACTGGATTCCACTTCGGAGGCAACGAAATTGCTGTCCGCCATGATCGTCTTGGAAATGGTGGGGCGGGTGCTCGAGGAGTCTTTGGCATGCTCATCGATGCACATGCGGACCCTTTTGGCTCCATCTTCCGTGTAGAAATCCTTTTTGGGGTAAAGGTCAGTGAATTTGTCGAGCGACCGTTTGGCCTGCCGGCATTGCCCTTTCTGTTGATGGGCGATAACGAGAAAATAATGAACAAAGACAGGCAATCTTCTTTCGTTGGGGGAACCTGGATCGTAGTCCAGCGTAGCCCGGTCACTGAACATACTCAGGTGGTGAATGGCACTGTCTGCCATTCCCTCTTCCTGGGTGTAGCAAATCCCCAGCAGGTAGTGAACGTTAGGATTATCGGGTTCCAGTTCCAGCATGGACTTGACGACCGGTATAGCATCGGAAGTGTTGTTCTTGGTCAACAGTTCCTTGGTCTTCATGAACTTACTGTCGAAAGCAGCACTATGGTCCTGCTTTTCCTCTTGCGCAAAGGAGGTCAGGGAGAAGATCAGAGAAAATATGATGAACGGGATGCGGTACATGATGTGGCCCTTGAGCTTTGTAACAAAGGTAGCAGGCACTCGCTCAGAGGGAAAGCCGCATCGTCGATTTTATCCACGATCTTGATTGGATAAAACCGGAGTTCAAATGGTCTGGACAGTCTTGAAAATGGCAAAGGCCACCATGGTCAGGGCAAGTATAGCAAAGAAGAAGGCCCGCCAGAAAAAGAACCCTCTGTTCTTTTGGATAGAAGCGATGATCCAGGCGATCAGGAGGACCACTACTGTTGTGATGAGAACCGGAAGGTCGATCATTTCCCTATTTAGCCCTTATCCAGGCCCCTTCTATGGGAAAATCCTCTAAGGCTGTTTTAGCTTCCTGACGGGAAGAGAAGGAGCCACCGCTCACGGCTTCCAAGCCGTTGATCGTGCCGACCCTTTGGGCATCATATCCCTGGTCCTTGAGTTGCCGGACCAAAGCATCTGCATTGCTTGCGTTGCTGAAGCAACCAGCTATGATCTGGATATTCCCCCGGGAAGAAGTAGAGGAAGTGGGGGGCGCAGAAGTTGACGGTGTTCCTGTTCCTTCCTTTTTTTCAGCGTCAGAAACGGAGCTGGACGATGTTGGGTCTTCTGCTGAATTTCCCTGAGAAGCTCCCTTTTGTTTATCCTCAACAGTTGAGGAGGATGGTTCATCGGGCGGCTCTTCCCCGGTCATCTGTTCTTTTTCAGAGGAGGATCGCTTGTTGTCCTTGCCTTTTTTCGTTTCCTGCTTCTCTTCGGAAGGAGCTCTTTCAGAGGAAGCAGCTGTTGACCGCTCTTCGGTCTTTTTGGGTCCGGAAGGTTCTTTTGCCTCGTTTCCTATCCAGTTATAGATCCTTTCTCGCTGGAAATACCCGAGCGCACCAATGCTTGCTCCGATCAGGAACACGATGATGATCACCGGCCAGCGTGATCTTTTCTTCTTCTTCCCGGAAGAAGACTTTTTTTCAGAACCAGAAGGTTTTTGTTCCGACTTTGATCGCCTTGTTGCCTTTTTTTCCGGGTTTGCAGAGGGCTCCTCTTGCTTTTGTTCGGTGGTCTGCTGTGCTGTTTTCGGCTCTTCTTCTTGCTTTTTTCCAGGGCTTTTATCTTCAGAAGAAGTTTCCGGAGACTGCTCCTCTTCTTTTTGTAGGGGGGCGTTTCCCGATCGTTCTTGCTTCTGTTCGGTCGTTTCTTCTTCAGGAGCTTTTTGTTGCGGGATGGAAGATACCCCGGCTTTGGCCGCTCCTTCTTTTTTCTTGGCTTTTTTCCGGGCTTTCTTAGCTTCCTTCTCCTTTCTTTTCTCTTCTTTCTGACGGGCTTTTTCTTCTTTTCGCTGCTCTTTTTTCGTTTTCTTTTCCTGGGGAGTTGTTTCCGGGGAAGCACCCTGTTCAGCGGCTGCTCTTCCGGACGCTTCTTCAGAGACGGGAGTGGTTTTCTCTTCTTGCTCTTCACCTTTTCCGGCTGCGGATCCTACGAATTCGATCCCGCCATCATCATTGCGTTGCAGGCTCCCAAGACCCCCCAGAGAGTAACTGCCTTTTTTTTCCAGGTCCTGGCGGATCTGTTCGGTGTAGGCTTTGACTTTTTCCCTGGCTTCTTCCTCACTGATCCCTTCTTCGGCACTTACCACTTGTGAGAGAAACCCATCATCATATTTGAGGTGCTCGTTGAACATGACCTTATGTTTTCCCAGGGACATGAAAACGCCAAGTCCCGGCAGTATCACGTTCTTGTTGTTCCGGATGGTCTTTTCTACCAGTTCTTCCATGGATACAGTACTTAGCGATGAAAGATAAGAATTCTGGGATATCCGTGAAGATCAGGAAGAAGGAAGTTTTCTTAATTTCGGCATGTACTGAGCTATTTCATTTCATTATATGATACGAAAGGTTTTTTTCATATTGCTTTCGGGGGTGTTCCTGGTGGGATGTTCAGCAGAAGAGAAAAAGCAGCAGCAAAAGGAATTAGCGGAACTACGGGAAATGAACCGTGAGTTGGAGCGAAATGCTTCAGCCAGAGATTCCTTGATCGATAGCTTCCTGGAAACTTTCAATGAAGTGGAGGACAACCTGAGTCGTGTGGAACGGGTGGAGGATACTGTGCTGTTCTCCACGAAAAGTGATGTGGAATTGCAGGGAGACCCCAGGGAACAACTGATCGGAAGGATCCGCAGGATCGATGCTTTGATGAAGCAGAACCGGCAAAGGATCCAGACTTTGAAGGGGCGGATGAAAAAAGCGGACATCAAGGTCGACCGCTTACAGGAAGCGATAAAGAATCTGGAGGCTGCTTTGAAGGAAAAGAACCGGGAGATCATCGCTTTGGAAGATGAGCTGGCCCGTAAAGATATCGTGCTCAAGGAGTTGTATGGAGAGTATCAAGAGCGGCTCGAGGACATTGAAGAACAGGAGGTGGTCCTGAACGAAGCTTTTTATGCGGTTGGGACTTATAAGGAGTTGAAGGAGAAAAAAGTGCTGACCCGGGAAGGGGGCTTCATCGGACTGGGAGGAGTGGAAAAGTTGCGGGATGACCCGAACAAGGATTATTTCACGGCGATCGATCTTCGGGAAAAGGACCGCATCGAATTGTTCGGGAAGCGGCCGGAAGTGGCGACCCCTCATCCGGAAGACTCCTATCGTTTTGAAGGAGAGTCTCCGGTGGAGTACCTGTTGATAAAGGATCCGGAAGCTTTCTGGAGCATGTCGAAATACCTGGTGGTGGTCGTGAAGTAGGCTTTAGCCTTTACGGCTTGTTTGCCGCACCATCTTCTCGATCTCGTCCCACATTTCCGGGGAAATGTTCTCCATGCGATCGAATTGTCCTGCTCCTTTCAGCCACTGCCCTCCATCTATCGTTATCACTTCCCCATTGATGAAAGAGGAAAAATCCGAGATCAGATAACTGGCAAGATCGGCCAATTCATGTTGTTCGCCCAGCCGTTTCAAAGGAACCTCGCGGGTTGGGTCCAGTTTTTCCTGCAGTTCGCCAGGTAATAATCGCTCCCAAGCTCCTTTGGTAGGAAAAAGACCCGGGGCAATGGCATTGGACCGGATTCCATATTTGGCCCATTCCACGGCCAGGGAGCGGGTAAGAGCAAGAACGCCGGCCTTGGCACAAGCGGAAGGTACTACAAAGGAGGAGCCGGTCCAGGAGTAGGTGGTCACGATGTTGAGGACGGTCGCTTGTTCCTGCTCCCGGGCGATCCATTCCTTCCCGAAGAGCAAAGTACAATTCACCGAACCTTTCAGGACGATATCGATGATAGTACCGAAAGCGTTCGGGGAAAGTCTTTCAGTAGGGCTGATGAAGTTGCCGGCTGCATTGTTCACCAGCACATCGACCTTTCCAAAATGCTCGATGGCCTGATCTCTTGTTTGTTCCACTTGGTCGGCGTCCCGTACATCACAGGAAAGAGGCAGGACCTTCCCGCCGGTGGTCTTTTCGAGTTCTTGTGCGGTTTCTTCAAGAATGTTCTTCCTTCGGCCGGTTATCACCAAGTCAGCTCCCAGTTGCAGGGCTCTTTCCCCGATGGATCGGCCAAGTCCTGTTCCGCCACCAGTAATGAGGACTACTTTCCCTTTGAGGGCATTATCGCGGAGCATGGGAGCGGTGTTCATAAAGATCGTCAGGAATTGGAGGAGGGACCCTCCTGCGTATCGGAAGCCGGGGTCTCTTCTTCCGGAGCCTTATTTTCTGTATTGTTCGGCGTTTGTTGCGGATCTTCAGAAGGACTTCCGTCCTCCTTCTTTTTCTTTTCGGGGCGTTTTCCCAGGATCTCTTCCAGGTCTTTGGCAAAGATCACTTCTTTTTCGGTCAGCTGTTTTGCTAGTTGCTTCAACTTGTCCTCGTTCTTCTTGAGAATGTCCAGTGCTTGTTGGTAAGCTTTTTCCACGAGCTTGCGGACTTCCTCGTCGATGAGCTTCCCGGTCTCTTCACTGTACGGTTTCTGGAAGGAATTGCTGTATTCCCCGGTGGAATCGTAATAGCTGATGTTGCCCAGCTTTTCATTAAGGCCATACATAGCGATCATGGCATAGGCCTGCTTGGTGACCTTTTCCAGGTCGTTGAGTGCTCCGGAAGAAACTTCGTGGAATGTGATCTCTTCAGCGGCTCTTCCGCCAAGGGCTGCGCACATCTGATCGAAGAATTCCGATTCCCGACGGATCTGTTGTTCTTTGGGGAGGTACCAGTTGGACCCTAACGATCGTCCTCTTGGAATGATACTGACCTTGACCAGGGGATCGACTTTTTCGAGGAGCCAGCTAATGATCGCGTGGCCAGCTTCGTGATAGGCGATCACCTCTTTTTCCTCGTCGGTGATCACTTTGGATTTCTTCTCCATGCCGGCGATGATCCGGTCCATGGCATTGATGAAGTCATCCTTGTCTACATACTCCTTTTTTGCCCGGGCGGCGATCAGAGCAGCTTCGTTGCAGACGTTGGCGATATCGGCTCCGGAGAACCCCGCTGTTTGCGAGGCAAGCAGGTTGACGTCCACTTCTTCCTGGGTCTTCAGAGGGCTGAGGTGAACTTTGAAAATAGCCTCTCTTTCTTTGAGGTTGGGTAGTTCCAGGTAGATGTGCCGGTCGAAACGGCCGGGACGGAGCAGGGCGCTGTCCAGGACATCGGCCCGGTTGGTGGCAGCCAGGACGATCACCCCCGTATTGGTGTCGAAGCCGTCCATTTCCTGCAGGAGTTGATTAAGGGTGCTTTCCCTTTCATCGTTCGATTGCATGGAGCGGGAAGTACCCCTTGAACGTCCGATGGCATCGATCTCATCGATGAAGATGATGCAGGGCGCTTTTTCCTTGGCTTTGGCAAAGGTGTCCCGCACCCTGGCCGAACCTACTCCAACGAACATCTCCACAAAGTCAGAACCCGAAAGGGAGAAGAAAGGGACCTCTGCTTCTCCGGCCACGGCTTTTCCCATCAGG
>CAZAYA010000150.1:0-5841 GCA_964489175.1 uncultured Flavobacteriales bacterium | reverse complement strand
CGCCAGAGGCATCTCAAACAAAGGCCTAATTCGCTAAATTTGTTCATGATGGAAGTGATGATGGAAGATATGATCACCCAGGACGGGGACAATGTTTCCGAATTGTCCCGGCACCAGGTAATCATGCTCGTTTTCCTGCGTCATTTCGGATGCACCTTCTGCCGGGAATCTTTGTGCGACCTGGCCCGGGCAAAGGCTGACCTGCTGGAAGAAGGGGTACTACCCGTACTGGTCCACATGGTGAACGATCCTTTCGCCGCCCAAATGACCCGGTTGTATGAACTGGACGACCTGCCTCGGGTGAACGACCCTGACCTCCGCTTTTACAAGCGTTTCGGCCTCAAAAAAGGCGGGCTGTCCAAGTTCTGTAATCCCAGGGTCTTCATTCGGGGGATCGTTGCCGGCCTATGGAACGGTCATCTCATCGGCAAGACCATGGGCAATGCCTTTCAGATGCCAGGCGTGTTCGTGGTGAAGGACGGAAAGGTGGTCAACGCCCATGTGCATCACCTGATCTGCGACCGGCCCGACTATACAGGGTTGCTGAGAACAGGGTGAAGGTATTCAGCAAGAGCGCAACTCCTCAGCATAAGCAGCGGCCATTTGCTCAGGATCTTCCGCCTTGGCGACCCCTCCCGAAACAGCAATGCCGTGAACACCAACTTTCCTCAGAGGGGGAACATCATCAGGCAACAATCCACCAATGGCCAATATGGGGGTATCCCATCCCTGTTCCCTCATTCTTTCCATCATCTCCTGGTACCCTTCCAGCCCCAATACCGGGTCCAGGCCTTCCTTGGTGCTGGTGAAGCGGAAAGGTCCCAACCCGATGTAATCCACATCTTCCCTGACCAACTCCTCCACCTGCTCCCATGTATTGGCCGTTCCACCGATGAGCACATCAGGCCCCAATGCCTCCCGGGCCGCAGCGACCGACTCATCTTCCTGCCCCAGATGCACCCCATCGGCTTGTACAGCCCGGGCCACTTCCACATGATCGTTCACGATCAATGGGCAGGAGAACTGGCGGCAGACCTTTTGGACTGCCCGGGCCATGCTGACCAGTTCAGCATTCTCCTGCACTTCTTTCTCCCGGAACTGAACCACCTGTGCTCCGCCGGAACAGGCCATGGTGGCGATCTCATGATGAGCCATACCACCGGCTCGTGATGTGATGAAATGAAAACGCGGGATCATAAGGCAACTGTCTCCTGCAAGGCTTTGAAATTTTCGATGGCCCGGTTCATTCCTTCTTCATGGAAAGTATTCCATATCGTCCCAGAAACAGCCACTCCATCAAACCCCATTCCCCGGACCCGGTCGAGATCCTCGACGGTCACCCCGCTCATCCCGTAAATAGCGAACGGATAGTGATGACCTCCCAGATGAGCCTTGACCGCAGCATGATCGAGGGACCCGGAGTGGCCTGGCTTGGAAAGGCTATCGAAAAGAGGACTTAGCAACACATGATCGATGACCGGCTCGATGGTGTCCAGGGCTTCCAGAGAATGGGCAGAACGGGAAAAACAAAGGCCATCCTTGGGAATGTTTTGGATGTCTTTGTGGAAACGATTGAAGTGCAACCCTTTGATGGGAAAGGTCTTCATCAGGTAATGGTGATGATGCAGCATGACCTTGCTCCTCGCCTCCCCCGGAAGTTTTTTCAGGTACTCGATCACTTCGGTCTCGGTAAACTCGTATTTCCGGAGATGAAAGCACGTCAATCCTTCCCGGAACAATTCGTTCAGCAGGTCGAGCTCGCCTTCGAGGAGCGAGGAAGGGGAGACCAGAATGAGTTTCATGAGAAGAACGGAAGGATTAGAATCCCGAGCCAACAAAGATAATGGCTGTCCGGGAATACCCCAGAAAATCCCGACGACAAAAAAACAGATGCCCAACAGTTCTTATCTTTGGAGCAACAACCAGTCTCGAAGGGGGTGCCTTACTGTACAGGCTGAGATCATACCCCGCATTCTGCCCTAAGGCAGGATGGTGACCTGATCCGGATAATGCCGGCGCAGGAAAAAGAACATGCCCCGAGGGACACCAACCAATTAAGGAATGGAACAATATGTCCGCACGTTGACCATTGCCGGGTCGGATAGTGGTGGTGGGGCCGGTATCCAGGCCGACCTGAAGACCTTCTCGGCCCTCGGGTGCTACGGCATGTCGGTGGTTACCGCTCTTACCGCACAGAATACCCGGGAAGTACGGAACATCCAGGCAGTTCCTGGCGCCTTCATTGCTGACCAAATGCGAGCTGTGTTGGAGGATATCGGGGTGGATGCTGTGAAGATCGGGATGCTCCACGCCCCTGAAGTGATCCGCGTAGTAGCAGAAGTACTCGGGGAACACAAGGTAATGCATACCGTCCTGGATCCCGTAATGGTCGCCAAAAGCGGTGACCGGTTGTTGCAAGAGGAAGCCGTGGACGCCCTGCGGGAAACCCTTTTGCCCCAGGTACAGGTCATCACCCCCAACCTCCCCGAAGGAGGGATCCTGCTCGGACAGGAGATCGGGGAAGGAAACATGGAAAGCGCTGCCAAAGCGCTGGGAAAGTTCGGTCCCGAAGCCGTATTGCTCAAAGGAGGGCACGGAGAAGGCACGATGAGTACGGATGTACTTTACCTGAAAAAGAAAGATGAGACCCTTTCTTATGAAGCTCCCCGGATCAGGACTCAAAACACCCATGGAACAGGTTGTACGCTTTCTTCGGCCATTGCCGCCTACATCGCCCACGGAGAGGATATTGCGGAAGCGGTCCGCAAAGCCAAGAACTATCTGACCGATGCCCTGCAAGCTGGATCAGCTCATCAACTGGGCCACGGCCACGGGCCGGTCCATCATTTCCACCGCCTCTGGCCCCAAAACACCGATCGCTCATGAACTTCACCCAACAACTCTGGCATGCTTCTGAAGAGATCTACCAGGCGATCCTGGAACATCCCTTCAACCAGGAACTCACCGACGGAACCCTCGACCGGGACCGGTTCCGGTTCTACGTGCAGCAAGATGCCCTGTACCTGTTCGATTTCGGCAGAGCGCTTTCCCTGCTCGGCACCCGCTCCCGCACCCCGGGGAACCTGCTCGAATTCGCCCGCTTTGCCGAAGGATCGGTCGTGGTGGAAAGGGCTCTGCACGAACACTATTTCACCGAATTCGACATCACCTATGAAGAGCGGAAGTCACCAACCTGCGCAGCCTATACGGATTTCCTCCTGGCCACTTGCGCTACCGGTTCCTATGAAGAGGGGATCGCCGCTGTGCTGCCCTGCTTCTGGATCTACAAGGAAGTCGGCGACCACATCCACGAACGGGCCGTAGCGGACAACCCCTACCAGTCGTGGATCGACACCTATGCCGGAGAAGAATTCGCAGAACTGGTGGAGAAAATGATCGGGATAACGGATGAGGTAGCCGCCGGAACGACAAATGCCGAACGAGAAAAAATGAAAGCAGCTTATCTCTTTGCCGCCCGCATGGAATGGCGATTCTGGGATAGTGCTTATCAAAAGGAACAATGGCCTGTATGAAGGTAGATAGTGAGATAGCTAGATAGTGAGGTAAAACCATCTATCTAACTACCTTACTATCTCGCTACCTAACTACCTCACTAACTCCCCCACCATGAACCAACGACCTGACCACATCGGCATTATCGGAGGCGGCATCATCGGTCTTAGCATCGGGTGGCAGTTGCTCCGGCATGGTGTGGAGGTCACGTTGTTCGATAAAGGGGAGGCCGGACAATGCACCAGCGCAGTAGCTGCCGGCATGCTGGCCCCGCAAGCCGAGGTTGGATTCGAGGAGATCCCTTTGATGAAACTGGGGCAGGCCAGTCTGGCCCACTACCCCCGTTTCCTTGAAGAACTGACCGAAGATGCCGGGTCGGCCCCCGAGCTGAACCGCTGCGGCACCTTATTGGTCGGCACGGACCGGGATGAAGCCGAGATCCTCAGAAGGATGTACCGGTTCCGGTCCGAACTGGCGCTTGATATGGAATGGTTGAGCGCAGATGCTGTCCGGGAGCGTGAACCCCTTCTTTCTCCCCGTGTTATCGGCGGGGTCTGGTTGCCGGAAGATGCCCAACTGGACAACCGGGCATTGCTCACGGCCCTCCGAAAAGCTTTTGACCAACGGGGGGGGCAACTCAAAGAACACACGCCGGTACAGGACCTGATCTCAGGGAAGGACCCAAAACTCACGGTCGTTCTGGGAGACGAAAAGGTCTCCTTCGATGCGATCGTGATCGCAGCCGGGGCATGGTCTTCGGGCTTCCATTCACCAGGGGCAGGTGCGGAAGTTTCTGTACGACCGGTCAAGGGACAGATCCTCACGCTGGAGGCTTCACAAGAAGTACAATTGAACGCTATGCTCCGCTATCCACGGGGCTACATTGTTCCCAAAAGCAACGGCACCTTACGGATAGGAGCTACCAGCGAGGAAAAGGGATTTGAGAACCATCCTACGGCAGGAGGGGTGAAAGATATCCTGGAAGAAGCCTGGAAAGTCCTGCCGGGGATCTACGACCTCCCCCTCCAGAAGATCGATGTAGGGGTCCGCCCCGGGAGCCACGATCATGCCCCCCTGATCGGGCCGGGTAGCCAACCAGGGACCTGGTGGGCCACGGGCCACTACCGGCACGGGGTGCTTTTGGCCCCTGTAACAGCCTATGGCCTGGTGCAGGAAATCCTTTCCGGAGAGCGAACCGATGAACTGAAGGGCTTCGAAGCCCTTCGAAAACGAACAAGACAGGGGGCTTCCGTGTCCTCTTCATGAAAAGAAAGTGATCATGGAACTGACCGTCAACGGAAAACCTTATCGAACCCAGGAGGCAGGAACCCTACGGGAACTCATCGAAGAACTGGAAGGAACAGAAGGTGCAGAAGGAGTGGCCGTGGCCGTGAACGAAACGGTCGTCCCCAAAGCCCGGTGGCAAGAACATACGCTGCAGAACGGAGCCGTGATCGAAGTGATCAGGGCCGTGCAGGGCGGATGAACCCTCCCCGGAGATCACGGACAGTGTTAGCTTTGTAACCATGAGCGAACTCAAGATAGCCGACCGGACCTTCACCTCCCGCCTGATCATGGGGTCGGCCCAGTTCCCCGACCCGGAGACCATGCGGGCTGCCCTGAAAGCAAGCGGAACAGAGCTCGTTACCGTGGCCATCCGGAGGGTGGACATGGAAGGCAAGGAGAACGAGAATCTGCTGGCCTACCTCCGGGAGGATGGGTATCATTTGCTCCCCAATACCGCCGGTTGCTATACGGCCAAAGAGGCCGTCCTGACCGCCCAGCTCGCCCGGGAAGCCCTGGGGACGAACTGGGTGAAGCTCGAAGTGATCGGGGATGAGGAGACCTTGTTCCCCGATGTACCCGAACTGCTCAAAGCCGCCGATCAACTGCTGGCCGATGATTTCATCGTCCTCCCCTACTGCAACGATGACCCCATTACCTGTCGCAAACTCGCCGATATGGGCTGTGCTGCTGTCATGCCCCTCGGTGCCCCGATCGGTTCGGGCATGGGCATCCGCAACCCCTACAACCTGAGGATCATCCGGGAACAGGTGGACGTCCCTCTTATCGTGGATGCTGGTGTGGGGACGGCATCCGATGCTGCCCTGGCCATGGAATTAGGTATGGACGGCGTATTACTCAACTCCGCCGTTTCCAAAGCAGAACACCCGGTAACCATGGCAGAAGCCATGAAACTTGGAATACGTTCAGGCAGACTGGCCTTCAAAGCCGGTCGCATTTCCCGCAGGCTTTACGCCAAAGCTTCCAGTCCGGAAGACGGACTGATAGGAAGGGACTGATAGCCAACACCCTTACCACACCCTA
>CAZAYA010000149.1:0-6028 GCA_964489175.1 uncultured Flavobacteriales bacterium | reverse complement strand
GATCCCCTTTCGGCTGGAAAAGAACGGTGAAACGGTTCAGGAAGCTACTTCTTCCCAAATGGTCTTTTCCTTCGAGGCCTTGGTTGCCCATATTTCCCGTTACATCACCCTGAAACGGGGAGATCTGATCTATACCGGCACCCCTTCAGGAGTGGGGCCGCTTGAAATAGGGGACAGGCTCGAAGGGTTCCTCGGGGAACAAAACCTCCTCTCCCTGGTGATCCGGTGACGCATTCTTTTTGGGGTCAAAAAGCTCTCGTTAGCAAAAGAAGGGGACTTTGACCATTACCCGACAGGTCAGGCAGGGGCGTCATCATCCCTGGGTGTGAAGCGGTATCCGACCCCCCTCACGGAGTGGAAGTAGTCCGGGTGACGCGGGTCTTTTTCAAAGCATTTCCGGAAATGGAGGATGAAATTGTCGATGGTCCTGGGAGAAGGATAGGCGTCGTAGCCCCAGACAGTGTCCAGGATCTCTTCCCGGGAAACGACCTCATTCGCCCGGTCGATCAGCAATTTTAGCAGCATGATCTCCCGCTTTGTCAGGCTTTTCCTACCACTGACCCCGTTCACTTCATAAGTCAGGAAGTTCACATGGTTGGGGCCGAAAGCGTATTCTTTCATGTCCTTGCCGGAGGAAGAGGGTTGGTGCCTGGCGATGAGCTTCCCTACCCGGAGGAGGAGTTCTTCCAGGTCGAAAGGTTTACCTACGTAGTCATCTCCTCCTAGTTTCAAACCTTTTACCCGTTCAGCATCAGTATTCCGGGCGGTTAGAAAGATGATGGGAGTTTTGTCATTCTCCGCCCGTATTTGTTGACACACAGCAAAGCCATCTACGCGGGGAAGCATGATGTCCAGTATGATAAGTTCAAAAGAACGCTCCCGGAACTTTTCTATCGCTTCCTGGCCATCCCTGGCGATAACGGTTTGATAGCCTTCCAGATCGAGGTTGAACCGGATGGCTTCCCGCAGGCTTTCCTCATCTTCTACGATGAGAATACGTCCTTTCCTGGGTCCCTGATCGTTCATGGGCTTCAATAACAGCACCAAATTAACAAAAAGAGAAGGCCCGAAAAGGTTGCTGCCCCCGATTTGCACAGCTTCCTGGAAGCTGTTAGCTTTACAGGAGCTATTCAGAAACTTTTCTATGCGTTACATCTTCTTGTTCTTATCCACACTGCTCGCCCTGGGGGGCACAGCTCAGGAAAAGAAAGACAAAGCTCCTCTTTACGATCCCGGCACCTATTCAGGGTTATCATTTCGAAACCTCGGTCCGGCCATGACCTCCGGGAGGGTGGTGGATTTTGCTGTTCATGAACAGGATCCTTCCCTGTACTATGTGGCATCGGCCTCCGGCGGGGTTTGGAAGACAACAAACGGAGGGATCACTTATAAACCGATCTTCGACGACCAGGGCTCCTATTCGATCGGTTGTGTGACCATCGAACAGGATGATCCTAACGTCGTATGGGTGGGAACCGGAGAGAACAACAGCCAGCGAAGCGTTGGGTATGGTGATGGTGTTTATCGCTCCAGAGATGGTGGCAAAACCTGGAAGATGGTCGGGCTGGAGCATTCTGAGCATATCGGGGACATTTTGATCCATCCGGACGATCCCGATATCGTATATGTGGCGGCTTATGGTCCGGTTTGGTCTGCTGGCGGTGATCGCGGGGTTTACAAAACCACTAATGGTGGAAAGGATTGGGAGAAGGTTCTGGCCATCGATGAACATACCGGGGTGGCTGACCTGGCCATGGACCCGGAAAATCCGGACATCATCTACGCTTCGGCTCATCAGCGTAGAAGAAGGGTGTGGACTTACATTGGAGGAGGGCCTTCTTCTGGCCTCTACAAAACGGAGAGCGGGGGGCAGGATTGGCGCAAGATCGATCAGGGACTTCCAAAAGTGGACATGGGGAGGATCGGCATCGCCGTGGCTCCTTCCGATCCTTCCAGGGTTTATGCTATCGTAGAAGCCGCTCAGGAAAAAGGAGGGTTCTATCGCTCAACAGATAGAGGGGAAAGCTGGGAAAGGCAGAGCGACCATACCACCAGCGGCAATTACTACCAGGAGCTGATCGTGGACCCGAAGGATGCGGACCGGGTTTACTCCATGAATACTTTTACCATGGTGACCACGGATGGAGGAAAAAACTTTGAACGGCTGGGCATGGAGCACAAGCACGTGGATGATCACGCCCTTTGGATCGATCCGGAGAATACCGGACACCTTTTGATCGGTTGCGATGGCGGGATCTATGAATCCTTTGACCGGGGCGAGAACTGGCAGTTCAAACCCAATCTTCCTATCACGCAATTCTACAAGGTAGCCGTGGATAACGACACACCTTTTTATAATGTATACGGAGGTACCCAGGATAATAACACCATCGGAGGCCCTTCCCGCACCAAGAGTTCCGCAGGTATCGTAAACAGCGATTGGTTCATCGTAAAGGGTGGAGATGGCTTCGAGACCCAGGTGGACCCGAAGAACCCGAACATCGTGTATTCCCAGTCCCAATATGGATGGTTGGTTCGTTTCGATAAGCAAAGTGGGGAGAAGATCGGGATCAAACCCAGGCCGGGAAAAGATGAGGAACCATTGCGATGGAATTGGGATGCGCCGTTGCTGATCAGCCCTCATGACCACAAGCGGCTTTATTTCGGCGCGAACAAATTGTTCCGTAGCGATGACCGTGGAAACTCCTGGGAAATGGTCAGCCCGGATCTTTCCCGGGGATTGGACCGGAACAAGCTTGAGGTCATGGGACGTGTGTGGGGGGTGGATGCCGTGGAGAAGAACCAGTCCACCTCGATCTACGGAAATATTACGGCGTTGTCGGAATCCCCGGTGAAAGAAGGATTGCTTTATGCCGGCACCGACGACGGCTTGGTCCACTTCTCCGGGAATGGGGGAAAGGAATGGCGAAAGATGGCTACTTTTCCGGGAGTGCCGGAACGTAGTTACGTTGATGGGATCAAAGCCTCTCATCATGATGAAAGCACTGTTTATGTTGCTTTCAACAACCACAAGAGTGGTGATTTTGCCCCTTACATTTTGAAGAGCACCGACAAAGGCAAGAGCTGGGAAATGATATCGGAGGATCTTCCCGGCCAGGGAGCGGTCTATGCTATCCTGGAAGATCCTGAAGATCCTTCTCTGTTGTTTGCTGGCACTGAGTACGGGGTGTTCTTCACTACGGATGAAGGGGAGCACTGGACACAATTGACAAGCGGGATCCCTACCATTGCCATTCGCGACATGGAGATCCAGGAGCGGGAGAACGACCTGGTACTGGCTTCATTCGGCCGGGGATTCTATGTTCTGGACGATATTACCCCGCTCCGGGAAGTCCAAACCGATACGCTCAACAAGCAAGCTCATTTGTTCTCTGTTCAGGATGCCTGGATGTTCAACAAGACCAAGCCTTATGGCTACAGAGGGAAGGGGTTCCAGGGGGCTAGTTTCTATACAGCCTCGAATCCACCGATGGGGCCGGCATTCACCTATTATTTGAAAGAAGGGTATCCTACCCGGCAGGAAGTGCGGCGTGATGAAGAGAAGGTCAAAAAGCAGGCAGGGAAGGATGTCGCTTATCCTTCACTGGAAACCCTTCGGAAGGAAAGCCGGGAAGAAGCTCCTTTCCTGCTCTTCACCATTCGGGATGAACAGGGAAAGGTGGTGCGGCGTTTGAAAGAGGATCCAGAACAAGGGGTCCACCGGGTTCATTGGGACATGCGCTATCCTCCCCGGTCACCGGTGAAATTGAAGGAAAAAGAGCCTTCTACGCCATGGGCTTCCATCGATCGTGGTCACATGGTGATCCCCGGAGAGTACACGGTCTCTCTTTCCGTTTTTCATGAGGGCACGATCGAGGCTTTGGCCGGGCCAAGGGAATTCCGGGTCAAACCGCTGGGCGACCTCACGCTTCCGGCCGGGGACCGGGAAGCTTTGCTTGCTTTCGAAGAAAAAGTGGCGCAGTTGCGTCGTGCTGTGGATGGAGCTGAAAAGTACCGCCGGGAATTGAAAAAGCAAGTTGCTCACTTAAAAAAAGCTGTCCGGGAAACGCCGGAGGCCGAGCTGGATATGTTGAACCGATTGGGAAGTGTGGAAAGCACCTTGCAGGACCTGCGCATCGAGATGAGTGGAGATCCGGTCAGGAGTGAGCATGAATTCGAGACCTTACCAGGGATCCGGGGCCGTGTCCATAATATCCTGTACAACCTTTGGCGATCTTCTTCTGCTCCGACCCGGACGCAAAAGGAGTCTTACCAGGATGCAGGAGAAGCTTTTGTGCCGGTCTTGGAGGCCTTGAAAGCACAAACGCAGGAATTGGAGGCCATTGAAAAGGAACTGGATCAGGCAGGGGCGCCCTGGACGCCCGGAAGATTACCGGAATGGCAGCCTCAAGGGGATTGATCCCTTTCGTAGTTTTGTCCGTACGCTCTTCTATAGAGGCCTCCCTAGCTCAGTTGGCCAGAGCGATGCTCTCGTAAAGCATAGGTCGGGGGTTCGAATCCCCCGGGAGGCTCAGCTACCATGAAAAAACCCCGGCATTGCCGGGGTTTTTTGTTACGAAGACGTTGAACTGGTATACTACTGAAGGTTCAGTTTCTTGTCGAGGTCGTCGAGGTATGATTTGAACTCTTTGTCCGTTTCCATCAGGTTGTTAACGGTACGGCAGGCATGGAGGACAGTAGCATGATCCTTGCCGCCGCAGTTCTGGCCGATGGTGGCCAGAGAGGATTTTGTCATCTTTTTGGCAAAGAACATGGCGATCTGCCGGGCCTGGACCACTTCCCGTTTCCGGGTCTTGGATTTGAGCAGTTCGATGGGAAGGTCGAAGTAATCGCAGACGACCTTCTGGATGTAATCGATGGACACTTCCCGCGCCGTGTTCTTCACGAACTTGTCGATCATCTCCTTGGCCAGATCGAGCGTGATTTGCTTTTTGTTCAGGGAGGATTGTGCGATCAAAGAGATCAGGGCGCCTTCCAGTTCGCGGATATTACTGGTGATGGAGTAAGCGATGTATTCCACTACTTCCTTTGGCATTTCGATGCCGTCGGCGTACATCTTTTTTTCCAGGATGGCGATCCGGGTCTCCAGGTCGGGAGCGGTCAGATCGGAGGAGAGGCCCCATTTGAAACGGGACAGCAACCTTTGCTCCATGCCCTGGATATCCACGGGGGATTTATCCGCGGTCAGCACAAGCTGCTTACCGTTCTGATGAAGATGGTTGAAGATGTGGAAGAACACATCCTGGGTCTTTTCCTTGCCAGCGAAGAACTGAACGTCATCGATGATGAGCACGTCCATCATCTGATAGAAGTGGATGAAATCGTTCTGATTGTTGTTCTTGACCGCGTCGATGAACTGGTGGGTGAATTTTTCCGAGGAGACGTAAAGGACCGTCTTGTTCGGGAATTTCTTCTTGATCTCGATCCCGATCGCGTGGGCGAGATGGGTTTTGCCCAGCCCTACGCCACCGTAGACGAAGAGGGGGTTGAAAGACGTCCCGCCGGGCTTGTTCGCCACGGCATAGCCAGCGGATCGGGCCAGCCTGTTGCATTCACCTTCGATAAAGTTCTCGAATGAGTAGTTGGGTTTCAGGTTGGGGTCTACGTTCACCTTTCTCAGACCAGGGATCACAAAGGGATTCTTGAT
This sequence comes from uncultured Flavobacteriales bacterium, assembly GCA_964489175.1. GTDB lineage: Bacteria > Bacteroidota > Bacteroidia > Flavobacteriales_D > CAYVSK01 > CAZAYA01. The sequence continues at coordinate 360 of CAZAYA010000149.1, read as the reverse complement.
AGGGTTTTCGCTGATATCCATGGGCATGGATACAGGCGTGTTCTTCAAGGCCTTTTTGTCGTTCGTGGGGATCTTCACGGTGTAAGGGTTGGAGTTGTTGTATTTGTTCTCCATGATAATGCTGTATTCCAGTCGCCCTTGCTCACCCAGTTCTTTTTTGATGGTCTTCTTCAGAAGGTTGATGTAGTGCTCCTCCAACCACTCATAGAAGAACTGTGAAGGCACTTGGATCGTCAGCACCTGTTTTTCAAGCTTCAGCGGCTGGATAGGCTCGAACCATGTTTTGAAGCTTTGCATGCTGACGTTGTCCCGGATCACTTCGAGACAATTGCTCCATACCTTCTCATGTTCTTTACTCAT
>CAZAYA010000148.1:0-6095 GCA_964489175.1 uncultured Flavobacteriales bacterium | reverse complement strand
CGCACGGGCGATCGCCATGAATCCGAAATATTTGTTCTGTGATGAACCGAATTCAGGGCTTGATCCGCAGACCTCTATCGTGATCGACAACCTGATCAAGGAGATCACTTACGACTCGGATATGACCACCATCGTTATCACCCATGATATGAATTCGGTGATGGAGATCGGGGACAACACCACTTTCATTCATGACGGACAAATCTGGTGGGAAGGTAACAAAGACCAGATCCTGCACACCGATAACAAGGAACTGAACGATTTTGTCTACGCTTCTCACTTCATGAAGGAGATCAGGAAGAACATGCAGTAACGACCCAACCACCAGCCTACAATTATTGACCATAAAAAAAGCCCGGCGGGAATTCCCGCCGGGCTTTTTTAGACGAAACGCCAGGTCATCCTTACCTGGTAATGACCATCTTGCGGGTCTGTTTCTGATCGTTCACGATGAGCGAGTAGTAGTATACGCCAGCATCGAGGTCCTGTCCACCGATCCGCAATTGATGGCGACCACTGTTCTGGTGCCCCTGGTCCTTATCCATCACACGTTTTCCGGCGATGTCATAGACTTCGAAACGCACATCAGCCGCTTTTCCAAGGGTATACGGGATGATGGTGGATCCGTTGAAGGGGTTCGGACGGTTCTGCCCCAGATCGAACCCTTTGGGCTGATCTTCTTCATTCACCGCCACAGGGCTCATCGGGCTATTTGTCGTATTCAATCGCACCATCGGTACATTCTCAGTGCTGTAGAAAGCTTCTCCGGAACCTCCGAAATCACCCCAGATGGAAATCCCCCATCCATGATGAAGGCCGGATTGACCGATGCTGAAGTTCAGGCTACCCCCTTCGTAGCGGACCTTGGCGTAGTAATAATCGCCAGCAGAAACCTCCAGCTTGGTATTCAGGGAAAGTGTCACCCAGCCAGTATCGGTAGCATTATCACTATCATCGATATAGAAGGGACTACTTTTCACTTCTCCACCACCAATACCCTCAACAACAGAGTCCCGGTTGAAAGGATTAGCAGAAGTAATGCTGGCCGTGATCGGTCCGGCACCGTTCTCTGTAGAATCCTCGGTCACATAGAACGAAATGCTTTCGATGGTATCATCCGCAAAAAACTCGTAAAGATTGTAAGTAGCGAGGGCTTTGTAAGTCCCTCCACCAGCAGGAGGGCCAGCCAGGATATCGTTGATGTTCCCGGTCTCATCATAAGCATCCCGGGCATATATCCCGTTGCTCACGTTGAACCGATGGGACTCTCCCACATTGTCACTAGGATCGCAATCGGCCGTATCAGAGCTGGAAACATCATAACTAACCTCGTATTGCCCAAGAGCAGAAGGTTGATAAGGAGGCGTGACGGCTACCGTATCTCCGTGCGGCCCGGTATCCGGACCATCATAGCATTCACCAGCAGGAACGGTCACGGCCGGGCTGGAATTGGAAAAGACCTGACCAGCAGCATCTTCATCCACTACGGCATTCACCATGGAATTCGCGAAATCATTCTGACCAATATTGCACATCACTGCTCCCAGATCCATATCATAAGTCTGAGAAAGCGGGATCACCCTGTAATGAATAGGGAAGGTCCCATTGGTCGGGAAATAACTGGTTTGACCGATCTCCAGATCGTTACGATCCGGATACTTGATCACCACGTCATCGACCGTAAGCCAGTAAGCACTTGAGTACTGCCCATTACCATCAGGAGAAGAGGCATCCCAGGAGAACCGGATCTTAACGTTGGAAGGATCCGCCGAAATAGCATCGCTAAGGTCATAGCCAAGGACATAAGGATTCCCGGGATACTCGTTCCGATCGATCCCCTCGGAAATATTGAGGGAAGTCGACCAGTTGCTTCCTCCATCCGTACTCACTTCCAATTCGATCTCGAAATCATTGCTACAACAATGGTAAAAGTGCGTGTGGAATTCGATCCGGGCATTTGGTGCGGAAGAAAGATCGATCACAGGGGATTCAAGATAGCCTTCCACCGGAACACCATCAGGCGTGCTCCCACCGGGAGGCGGGACCTTATCAAAAAAGTCGAAGATCATGTGCCCATTCGACGCAGTCGGGGAATCCAGAGAATCCACATTAAAATTATCAGGTCCATCGAAGTCGTGCTCCCAATATTGACTATTGGCTCCTGTGGTATCCCACGCACCGAAACCACTATTACCATTCAATCCGTTGGCAAAATCCTCGTAAAAAACGGTATCTGCAGCACAACCAGCAGCCCGTTGAGCCACAGCTGAAGGTTTTAAATAAACATCGGAAGCTTTGGCATTACCTGTCGTCTCGATATTAAAGATCGCGGAAGCCCTCTTCCGGTCAGCTTTATCCACTTTGTGCGGATCGGTGTTCTGACCATAGGCCAGACCGCCGAACAAAAGCATGCATAAGATCGCGTAACCCTTTTTCATCAGTATAGTTTTTGCGGATTCGTAAGCAAATATAACAATTTTTTCATCTGATCTCTTTGTGATAAGCTTCTCAATGCGACGCTATTTGCCCGAAAATATAGTTGATCAACCCGATTCAAATAATTTCCTGCGGGTACAAAAAAGCCTCTCGCCCGGTAATGATAGACGAGAGGCTAACCCAACCCCTGGGTCAAAGGTCGCCGCCGAATTCAATCGGGTTTGTCGTGAAGGAAGGAATTGTTCCTTTTGATCCCGGTCTGTCGGTTTCCCTCTTCATTCTCCTCTTCCGTCAATGTGTACCTGGACACTTCCCTTTCAGAGGAATGAGGAACATCTTCCAGTCTCACGTCCCTTCTTTTGTAGGCTGGTTCCTTTTCCAGGTCGTCGATACCATAGTTCTTCATCCGCATGCCCAGCTCCCGGATCTTGCTCACCCTTTCTTCCCGGGCTTGCGAATCCGATCGGGGGCGCCCGTGATCAGTCGACCCTCCTCCACTGTATTCTTCTCCATTGCTGCTGGTCGGCTCCTCACTCCATCGCTCTTCCAGAAAGAACCGGTCTCCTTCTTCCTTCTCCGAAGGACTTTGCTCCTCATTTCCGGAATAGGAAGGATCATTGTTCTCTTTCGGATCAGTGGTTTCTCCTTTTTTCAAATAAGGCTCATCAAAGGTGGTCTTATCACTTTCCCGGTCTTCTTCTCTGGCCTCATTATTCCGGTGATCGTTCTGAGAAGGCAGCGCATATCCTGTTGGTTCTTCCCCGAGCGTTCCGGTAGCCTCCTCATCGGTCTTCAGATAAGGTTCTCCCTTTTCTGTGTCTTCCTCCTCTTCATTCGCGGCAGTTTCCTGGTAGTTGTCCTGCAACGGATGATCGATCGGATGCTCGACCCGGCGGGGTTCATCATCCATCTTCAGTTCATGGTAATTCTTTTCCGGCTCCTGTTCATGTTCACCCCCGAGAGAAGGACTGGAACGGAAGCCGGTCGCAATGATCGTTACACTGAGCTTATCGCCCAGTTTCTCCTCATAACCATGCCCCCAGATCACATCGGCCGTATCGCCGGCTTCTTCCTGAATATGATCCGTGATGTCCGTGATCTCATCCATCAGGACTTCCTGATCGCCATAAGTAATGTTGAGCAGAACATGGCTGGCTCCACGGATATCATTGTCATTGAGCAAAGGAGAAGAAAGGGCTTTTTCCACGGCCTGTATAGCGCGATCATCTCCTTCAGCCTCTGCTGATCCCATTACGGCCACACCGCTGTTCTTCATCACGGTGTTCACGTCCTTGAAATCGACATTGATCTTCCCGGTGACCGTAATGACCTCTGCTATGCCACGGGCTGCGGTAGTGAGCACATCATCAGCCTGGGCGAAGGCATTGGAAAGGTTCAGGTTGCCGAACATCTCCCGCAACCTGTCATTACAGATCACGAGCAAAGTATCCACATTTTCACGCATGGCCTCGATGCCCTTCTCAGCTTGTTCTGTTCTTTTCTTTCCTTCGAAGTTGAAAGGATAGGTGACGATCCCGACGGTCAGGACTCCGATCTCGCGAGCAGCCTGAGCTACCACGGGAGCTGCTCCTGATCCTGTACCTCCTCCCATTCCGGCAGTAACAAAAACCATCTTGGTGTTCTTCTCCAGAATGGCCCGGATCTCTTCGATATCCTCCAAAGCGGCATTCTGCCCCACTTCAAGGATAGATCCGGCTCCCATCCCTTCTGTCAGGTTCGCTCCTAATTGCACCTTGACCGGAACAGGGCTCAGGTCCAGCGCCTGTTGGTCAGTATTGCATACAATGAAGTCCACACCACGGATCCCTTGTTCGTACATGTGGTTGACCGCATTGCTACCTCCTCCTCCAACACCGATCACTTTGATGATGGAAGACTGTTCTTTGGGTATATCGAAATTCATGGCCATGGCTTTTGTTTTATGATCGCTCCTGTTGTTTTCTTTTTACTCGGCATCTTCTTCGAACCACTGTTTTCCTTTCTCGATGATCTTATCGAAGAAATTGCCTTTGCGGCCTTCCGAGTGGCCGGTAATGTTCCCTTCCTCTTTCGGGCGTTCTTCACGAGCCCGTTCGTAACCTTTGATGATCAATCCGATACCGGTTGAATACATGGGACTGGTCACTTCCTTGATATGCGTCTTGGCCAGGTGTTCATTGGGCAGGCCGATCCGCGTGCTCATGCCAGTGATGTACTCGAAGAGTTGACTGATATGATTCAACTGGGAACCTCCCCCGGTGATCACCAAGCCTCCGATCAGCTTTCGCTCATACCCGGAATTCCGGATCTCGTAATAAACGTGTTCGATGATCTCCTCCATTCGGGCCTGAACGATATGGGCCAGGTTGGTCAGCGAGATCTCTTTCGGAGGGCGTCCCCGGAGACCGGGAATACAAACGATGTCGTTGGCCTGGCTTTCACTCGCCAGGGCTGAGCCATAACGCACTTTCAGCAATTCCGCATGCTTCTGAATGATCGTACACCCCTCCTTGATGTCCTCAGTGATCACATTACCCCCGAAAGGGATCACGGCTGTGTGGCGAATGATCTCATCCTGGAAGATGGCGATGTCGGTCGTACCACCTCCGATGTCCACCAGGGCTACCCCGGCTTCTTTTTCTTCATCGCTCAATACCGAGTCAGAAGAAGCCAGCGGCTCGAGGATGAGGTCATCAACTTCCAGGCCAGCCTTATGGACGCATTTGTATATGTTCTTGGCTGCCGTGATCTGTCCGATGATAATATGGAAATTGGCTTCGAGCCTTCTTCCCGACATGCCGATGGGCTCCTTAATGCCTTGTTCATTATCCACGATGTATTCCTGGGGAAGCACGTGCAAGATCTCTTCTCCCGGCATCATGGCCAGTTTGTACATATCATCGATCAGCTTGTCGATGTCCTCCTGCTTGATCTCATCCCCGGAGCTCTCCAGCATCCGGCTTTCCCGGTGCTGCGTACTTTTTACATGCTGCCCGGCAATACCAACATTAACGTTCCGGATCTCCACACCGGAGGTCTCTTCGGCCTCCTTCACAGCAGTCTTGATCGACCGGACGGTCTTTTCGATGTTGGAAACCACCCCACGGGTTACTCCGACAGACTCGCATCTTCCCATCCCCAACACTTCGATCTTCCCGTGTTCGGTCTTCCGGCCGACGATACAGGCGATCTTGGTGGTCCCAATGTCAAGGCCTACAATGATATCATCCGATCCTTCCATGGATTGTTAGCGTTTTTTACAAACGACCTGGTCCTCATACCGCAGATCGATCGTATCGTGAAAATTCCATCCTGTCTTTTGCAATCCCTTTTCGTAAAGGGTGAAAAGTTTACTGAACTTCCCGGAAAAGTCCTCGAGCTCCCCGAACATGATCCGATGATCCCCTACCCTGGGAATGAGTTCCACTTCTCTGTTCGCTTTCAGCACTACCTGTTGTACCTGGGCCTGCCAGAATTCGTGGGCACGCACGAACTCCGCCAATTCATGGACTCCTTGCCGGAACCGGTTCGTATCTGCTCCGGCCAGATCATCGGCAATGGAAAATTCTCCTGTAGCCACCAATACGCGAGGCGTAAAATTCGGAGATAAAGGCATGAGCTTGCCTTCTTCATCGATGTAGCAACTATTTCCCCGGGCG
>CAZAYA010000147.1:2677-6398 GCA_964489175.1 uncultured Flavobacteriales bacterium | reverse complement strand
CTTCCTCGTCATCCCCGAATTCCGGGACGGACATCAATTCGTCCTGGACTTGCTTCGCTGGTCCCATCAAGTCGATCTCCCCTTTCATGGCCCGCTTCAAGAGCATGTCCACGATCAGCATGCGGTTGATCTCATTGGTCCCCTCGAAGATCCGGTTGATCCGGGCATCACGATAAGCCCGCTCCACTTCGGTTTCGGAGGAGAAACCCATCCCCCCGTGGATCTGCACCCCTTCATCGACAACATAGTCCAAGGCTTCCGAAGCACCTACTTTAAGGATCGCGGCTTCAGCCGCATATTCTTCCATTCCCTTCAGAATAGCTTCACTGCGGGACTTTCCCTGCTCCTGCTGGTAGGCGATCATGTCCTCAATGTTCTGACTGCACCGGTAAGTAGCAGTCTCGGTGGCAAAGGTGCGGATGGCCTGTTCAGCGAGTTTGTGCTTGATGGCCCCGAAATCGGACAATGTATGACCGAACTGCTGCCGCTCACTGGCATACTGGATCGACTTGTTGATCACGTCCTTCGAACCCCCGATCACTGCGCCGGCCAACTTGATCCGACCCAGGTTGAGGATGTTGAGCGCGATCTTGAACCCTTTGCCCCGTTCATTGAGCAGGTTTTCCTTGGGTACTTTTACATCTTCGAAGAAGATCTGGCAGGTAGACGACCCACGGATCCCCATCTTTTCTTCTTCCGGCGTTGTGGAGATCCCTCCGAAGTCTCGTTCCACGATGAAAGCGCTCAGGTTCTCATCGTCATCGATCTTGGCGAAGACCGTCAGGACATCGGCAAAGGTCCCGTTCGTGATCCACATCTTCTGGCCATTGAGAATGTAATGTTCGCCATCCTCGCTCAGGGTTGCCTTGGTCTTACCACTATTGGCGTCCGATCCGGCCCCGGGTTCGGTCAGGCAATAACACGCCTTCCATTCGCCGCTGGCCAACTTGGGAATGTACTTCTGCTTTTGCTCATCATTCCCGAAATAGAGAATGGGCAAGGTTCCGATCCCGTTATGGGCGGAAAATGCTACGGAAAAGGAATGGCCCGCACCGGTCGCTTCGGTCGCCAGCATGGAAGTCGTGAAATCCATGCCGGAGCCTCCCAGCTCCTCGGGAACGCTCAAGGCCAGAATACCCAGTTCTCCTGACTTCTCGATAAGGGACTGCATCAAGCCTTCCTCTTTGCTATCGATGCGGTCAAGAACAGGATGCACTTCCTTTTTCAGGAACTCCAGGCAAGTATCCCGGATCATCAATTGTTCCTCGGTCCATTCCTCAGGAATGAAGATCTCTTCAGCAGGAGTGACCTTGACCAGGAATTCCCCGCCTTTGATCGCTGTTTTGTTCTTGCTTTCGTCGGACATAGCAGTTCTGTATTAAGGGGTGTAATGATGGGATACATTTTCGGTCGATATTCAAAGTATCAAGTACAAAGTATTAAGACACTTAAGCACTTCTACCTGACCATCAATGTTTTCCAACAATTATTCTAGCCATCTCATCATTTCAATAATTCAAATATTCCGGCAGCTCCCTGCCCCGTTCCCACACACATGGTGACGATGCCATACTGTTGTTTTCTTCTTCGCATTTCGTGCAATAACTGCACGGAGAGTTTCGCCCCGGTGCAGCCCAGCGGGTGCCCCATGGCAATGGCCCCTCCGTTCACGTTCACGATCTCCGGGTCGATGTCGAGTTCCCGGATCACAGCAAGGGACTGGGAAGCAAAAGCTTCGTTCAGTTCGATCTGCTCGATATCGCTCAACTTCATCCCAGCCTGGTCCAGGGCCTTTGGGATGGCGTATTTTGGCCCCATTCCCATGATCCTCGGCTCCAAACCGGCAGCTGCATAGGTTACTAACCGGGCAACCGGCTCCAAATTCAATTCCTTCACCATCTTTTCCGACATCACGACTGCAAAAGCCGCCCCGTCAGAAGTTTGGGATGCGTTCCCGGCCGTTACCGTCCCTCCTTGTTTGAACACTGGTTTGAGTTGGGCCATTTTCCCCAGGTCGGTGTCTTTGCGTGGTCCTTCCTCCGTATCAAAGGTGTAGGTCCGGGTTTGTCGCTTTTCCTTTTCATCGAGGTAGACCTGCTCCACTTCCACAGGAATGACCTCCTCTTTGAACTTCCCTTCTTCAATGGCTTTGACCGCCTTCTGGTGAGAATTGTACCCGAATTCATCCTGATCTTCCCGACTCACCTTGAAATCTTCGGCCACGGCTTCAGCGGTCAGCCCCATACCCCAATACCAATCGGGATGCTCTTTCGCTACTCTCGGGTTGGGGACGATGCGCCACCCTCCGAACGGAATGGGCGACATGCATTCCACGCCACCAGCGATGATGCAATCCGAAATACCGGCCGTGACCTTGGAAGCCGCAATAGCGATCGTTTCCAGTCCGGAGGCGCAGTAACGGTTGACCGTCATGCCGGGCACCTTTTCCGTATCCAGACTCATCAGGGAGATCATCCGTCCGACGTTCAACCCCTGTTCAGCTTCTGGAGTCGCATTCCCCACGATCACATCATCGATGCGGCCGGGGTCCAGATCGGGCAGGTCTTGTTTCAACATGCCCCTGATCACCTCAGCGGCAAGATCGTCGGGACGCTTGGACCTTAAGGAGCCTCTTGGGGCTTTCCCGACGGCGGAGCGTTTGAGTGTTACAATGTAGGCGTTCATGGTAGAATATTTTGTACTAACGTACTAGTTACCAGGTACAAAGTACTGTTCTGAAGGTTCTTTCAATTGCTTTGGATCTTCTCTAAGAGTCTGCTGAAGCCGAAACAACATGTTCTTGACCGAATCGAGTTCAGAATTCAATCCCACAAAATCACCAGCTTCGACCCATTTCAATTCTTTGATCATGAGAAGTTGGCTTTCAAATTCAAAGGCTGACCCATTAGCAATGTTCAAAAAACGAAGGAACTCCTTTTTACCTTCCCTCCCAGCTCCTTCAGCAATATTACTCGATATGGAAACCACTGACCTTTTTGCTTGCGAGGTCAAGCCATATTTTTCATCCTTAGGAAAACCAGCAGCTATTTTGTGAAAGGAAACAGAAAGCGAAAAAGCTTTTTTCCATACCCTTAGATCCTTAAATTGGTGCATGATCCGACGTCTTTTTATTTTCCTGTATTGAGGAATTGGAGTATAACCAACCAGTACTCTTGCATCTATTCCTGAATTGACCGGCTTGATCTTACCCTCTTCAGAAATTTTTCCTTACCTCTTTTCAGTGCTTTGTACCTCCATACCCAGCTTGATCAGTTCCTTAACGGCTTCCCCGTCTTCACAATGCTCTCCATCCGTTTCAAAGTCTTGGTCTCTCCACACAGTTCCAGAAAAGCCTTTCGTTCAAGGTTCAGCAAATGATCCTCTGATACTTCCGTGATCTCAGAGAGGTCTCCTCCACACATCACATACCCCAGCTTCTCCGAGATCTTCTGGTCATGATCGGAGATGTAGTTCCCGCTTCGCATGGAATTGGCTCCGGCATAGACCACACCCAGACCTTCCTGTCCGAGCACTTTAATATCCTGGCGTGGTTTGGGCTGCACATACCCCTGTTCCGAAAGTTTCAGAACAGCCTCTTTGGCCACCAGCAATTGGTGATCGCGGCTGATGACCACTTCATCCTGTCCCCTTCTCAGGTAACCCAGTTCGAAACCTTCCTCTCCGGAAGTCGCCACTTTAGCCTGGCCAAGGGTCAGGAAGC
>CAZAYA010000147.1:697-2667 GCA_964489175.1 uncultured Flavobacteriales bacterium | reverse complement strand
AAAGGCGCAGGGCGAACTCCTTGGTCCCGCCCCCACCTGGGATCAGACCAGCCCCGAACTCCACCAATCCGATGTACGTTTCAGCATGGGCTACGACTTTATCTGCATGGAGGCATAGTTCACAGCCTCCACCCAGGGTGAGGTTATGAGGAGCTGCAACAACAGGCACCGCAGAATACCGCATCCGCATCGTGGCTCCCTGGAACTGCCGTACGGCCATATCGAGTTCATCGTAGTCCTGCTCGGCCGCCATCATGAGGATGAGCCCCACGTTGGCACCAGCGGAAAAGTTATCCCCTTCATTGCTGACAACAACACCATGATATTTTTCTTCGCTCTCGGCAAGATCTATGGCTTTTTTCAGAGCATTGAGAATATCCCCGCCAATGGTGTTCATCTTGGAATGGAAACTCACGTTGAGGACCCCGTCCCCGATATCATGAATGGTCGCTTCGCTATTCTTCCAGACCACTTTATCCTCCGGCAGGTCCGCCAACACGATCAATTCATCGGAACCCGGTACTTTTTGATAGTCCCCTGCGGCAATATCATAGTAGTACCGAATGCCCTCCTCGGTCTTGTAGAAGGATGAGATGCCTTTGTCCAGCATGTCCCTCACCCATTGGGCTGGTTGAAGACCAGCTTCTTTCATGGCCTTCAGGCCTTTCTCTACCCCGATCACATCCCAGGTCTGGAAGGGGCCGAGTTTCCAGCCGAAACCTGCCCGCATGGCATCATCGACCTTGTACAATTCATCAGCGATCTCAGGGATCCGATTGGAGACATACTGGAACAAGCCCGTCATGGAGCGGCGGGTGAATTCGCCTGCCTGGTCCTTGCCATTGAAGAGCGTTCGGGTCTTATCGGCCACGTTTTCTTGTTGCATGGCCATATCGAGCGTCGGGAAACTGACCTTGCTTTTAGGCTGGTATTCGAGCGTCTCGAGGTTCAGTTCCCTGATCTCGCTCTTGCCTTCCTCATCCTTGACCTTTTTATAGAATCCCTGCCCGGACTTGCTGCCCAGCATGCCTTGATCCACCATCTTCTGAACATAGTCGGGAATGGCGAAGGTATCGGCAGCTTCATCATCCGGGCAATTCTCTCTGACCCCATTAGCCACATGCACCAGCGTATCCAGACCAACCACATCACAGGTGCGGAAGGTGGCTGACTTCGGCCTTCCAAGAACAGGCCCCGTGAGCTTATCGACTTCGTTCACGCTCAACCCCATATCCTTTACCAGGTGAAAAAGGGCCATGATGGAATAAACGCCCACACGATTGGCAATGAAAGCCGGGGTATCCTTGCAAAGGACGGTCCGCTTGCCGAGTTCCCGGTGACCAAAAGCCATGAGGAAATCGATGACCCCGGCATCGGTCTTCGGCGAAGGGATGACCTCCAACAACTGAAGATAGCGGGGCGGATTGAAGAAGTGTGTTCCGCAGAAATGCTTTTGAAAATCCTCGCTACGCCCTTCCAGCAGGTAATGGATCGGTATGCCTGAGGTGTTGGTAGTGATAAGCGTACCGGGGGTCCGCACCTGCTCTACCTTCTCAAAAAGGCTTTGCTTGATATCCAGCCCTTCCACTACTGCTTCCAGGGTCCAGTCCCGGTCGGCAAGCTTATCGAGGTCATCCTCGAAATTCCCAGTGGTAATACGCTCGGCAAAACGCTTGCTGTAAATGGGGGATGGATTGCTTTTGAGAGCCTTCTGAAGGGAATCGTTCACGATGCGGTTCCGAACCCTCGGGTCCTTCAGGGTAAGCCCTTTGGCTTGTTCAGCCTCGGTTAATTCCCCGGGAACAATATCCAGCAACAGCACATCGAGCCCGATGTTAGCAAAATGACATGCGATCCTCGATCCCATTACACCGGAACCGAGAACAGCGACCTTACGAATATTACGCTGGCTCATGATCGAATATGGTTTTAGTATCCAACAAGTTCCTGATCTTCTGCATCAGGTGGAA
>CAZAYA010000147.1:0-687 GCA_964489175.1 uncultured Flavobacteriales bacterium | reverse complement strand
GCCAGTTCCTCAAAAACGGCCTCATTGAAGCGGATCACCGTCCGCCGGGCGATCTTGCGTTTCTCCGCTCCTTTTCCTGTCAGGAAGATACGCACCATCCTCCGGTCCTCAGCGTCCTTTTCCCGACGGATCAGCCCTTTTTCTTCCATCGACCGGACGGTGCGGGTCAAACTTCTCGGCTCCATCCCCATTTTGGGGCCCAGACTTGTGGACGGACTTCCTTCCTCCGGATCGATGTTCAATAACATGTACCCCATCGACATGGTCATATCATATTTCAGCGCCTCCTGGTTGTACAGCTTTGCGATCTGGTGCCAGGTCCAGCGAATGTGAAAATCGATGGTCGCTTCAGGTTTCATACGCCTGACCAAGATAATAAATATTTGTTATGCATGCATAACAATTGGTTAAAAAAAAGCAAACGCTCTGAACAGGTCAATGATCCACATCATCAGTCTCCTCTTTTTCCACCAATTCAAACCATCTTTCGGTCTTGGTTTCAATGACCCCGATCAATTCGCCGACCTCCAGTGACCGTTCGTTCATGGACTCATGATCGAGCTCCCCGGAATTGAGTTCGGCTTCCAGTTTTTCCTGTTTTTGCTCCAGCTTTTTGATCTCTTGCTCCAGTTGTTGTTTTTCCCGGTTCTCCTTGTAACTGAGCTTGGCCTTTTTCCGCTCCGGTTT
>CAZAYA010000146.1:0-6399 GCA_964489175.1 uncultured Flavobacteriales bacterium | reverse complement strand
CCTGATCATCGATGGAAGAATGGAGGAAGACCCCGGCATTGTTGATCAGGGTGTCGACCTTTCCATAATGGTCCATCACATTTTGGAAAAGGCCTTCGGCCTGGTCGAGGTCCTCCAGGTCGGCCTGGAATATCTCTGCATCGTTTCCGGCATGGCGGGCGAGTTTCCGGGCTTTGTCCTCGTTCTGACTGTAATGCAGGGCAATGGTGGTATTGGCTTCCGCCAACTGTTCCACAATCGCGCTTCCGATGCCGCTGGTGGCGCCGGTCAACAGGATCACGTTGTCGGTAAGGTCAAGGGTCATGAAAGGTTGAAGTTTGTTAAAGGTGAAATTAAACAATGCCGTAACTTTAGGAAAGCTCGTCCGTTCCCTCTTTGAACACCTCCTTCCATGAGACAGGGACTTATCATGTATTTGGAAGTTTTTCCATTGCTTGTTACCAGGAACGGTGGGTATAGGGATATTCTTGCTTTGAGGAGGATGACGTTTTTGGGGGTCCTTGTTCTTGGGTTTTTGCCCCAGACCTCAAAAGCTCAGGTCACAGCTGAATGGGATTCCATCAAACGGAACACCCAGGTCCAGGTCGCTCCTTCCGTTCAGGCGGAATATGGAGAGCCTTATCAGCAACCTTTGTCCACGATGGGGTGGGAGGATGGCCTGCACATTACTCCGGACGGGAAGCATCTCTACGCCATTTATGCGCCCTACGACCTTTTTTCCTATACCCAGTTCATCAACGCTCACCCGGACAGTTCCATTTGCTACCGTTTCAGCAATTTTGGTCCCTATGTTCGCGATACGGCCTACGGGGTCGATACCGTGACCAATATTTTCGGTTGTCCCTCCTGGACCAACGTGGATATCCTGAAAGCTGAACGGACTACGGTGCAGGACTCTTTTCAGACCTGGCAACTTTCAGGTCTTTCCCGTCCATTTTACCCTGATGGAGGTCCTTTTCCATTGATGGCCCCGAACTCGGATTCATTGGTCGACCTTTTTGCCTTTACGGGGGACAAGGATATTTGGATGGTACGGGACACGGACCTGAACCCTGAAGGGGACAGTGCCGAACGTTTGTGTTACCCGATCAATCCGCCGGTGGACAACTTTGATACGGTATACTGCGATACCAGTTATGCACCTGCTGATATCAATGCCGATAACCCGACTTTGTACAGGATCGACCAGGATTCCGTCGTTTTGTTCCTGGACAGTGAGCGGCCCGGGGGGCAGGGCTATATCGACATCTGGTATGCTTTGAGCGGAGATAACGGGAGGACCTGGTCCGACCCGGTGAACGTTACCAGCATCAATACCACCAACAAAGAACATCAGCCGATGCCCTGGGAGGATCCGCAGACCGGGAAACTGTATTTGTATTATGCCGTAGGGTGTGAGATCTACCGGTCCGAACAATTGCAGCCGGGGGATTGGGACAGTTGGGGAGCGAAGCAGAAACTCCTGTCACCCGGAAATGCAGAATGTATCGGGGAGCCGTCTCTAACCCGACAGGGCGATATCTCTTTTGTGGTGGTGTATAAGAATACGGTCAACAATGACAGCACGGATACTTATGATGCCGACCCCTGGTTCCTGCCCAAAGAACAGGTTACTTCTGTAGATAAAAGGACTTCTGTCATACGGGAAGTTCGTCTTTACCCCAACCCTTCTTCCGGAGATGCTCGAATCGATCTGGAAGCTGACCGCCAAGGGACTTGCCGGGTCAGTTTGCTGGACCTGACCGGGCGGGTGCTTTGGGAAAAGGAACAAGCCATGGTTCGAGGGAAGAATACCCTATCCCTTTCCAAAGAACAATGGACGCCTGGCCAATACCTTGTTCGGGTCAGGGCAGAAGGGGAAAGACTTGTCCGGAAATGGACGGTTCTTCACCGGTGAAGCTTTAATCCAGCAAGGTCACATGCCCCATGAACTCCCTTTCCTTGCCGCTAACCTTTTCCCTCACCCGGAGCTTCCAGACATAAACGTCCGAAGTAGCTTTCTTTTCGACCCCTTTAACGGATCCCTTCCATTTTTCGCCGACGGTATTGGATACCCAGATCAGTTCGCCCCAGCGATCGAAGATCTTGAGGTTGTAGGATCCCGGTTCATGACCCCGAATGATCGGCATGAAACCATCGTTAGTTCCGTCCCCGTCAGGGGTAAAGGCATTGGGGACAAAGATCGAGAAGACTTCTTTCACTTCCACGGGCTTGCAGGTGGTATCCACGCATCCACTGTCATTCATTGCTTTCAGGCATACCGTATAAACCCCGTTACTACTGTCGGGGAAGGTATGACTGGGAGAAACAGCCGTGGAGGAATCCCCGTCCCCGAAATCCCAGAAATACTGGGTGGCTTCAAGGGAGAGGTTAGAGAAATGGATCCCGGGCTCCCGAATGTTGGCTTCATTCGGGGAGTATTCAAATTTTGAAACCACCTCGGGCGGGCTGCTGACCTGAGCGGTCTCCTGAGTGGTACAGCCTACAGGGTTGATGGCGGTAATGGTATAGGTATCCGCACACAGGTTCTCAAAAACACTGTCGGAAGAAGTGATGGAATTGCCATTGTTTTGGCGGATCTCATAACTCACGGCGGTCGGAGCGTCGATCCTGACCTTGCCGGAGCAATCCCCATAGCAGGTTTCATCCTTGATGCTGAAGCCTTCGATCAGGAATTCAGGAGGTTGTCCGATGGTCGTGTCTTCAGAAGCGGTACATCCGATCTCGTCCGTTGCCGTGATCGTATAATCGCCAGCGCAGAGGTTCTTGGCGGAAAGCCCCTGGTCTACCTGCTGGCCACTACTGTTTTTCCAGGCAAAGCTCCAGTTGGAAAGCGGACCGTATCCTCCGTCCGGATTGACGGATGCCTCACCACTACACTCCCCGTGACATATAGCATTGATGACCGAGGGAGTAAGGGTAATGGGAGCTGCGCTCTCAACCCTGATGTTGTCCGTAGAAGTGCAGCCGTTAGCTCCTGTTCCTGTCACGGCATAGGTGACCGTGGTGTCCGGAGGCAGGCTTACTAAGGGAGATGGTTGGGTACTATCACTAAGGCCCACGCCGGGGGTCCATTCATAGGAGACTGCTCCGCTGGCATAGATGGTCACCGTTTCATTGGGGCAGAGGAGGGTATCTGGAGAGGTTGTGACCGGTGGAGGGGTGGTATCGATAGCCACGCTCCGGATCATGGAGGCCTGGCAACCATTAACAGGATCCATGACCACGACCTGATAATCCCCTGCTTCGTTCACCGTGATGGTGGAGGAGTCTGCAGCTGCTCCGGTGATGTTGCCTCCAAGAACGTTCCAGGAGAAGGTCCGGGCTCCTGAATTCGTTGTTGAACCGGTGGCATCCAGGGTGGCTGTTGTGCTGTCGCAGGTAAGAGCAGGAGGTGTGGAGATAGCAGGAGTGGGAGCTTGTTGGTTCTCCGGGACGGAAATGGTCGCACTGTCCATACATCCATTGACCGGGTCTGTGATCACCAGTTGATAAGTTCCCGGTCCATCGACCCAGGGAGTAGCGGTATTGCTTTCAGAAGACACATTTCCCCCTGAAAGGCTTTGCCAGCTGTAGGCAATGGTCCCATGGGTGGTGGAAGAAGAGCTGCCATCGAGTTGAAGGGAGTCGGTGGAGCAAAGAAAAGTATCCGGTTGCGCGATCATGGCCGTAGGTGATGAAGTATCCATGGCCACTTCAATGGTGTCTGCATCCGTACAGCCATTCTCAGGGTCTGTTACGGTCACGGCATAGGACCCAGGGGCGTTCACATCGATGGTCACGGAGTCGGAGGCAGCACCAATGATGCTTCCGCCGTTCATGCTTTCCCAGGAATAGGTGATGGCTCCTGAAGTGGAAGAGGAATTCGAGGCATCCAGCATTACGGAGTTCACCTCACAGGTGAGGGTGTCCGGGTTATTATTGATAACAGAGGCGGTGGGAGGCGTGGTATTCTCCGGGATCGTGACGCTCATGGTATCGGTACATCCGTTCACCGTGTCATCGACCACTAATCGGTAGTCTCCAGCGGCATCTACATCTATGCTGGAAGAATCAACTGTAGCATTCGTGATGTTACCATTTGTGGTCGACCAGGAATAGGTATGATACCCAGAACCACTTGAAGAGCCCGTGCCGTTGAGGGTCAGGGAAGGAGAGGAACAGGTGATCGTGTCGGTCCCGGTGATCATGGCAGAGGGAGGAGCAGGGACCTGGAGAATGGTGACGGTATCGGAGTCTGAACAACCACTGAGGGCATCGGTCACGATCACATGATACTCACCGGGAGCGTCGATTAGGGGAGTGGAGGTATTGCCGCCGGAGACAATGTTCCCGTTGGGGGTGGACCACTGGAAGGTTGTGTCTCCCGGAGAACTGGTACTTCCTGTCGCATCGAGCATGATATCCCTTACAGCACAGGAAAGGGTGTCCGGTGTTGCAATAGATGCTGTAGCACTTCCTACGTTCACCATGACCGTATCCTCCAGGGAGCATCCTTCTGCAGAGGTTCCGGTAACGATGTATTCGGTAGAAGTGGCCGGTGATACGTTGATGGAGGGGGTTGTTTGTCCGCCGGGTGCCCAGGAATAGGAATCAGCTCCTGTGGCAGTAAGGGTGGCTGTTCCACCATCGCATACCAGCGTATCATCGCCGGCATTGGTGGTGGGGAGAGGATCCACTATCACGGATGCGATAGCTGTATCCTTATACCCACCAGCATCCTCTATGTAAACTTCATAGTCTGTATCGGCATTGGGAATGACTTTATGAGGACCAGCTCCTGTTAGCCCGTTGTTCCAGGTATAGGTGTAAGGAGTAACTCCGCCGATAGCGGAAGCGCTGATCATGGCCGTATCGCCATTGCATATGGTATCTCCGGTAGTGGAGCCAATGATGCCACAATCTTCAACCTTGATGTTATAGGAAAAGGTTTGATTCCCGAAATAAGGGCAAGCATCATCGATCACCTCTACCGTAAAGGAATGGGGGGCTTGCTGCAGGTCCGAGCTGTCCGGGGTCCAGCAAAAGGTAGCGGTTGGGGTAGGGGAGCTATCGTTGGCGACAGAAAAGGATCCGTCCGGAATGCCCTGGTTCCATGTCATTTTCACATTGTCCCCGGCATCGGCATCGGAGCCGAAAATGTCGAAACAGATCTGCTCATTGGTACAAACGGTATCACTGAAGGTATTGGTCCCGTTCATCCCGCTGGCTTCAGGAAGCTCGTTGTTGCAGTCCAGGATAGTGATCTGCATATCCCGCATCACGGTCCCGATCAGATTCCCCTGATCGTCGTATTGTGCTACCTCGATCGACATGATGGTCACGTCTTTTTGGGTCGGGGTCATGCAAACGTCACCGGTCACAGGGTCAAGCGTCAGGGGAGGAGTGGATTGCATGGGCTGGGTGGGGCTGTATCCATTCAGGTAATCAATGGTAGTATTTTCATATTCACGGGGATGCCCCAGGGAGTAGACCAGTGAATCTCCTTCGGGGTCAAGAGCACCATGGTTGAAGCAAAATTTACTGTTGATGCAGATCCAGGGAACGGGTTGGTTGGAAAAGACCGGAGAGCTGTTCCCTCCATGAGTGTTATCCAGAGTAGCTTCTACATAAAGAGCGGGATTCCCGGTAGCGTTGTCGATGGTAGAAATCGCTCCGTTCCGGTTTTGGAGACGGGTGCTGAACTTCCAATCGGTGCATTGTCCGGGCAAAGTGACCGTTCCCGTGAAGATTCCTTCCCTTGCACCGGGATAGGGACTTGACTGATCATCACAAGTACTTTCCTCATTCGGACAAATGGAAGTGACATCTTTTCCCAAACAGTTATTAGGGTCAGGGGGTTGGAAGTCAAGGTATACTGTGCCAGCCTGTCCACAATTGTTGGAATTGTAATCAACAGCAATTTGGCAATTGCAAGGCGGTGAGTCGTTGCAAAGATCGACCCCGGCACAGTCGCGATATACTTTCAGGGTAATCTCGTATTGGTTACCTGCAATATGATGGTAGGTAAGATCCGCTCCCATCCAATGGGTCGCCTGTCCACTAAGAGCAGTAAAACAGAGGAGGGTCAGGGTGAGCCATATGGTGTGGGCGAATTTCATCTAATTAATAAGACGTGGTGTTTTCAAAAGGTTGTCTTATGCTTTTAATGGGTATTTAACCCGATAATTTCTTTAAGGTCTAAAATAGCTCTGGATCATGGCGTATGGTCAAAACACCCTTGAAAGGTATAGAACTTCCCCTGAATTAAATACGGGAGAAGATCATTTTAGGTTAGGGTAATGGAATTCCTATAGTAGCCGATCAAGGAACAGGAAAAAGATCTCTTATCGGAGAAGTGTTATATGCCCTTTGAACGCCCGGATGTGCTTGGTCGTCTCGTCCCTTATCCTGAGCTTC
>CAZAYA010000145.1:0-6495 GCA_964489175.1 uncultured Flavobacteriales bacterium | reverse complement strand
AGCTGGTCGTATAAGACTTGCCCGCATGCAAATGTAACAGATCGCTGGCGTTTGTGTTGTGATCGGGTGGATGAAGTATCAGGTATCAAGTATTAAGTATTAAGGATCAGGAACAAATGACCAAAAAAGGATATAGCCGTCTGTCATTGAAATGAAAAGCTGTCCCGGCCTTGAAGTCCCCCTTCAGGTTTGTCAAACCTGAAGGGTCTTTCCTCCTCCTTCCGTTTCTGAGGATCAGGTTCACATCCCCGTTTCCCATCTGCCCTTTGGCATCTGCCTTTTCCCCATTTTTTGCCCTTGCACTTGGGGTCGGTCTCATCTATCCGCTCTACCAAAAGATCCTATATTTGTTGGAAAGAACGCTTGTTGGGTATGGAAAGCAATGAAGCACCAACTCCGGCCAAAAGTACTTTCCGGTTAGGAATGGAATATGGCTTGTACGTGGGATTGTCCTTGTCGGTCCTTTCCCTTTTGTTCGTCGTTTTTGGCCGTTTCGAGAGCAGTGTGAAAGGTTGGTTGGAAATGATCCTGATGGTGGCCGGCATTATCTATTTTACCAAGGATTTCCGGGACCAATATGCAGGAGGGCTCCTGTCCTACGGGAAGGGCGTAGAGCTCGGGGTATACATTGCCCTGGTCAGTGGCCTGGTGTATTGCGTTTTCAGTTACATCCTGTACAAGTTCATCGATCCGGGGTTGGTCGATGCCATGAGACAAAATACAGAGGAACAGTTGCGCGAAAGTGAGATCTCCGAAGAGCAGGTCGAGCAGGCCATGAAGTTCACCAAGATCTTTCTGCAACCGCTTTGGCTGGCCATGGTCAGTTGGTTTTCCATGTTCTTCACCCAGTTCATCATCGCCCTGATCGTGCCTATATTCCTTAAGCGGAGCCCGGATGCCACAGGAGACCAGTAACCTTTCCGCCCCTGCCATCGACCTTTCCGTTGTCATTCCCTTATACAACGAGGAGGGATCCATTCGGGAATTGTACGAATGGATCGCAAAAGTGGTGGAAGCTGAGGGGGTCGCTTATGAAGTGATCTTCATCGATGATGGCAGCGATGACCGTTCCTGGGAAACGATCGCCGGGCTGGTTGCTCAGCATGATACTGTAAAGGGAGTACGTTTCCTGCGCAATAACGGGAAATCGGCAGGGCTGAACGTTGGCTTCGAAGCGGCTGAAGGGGAAGTGGTCATCACCATGGATGCTGATCTGCAGGATTCTCCCGATGAACTCCCTGAGCTGATGCGAATGATCCGGCAAGAGGGATACGACCTTGTTTCCGGTTGGAAGAAGAAGCGTCACGACCCCGTGACCAAGACCGTTCCTTCCAAACTCTTCAATTCCGTGACCCGCTGGATGTCCGGCGTCAAGCTTCACGATTTCAATTGTGGTTTGAAAGCTTACCGGAAAGAGGTGGTCAAGAACATCGATGTTTACGGAGAGATGCATCGCTACATTCCGGTGATCGCCAAAAGGGAAGGCTTTTACCGGATCGGAGAGAAAGAAGTGACCCATTACCCCCGGCGGTACGGCCGCACGAAATTCGGTATCGAACGCTTCATTAATGGATTCCTCGATCTGGCTACTATCTTGTTCGTAGCCCGGTTCAAGAAGAAACCCATGCACTTCTTCGGTTTGTGGGGATGTCTCATGTTCCTCGTTGGTTTCCTGGGGGCAGTCTGGCTGGGAGGAATGAAACTGTACTATCTGCAGCAGCACATCGAAGCGCGCCTGGTCACCGACCAACCCCTGTTCTACATTGCGCTCACCGCCATGATCATGGGGGTGCAGTTCTTCCTGGCCGGTTTCCTCGGGGAACTGGTCTCACGGAATTCCCCGGACAGGAATACCTATAAGGTCAGGGAGCGGTTAGGGTTCTGAGTATCCCGAACGATGGCTGATAAAGCACAAACCCAAAGGATCGTTTGTTTCGGCCCCGGCCCGAAATTCAAGGGAGGGATCGCCAATTACAATACTTCCCTGGCCAAAGCACTGGATGCTCAGGAGAATACGGAGGTCCACATCGTCTCCTGGACCCAGCAGTACCCAGCTATTATCCCCCGTGAATTCTTGGATAAGAGCAGCCGGAGCGACTTCATGGAGGGGACCGGGATCCAGGTGAAATACCTCACCAATTACAACGACCCGTTTTCCTGGCAGCGAACCGTTCGTTACATCCGCTCCCTGAAGCCCGACAAAGTTGTTTTCCAATGGTCGATCGCGATCCAGGGCTTCCCGTTGGGATACATGGCCCGGAAGCTGAGCCGGCATCCGGATATCGAGGTGATCTTCGATCTGCACTTTGTCCAACAAAAAGAGAACAGCAACCTGGACCAGCGCTTCACCAGGACCGGCATCCGGCATGCTGATACTTACATCGTCCATGCTTACAAGACCTTCCATGAATTGGAAGAACTCTTTCCCGACAAGCAGTTCGAGGTGACCGATACTGGTACGAGATCGGAGGGAAGTGGCAAGACCCCGGTCATCAAGCTTTACCATCCGGTATACGACCTGTTCCGCCCCCGGGAGGATTTTGATGTGGAAGCTTTCAAGAAAGAACACGGGTTACGGGAGCACGTTTTTCTTTTCTTCGGTTTCATCCGGAAGTACAAAGGCCTGCACAATGCTATTCAGGCTTTTGCGAAGCTAGCCGAGAAACGGGAGGATGTTTCCCTGCTGATCTGCGGAGAATCCTTTTGGAACACGCTGGATGAGAAGAAGTGGTCCACCCGCCTGAAAAAGGCTTTGTTCGGTACGGCCAAGAAGTTGTTCCTGAAAAAAGGGCAGGATGAGGAGAGGGATTACCGACCGCTGGCCCTGATCGATGAGCTGGGTTTGCAGGACAAGACCATGGTGGTGAACGAATTCATCCCCAACGAGGATGTGCCGCAGTATTTCCAGGTGAGTGATGCTGTTTTGCTGTTCTACCTTACGGCTACCCCTTCCGGTATCGAGTCCCTCAGCTACAATTTCAAGTTACCCATACTGGCAACCAAAGTGGGCCACTTTTCGGAGACCATTCGGGACGGTTTCAACGGTTACCTGGCCGAGGCCGGCGACATCGATTCCATGGCAGAGACCATGGAGCGTTTTCTGAAAGATCCGGTTCCCCGGGAGAACGTGGAGAAAGCCACGGAACAGCTGAGTTGGGAGAATTATGCCAAAGCTGTTCTCGGGAGATGAATGTCAGTTCGTTGCGAATTTCTCTACAGCCTTGTCGTAGACCCGTCGCATGCCTTCTTCAATAGAGATGCTGGGTTCCCAGCCGAGGGTTTCCTTCACGTAGCTCATATCGCAATAGCGGGCGTGAACGCCTACCGGCTTGTCGAGCAGGGGTTTGATGGTGGGCTCGTAACCGGCGAACTTCGTGAACAGGTCGATGATCTCGAGGAACGTGGTGAGGCGGCCCTGCCCGATGTTGATGGCCCTGCCATCCCTGATCTTATCCATGGCCAGCAGGGTGCAGTCGAGTACATCATCGATGTGGACGAAATCCCGCCCTTGTTTGCCAGTTCCCCACACCTCGAAAGGATCTTCTTTTTTGGCAGCCCGGGCCGCGATGGCCGGGATGGGATAACTGAGGTCCTGATCTTCCCCGTAGCCTGAAAAGGGGCGGATGCAGGTTACGGAGACGCCATAGTGTTCAGCGGCGATCTGGGCCAGGTATTCGCCGGTGAGTTTGGACCATCCATAGGTCATGTCGGGTTGCCCCATTCGTTTGAAGTCGATGTCTGATTCTTTTAGAGCGATGGCGTTCTGGTCGGTCTGAAGGTCTATGGGATAGGCCGCACTGGAACTGGGGTAAAGCACCCGGTCGGGTTTGTGTTCCACCATCCAGGCGAAGAATTCCGCATCGATGGACAGGTCCAGGGCTACTTTCATCGGGTCGCCGTCGATCTTGGCCCGGCCACCCACGATAGCCGCAAAGTGAAAGACATCGCTGAAATGATCGTCGATCCCGAATTCCTGCCGCAGGAAGTCCGGCTGTTCCTGGCAGCGGCGGAGAAAGGCCCGGAAATCCTCCCGGAAATAGAAGAGCCGCTCATCATTGCCGAAAATCTCTGCTTTTCCGGCCTCTTTTCCTCCTGCGGTCGGTTCCCAACCCCATTCGGAGGGATGGATGCCTACGGAAAGGTCATCGATGAAGACCACGTTGTCCTGCGTGGCGTTGTAAAGGCGTTTGACCATGTTGCGGCCCACGAAGCCGCAACCGCCTGATATGAGGTGTGTTTTCATGAAGGATCGGTGTGCTTGGGAGCAAAAGTAAGGATTTGTCGCTGTGAACCCCGAGAAGGATAAAAGTCCCGGATCTTTTACCTTCAAAGCATCGTTCAACTCCTCCAGGCATGAAACAAGCAGAAGAAAAATATTGCCACGAATGTGGCGCGGTCATCAATAGGAAGGCCGAGATCTGTCCCCAATGCGGTGTTCGTCAACCTCCTCTGCCCGACTTTTCCGGGGAGGGTATGGAAATGCGCAACCAGTGGCTGATCACACTGCTCTTGTGCTGGTTCCTCGGTGTATTCGGGATCCATCGCTTTTATACCGGGCATATCGCGATCGGTGTCGTTCAGCTGCTCACACTCGGGTTGTGCGGCATTTGGGTCCTGATCGACCTTATTCTTTTGGTAACCGGGAATTTCAAGGATGCTGAAGGGAACCCGATCACTTATCGCTGAGTACCTGCGGCAGCGACCGTGGACATTGCTCGGAGGAATCTACCTGGTAGGGGCTGTGGGCTTGAAGCTGGGCTTTTCCATCGGTCTTTTTCCGCCTTGCCTCTGGCATTCCCTGTTCGGGGTGCATTGTCCCGGGTGTGGGTTAACGACCGCTTTGCTGGGACTGTTCCGGTTGGATTTGGAAGGAGCCTGGCGGGCCGGTCCTTTGATCTTTCTGCTGGTCCCCGGGGCCCTCATCTATGGGTTCCTTGACTGGAGAAGTTTCAGAAGAAGGAGGTTCGCTCAGTAGGCCCTTTCCTTGCTTCCCTCCATGTAGTGGATGAAAGCCTGGTTCACCACTTTGTTACCGCCGGGGGTGGGGTAGTGGCCAGTAAAGTACCAATCTCCTGTATGATCGGGACAGGAGGAATGCAATCCTTCGATGGATTGGTAGACCACCTTGACCTCTGTGCGCATGTCCTTCGGGGTCAGCAGTTCGGCGATCTTGTTGGAGACCTGATCGGCGGAGAAGGGGGCGTAAATGTCGCGGACTACATTGCGCACCTGTTCTTTGGGGAGTGAAGCCTGCTCTTTGGCCTCCTCGTAAACCCGGTCGATAATATTGTCCTGCTTGGTTTCGTGAAGCAGAGCGATAGCCGCTTCGAAAGCGATGAGGTCGCCGATGCGGGCCATATCGATGCCATAGCAATCCGGGTACCTGATCTGGGGAGCGGAGGAGGCCATAACGATCCGTTTGGGCTCCAGCCGGTCCAGAATGCGAAGAATGCTTCGCTTGAGAGTGGTGCCGCGAACGATGGAATCGTCGATGAGTACAAGGTTGTCTTCCCCGGCCTGAATGGTCCCGTAGGTAATGTCATAAACGTGGGCGACAAGGTCGTCCCGGGCGTTGTCGTCGGTGATGAAGGTTCGCAGTTTGGCGTCTTTGATGGCGATCTTCTCGATACGCGGGGTCAGAGCGAGGATCTTGTCGATCTCCTCACCGCTGGGGTCATCCTTCAATGCAGCGATCTCCCGTTTTTTCCACTGGTCCATTTCCCGTTCCACACCCTTCACCAGTCCGTAGAAAGCGACTTCCGCAGTGTTGGGGATGAAGGAGAAGACCGTGTCCAGGATCTCATGGTCCACTGCTTTGAGGACTTCCTGACAAAGGTTTCTTCCCAGCGATTTCCGTTCACGATAAATGTCCTTGTCATTGCCCCGGGAAAAGTAGATCCTTTCGAAGGAGCAGGAGCGTTTTTCTTCCGGTTCACGCACCTGTTCGATCTTGTACGACCCATCCTTCTTGATGATCAGAGCGTGGCCGGGAGGAAGCTCCCGGACGTCTTCTTGCCTGGTGTTGAAAGTGGTTTGGATAACCGGGCGTTCCGAAGTGACCGCGATGATCTCATCGTCGGCATAATAATAAGCGGGTCGTATCCCTACCGGGTCGCGAAGTACGAAGGAATCTCCCTGGCCGACCATGCCTGCCATGGTATAACCACCGTCCCATTCCATGGACGCTTTGCGAAGGATCCGGGCGATGTCGAGGTTTTTCCCGATCAGTTGGGAGATCTCCTTTTTTTCATACCCCAGTTGCTTGTATTGGCGGTAAAGGCGTTCGTTCTCATTGTCCAGGAAGTGTCCCACTTTTTCCAGGACCGTGATCGTGTCCGAGCGTTCTTTAGGGTGTTGCCCCAGTTCGATGAGCAACTGGAAAAGCTCGTCGACATTGGTGAGGTTGAAATTCCCGGCCAGTACCAGGTTCTTGGTCCGCCAGTTGCTTTGCCGCAGGAAGGGATGACAATTCTCGATGCTGTTCTTGCCAAAAGT
>CAZAYA010000144.1:0-6514 GCA_964489175.1 uncultured Flavobacteriales bacterium | reverse complement strand
GGGGAACGTATCGAACTCGGACCCGGTTTCCGGGCTGAAGCAGGGAGCCGTTTCAGGGCAAGACCTGAACCTTGTTTAAGGGGATGTGGAAATGGAAGAATGGTGGAGAACAATACTGGGAATGGGAAAAACGCCCATAAGGATAATGAATTAAAGAATGAAAGTGACCAGGAAAGGCCCCATGCGAATGAAAACGAGAATGACAGTTCCCTTGCTATGGAGGCGGAACAAAAAGGATCAAAAAGTTCAGTAAATGAATACACCTCAAAAGCTCTCAAGGTTTTCCCAAATCCCACGAAGGGGAAAGTAAGGTTATCCTTTTCAGGTACTTCCCCGATGAAGAACTATTCGATCGGGATCTATGATATCTATAGTAATAAGGTCTTTCACAGGAATGATCTCTCCGGATCCGACCATACCATTGATCTGCGGAAAGAGAATATCGGAAAAGGGGTTTATCTTTTGAAGGTTGTTTTCAAGGATAAGGTCTTTTCTGAAAGGGTTGTTCTCCAATAAATGTAAGCATCCGGTGAACCCCGCTAAGCGTAGTGTCCTCCCTCCGGGAGGCAAGTCCGCTACGCTTAAGCTTACCAGGCCCCCGGCCTGTCGGTACTGTCATGAAGAGATATCAGAGCAGATCAACACGTTCGAGAGTAGTAAAACTTTTGTAAGTTGCTGCTTATGAAAGTTTTCGCTGATGAACGGGAAAGGTGGGCATCAGGTTCTCCGGCCGGGAGGCCGGGGAAGTTCGAGCGTAGCGAGACGCTACGCTCAGCGCGGGGGTTCAGTACCGTTGGACGATCTTCAGAATGGGCCGGAAGTTGAACTGGAAAAAGACCTTGAAAAGGCGGAAAGAGCGGACCTTGAGATCTCTCCTGCTTCTCCAGGAAAGGTTTTTTTGACCATGGAAGGAGGAGACGGTTTTACCTCAGGTGCACCAGATGATAATCTTTATAGGGTTTCAAAGGCTCCTTCGGGAGATTTCGAATGGACCAGATTAGCCCCTGATGAATTCTGGCAGGTAGGGAAAAAGAACATTTCCGCTTTTGCGGTTTCACCCCAAGATGCTGGAGAAGTAGTCCGTTCTCAGGGAATAAGGAAGGTATTATGGCCCCAGGGTCTAAATGCTGACAATTGTATTACGGGATGTGATTGGAATGAAGTTTTCGCGGGAAATAGGTTTCATGTAGATGTTCGGGATATCAGGTATAGTCCAGATGGGAACAGTTTATGGTTGGCCACGGATGGAGGTGTATACAAAGCAGATGTTTCAAACTATCCCCCATCTAATTGGCAAACAATGAACAATGGGTTAGGAGTAGCTAATGTCGCTGGAATAGCTGGATCCAGAAAAGACCCAGGAGCTATTTTGCTTGGGTTGACCCATGATGGAACAGTGAGGACCGATGGAAATTATGGATTCCCTTGGAACCCGTCATGGTCTACCATATTGGGGGGAGATGGGCAGAAACCCATGGTGGATCATAAGCATTCCTCAAATATCTATTATAATTTTCAGGGTACTTTGTCTAATTACAAATTTAGTTCAGAATATGGGGATGGGTTCCCTCGGTCCACCATACCCCGTGCTCCAAGATTTTCATATAATTGGGGGCCATATGCATCCTTAAGTCCTGAAAATCCAGATCTATCTTTTCATGCAGGAGGTGGTCCCCCTGGCATTCCTGATGCTGATCGAGGGCCAGCTAGAGTTATGAGGGTTGAGAGAGAATCAAGCGGAAATTTTAATGAGTTAAATATTTGTGAAATTTATAATTCTGATATACAAGAAGATTTAAACGGAATAAGAGACTTGTTCATGTGGAAGACCTATCCAGCGCCTGAGGATGCGAACGTTCTTTATTCTCATCTAATTGCTGCAAATACAGGTAATGGAAAGTGGGAAAATCAGTTCCTATTTCGGACCGATCAAACTACTAAGGGGGCTAGTGTGGTGAAGGACAGTTGGGAAAAGATCCCATATCCTTCAGAATTTCCTGATCGTACATCTAAGACAACCATTTCTGATGTTGCCATAAGTCATAATGACCCCAATGTGATTTATGTTGTATTTGGGGGGTATTGCCTTCCTTGGGAATGCCCAAGTAAATTGAGGAAGGTATTCAAATATGATCACTCAACAGGAGAATGGACCAACCTGTCAGGGAATCTGTGTAATGTTCACTGCTCCTCGATCGCATTAGAAAAAGGGTCCAATGGGAACCTTTACCTGGGAACTGACAATGGAGTGTTATTTACTAACAAAGAACTCAGGGATAGTAGTGGAGGTCCGGTCTGGGAAAGGTACGGGAAGAATTTTCCCCATAACGGTGTTACCGACCTTTTAATAAATTATGAGAGCAATACCATTAGAGCGGGAACTGCCGGAAGGGGTGCCTGGGAGAACAGCTTGTTATGCCCGGAGAAAGAAGACCTCACCTTATCGGGGCAGCAAATGGAGGATGAATTCTTCGAGGTCACACAGATCATTACTTCCGAACAAGCATTAGGGGCCGGGTCGAAGGTCACCTACAGAGCAGGAGAAAGGATCGAGCTCAAGCCGGGATTCCGGGCCGAGGCTACTTCTGGAGGACGTTTTCACGCTTTTATCCATCCTTGCATCAATGGAAGGAACAGTTTCGAGAGTATAAGAGAAAAGCGAGAGGTTCCTCCTCAAAAAGAGTACCATCAGGAACCACAGGATACCATTGATCTTCAAACCCGACCTAATCCACATACGGGGAAGTTCCAGGTCTCGATCAAGGAAGCCGCTGAGGAACGTTCATCCGATGGGACCAGGGAAAATACTGCTGCCGAGATCATCGTGACCGACATGATGGGACGAAAGGTCTTTGTAAGGGAACGGCTCATGAGCAAAACAGTTAGGATCGATCTTTCGGAACAACCCGATGGCATTTACCTCGTTAAAGTAATAAAAGGTAAAAAGATCGGTATTCAGAAAGTATTGAAGGAATGAACCAGGACCCCTAATGACCGAACAACCCCATCAAAGTGCCTTGTCCCTGCTCCTTCTGCTTATGGGGACAGTGCAGTTATTGGCAGCATCACCCAATACTGGTCGAGAGGTCATCCCGGGCTTCTTGGAGAACCGGGGGCAGGTCGTCGATAGTGAGGGAGAACACCGTTCGGACGTTCTTTTCACCACCCGAAGTAGAGGTGTCAAGGTCTTTATCAGCGACCGGGGGCTCTATTACCAGTTCCGACAAGAAGAAAGGGCAAAGGTCTCCTGGCATTCTCCTCTTCCGACAATGGATCCTGGAAAAGAATCCAGGACCACGTACCGGATCGATGTAGAACTCGTTGGAGCTAATCCCGATCCTGAAGTGATCAGAAAGGCGCCAACAGGGTACTATGAGAACTATTACCTGGCCCATTGCCCGGAAGGGATCACCGGTGTGAAGAGCTATGAGAAGGTGATCCTCAAGGACGTCTATCCCGGTATCGATTGGGTCCTCTACCGCAAAGGGGAATTCATGAAATACGATTTTCTGGTCCATCGCAAAGCGGACCCCTCCAGGATCAGGATGCGTTTCGATGGGGCCAAGGGAATGAAGCTCTTGAAGAACGGGGACCTCAAAGTAAAGACCCCTTTGGGCATTTTAACGGAAAAAGCCCCCATAACTCATACGACCAGAGGAGAGCCTATCACGAGCGAATTCCGTCTGGAAGGGAACGTACTTTCTTTTTCCATGAAGGGCCATCAAGGAAAAGCCTTGAGGATCGATCCCGCCCTGGAATGGAGCACTTATTATGGAGGAACTGGCGGAGAGAGGATTAATGATATTACTTTGGACAAGGAGGGCAATGTGTATATGGCGGGAATAACATGGAGTCAGAGCGGTATCGCATCAGGGGGATATCAAAATAGCCTAAATGGAGGGAATGGCGATTGTTATCTGGTCAAGTTCAGTGGCTCGGGGGACCGCCTTTGGGCCACCTATTACGGAGGGAACGATGACGATGATGGGAACGGCGTGACCACGGATGAAGGTGGCAATGTTTACTTGTGTGGAACGACCAACAGTAACAGCAGTATTGCTTCTGAAGGGCATCAAAATACGATGCCCGGCCCCAGGGCGGCCTTTCTGGTCAAGTTCAAAGGAACAGGGGTGAGGGATTGGGCCACGTATTATGGAGGGAACGGTTATGAAAGAGGATACTCTTGTACTGCGGACGGTAAAGGGAAGGTCCTTTTGTCAGGGACCACGACCAGTACTACCAATATTTTCCTCAATGGCCATAAGGATACCCTCAGCAGTGCTCTTGATGCATTCCTGGTGAAGTTCGATACCTCAGGGGTAAGGGAGTGGGGCACTTACTTCGGGGGCGATTCGCTCGAATACGAGAACACCTGTGTAACAGACCCCATCGGGAATATTCTCCTGGAAGGATCGACCTACAGTGATTCAGGAATAGCCTTCAACGGCCACAGGGATTCCCTGATCGGAGAGGATGAGCGATTCCTGGCCAGGTTCTCCTCGGCAGGGGACCTACAATGGTCCACCTATTCTTCGGGAGCGAGTTCGGGAGGATCTTGCTCTGTTGATGATAGTGGGAATGTTTTCGTGTGTTCTGCAATTGATAATTATGGGGATTGGGATGCGTACCTGGCTAGGTTCGACTCCTCTGGAGGAAAGGATTGGTCCTTAACCTATGGGGGGAATTTTGAGGAAGACGGGCATGATTGCTCTGCAAAGAACGGAAAGATTTATCTGACCGGGGAAACGTATAGTTTGAACGGTATAGCCACTTCCGATGCCTATGAGGACAGCCTGGATGGTTATAACCCCAATAATTCGGACCCTTTTCTCGCCGTGTTCGACAAGTCCGGAGATCGGATATGGGGAACTTATCATAAAGGAAGTATAGCGTTTGCGTGTGTTGCTGATGATTCAGGTCATGTTTATATGGGGTTTACTACTTACGATATCGGAACCGCTCATAATGGTCATCAGAACACCTATGGAGGAAATAGAGATGCCTATCTGGTCAAGTTCGATATGAACGAGGTCGCTTCCATCGGGAAAGTTCCCAGCACTTCGCAAAGCACCCTTCAACTGTTCCCGAACCCTGCGGACCAACAAGTGCGGATCCCTATCCCGCGCAATGAAGGATCGTTCGAAATGCAGTTATATGATCTCACTGGAAAGCGTCAGAAGAGGACTTCCATCGATCCCCTGGACCCTTATGTGCAAGTGAGCGACCTCACCCCCGGCCTGTACTTGCTCGAAATGACGGGCAAGAAGGGGGAGCGCTTCATGGGGCGACTGGTCGTAGAATGATCTTTGGATCATGAGCTGGAAATTCCGCTCCAACTGACCCACCCTTTTCGGAGATCCTAACCCATCACCCCGCTAAGCGTAGCGTCTCGCTACGCTTAAGCTTCCCAGGCCTCCGTCCTGCTGTTCAGACCGTTCTCCATTTCGTCGAAGTCCTGACCATGACCAACAAGCTTTTGTCAACCTTACGATCCGACCCTGAAGTTAGCGTTCCTTGTGTTGTAGCCGGGGTTGGATGAAATCGGGTTTATGGACGGTCGCCCATAAAAAAGCCCGCCAAAGAACATTGGCAGGCTGTATCGTTGGGTAGCATCAACGTCATCCCTGGTTACCCGGCTTCTTCGGATGGGCTATTTGTTCCCTTTCCGCTCGCTGGAAATGCTGAGTTTCTTCCTCCCTTTTTTCCGGCGGGCGTTCAGGACCTTCTGTCCGTTCCGGGTCTTCATGCGGGCTCTGAACCCTTGCTTGTTCTTGCGTTTCCGTACAGAAGGTTGGAATGTGCGTTTCATGGTCCTCTTTTTTCTTCGAAAGCGGACCGCGAAGATAATGTTTTTCCGGTAATCCCCAAAGTCCTGCCCGGATCTCCGAAGAGGAGATCGCACATGGAATTCGTTTACATTTGCAGCCACAGCTTATGTCCACTTCTACCGATAACAATAAGGAGGAACGCCCTCGCGTGAGCCGTTCCTCTTTTCGGAAAGCCTTGCGGATCTTCCGGTACCTGCGTCCGTATCGCGTGAAATTTGCGATCGGCCTTGGGTTTCTATTGCTGTCCAGCCTTACCTCCATGCTTTTTCCCGGATTGATGGGGAAATTGGTGGATGCTTCCCGGTCCGGCACCCAAGGGGAGGGATGGTTCGCCCTCGATAATGTGGATGCCATTGCCCTGCTCTTGTTCGGTGTTTTCTTCTTTCAGGCCATCTTTTCCTTCTTTCGTATTTATCTTTTCTCGGACGTTACCGAGAAAATGCTGGCCAGCCTTCGCCAAAGCACTTATGAGCACCTGATCCGCTTGCCCATGCAATTCTTTGCTCAACGCCGGGTGGGGGAGTTGAACAGTCGTATCGCTTCGGACATTTCTCTTCTTCAGGAGACCTTTACCACCACCCTGGCCGAATTCCTGCGGCAGATATTGATCATTCTGGTTGGTATCGCTTTGTTGACCGTCTATTCTGCCCAGCTCACCCTCGTCATGCTGGCCACACTGCCCGTGA
>CAZAYA010000143.1:3677-6585 GCA_964489175.1 uncultured Flavobacteriales bacterium | reverse complement strand
TTGGGTCAGGTTCGGGGATGAAGCGGTGGCCGAAGGCGACTTCTATGAAGCAGCCGGGCATTATAGCAATGCCCATGAACTGGCCCCGGAGCGAACCGATATCACTTTCAAATACGCCGAAGCCCTCCGGGGATACCACAACTATGAAAAGGCAGCTGAGATCTATCAAAAGGCAACATTGGCCGACCCTAAGGGAGAAGAACATCCCATGGCCTTCTTCTGGCTGGCTTCCATGCAACAGTACAATGGCCAATATGAAAAGGCGCGGGGATCCTGGCAGAAAGCCCGGGAACTATTCCGGAAAGATCGCTCCTCTTACGAATACCAAAAAGCAGTTCAGGAATACGAGTCCTGCCGCTTTGCTCAGACTTTGCTGAACGACAGCTCCGCTTTCGGCAAGGTAAAACACCTTGGCGCTCCGGTCAACACCACCGCTTCCGAATTCGCTGCTTTTTCACCTTCGGATTCCTCTTTGTATTTCTCCACTCTACGAGCCCAAAAAGAGAAGAAGAATTGGAAGATCAAGGATGAACAATATGTGGTGCGGATCTTCCACACCACCCGTACCGATACAGGCTGGAAAGCTGGTAATCCCCTGCCGGGAATGATCAACAAAGATTCCCTTGATGCAGCGAACACTTCCCTCGACCAAAACCGTGACCGGTTTTACTACTCCCTCTGCCGGGAGGGCCGGTGCAAACTCCACATGAGTCGGATGAAGGACGGGGAATGGCAGAAAAGCGTCCCTCTTTCATCTCCTCTGAATGAAGGAACAGCCAGCTATAGTCACCCCATGCTGGCCGAAACAGATACCGCTTCCTGGTTGTTCTTTGCCTCCAACCGGGAAGGTGGGCACGGGAAATTCGACATCTGGTACAGCCGGCTGGATGAAAAAGGAATGCCCGTGAACATCCACAATGCCGGTGACTCCATCAATTCCATCGATGATGAGGTTACTCCCTTCTACCAACCCGAAAGCCGGAACCTCTTTTTCAGCTCCACCTGGCATCACGGCCTGGGCGGGTTCGATGTGTTCAGAAGTGAAGGCACTCCCGGCAATTTCGCATCACCTAAGAACATGGGGTACCCTGTGAACAGCCATGTCAACGATCTGTACTTCATCCTCGGACCGGCGGTGAACGAAGGCTACCTGACTTCCAACCGCAAAGGCTCATTCAGTGAGCAAGCCGCTACGTGCTGCAACGACCTTTACCGCGTGGAACTGCCGGTACAGGAACAAGAAAAGAAAGCAGAAGAAAAGGACTCGGTACCTCCCCCTCCTCTCCTACAACTTCAGGAAAGCCTCCCGGTCACCGTCTTCTTCCATAACGATGAACCCAACCCCGCGTCCTGGGCCAAAACGACCGACCTTTCCTATGCGGACGCATATCGCTCCTATAAAGAAAAGATCCCCACCTACGAGGAGCGGTATGACACCTTCCTGGACCAGCCGGCCAGGGATTCGGCCCTGGAACGAATGAAGCTCTTCTTCCGGGAAAAAGTGGACAAGGGCATGCAGGACCTGGAGCAATTCTCCGAATTGCTGCTCAAATCCCTGAAGAACGGCAAACAACTGGAGATCGGCATTCAGGGTTTCTGCAGCCCGCTCGCCCCTACTGATTACAATGTGCATCTGGCCCTGCGGCGGATCACCAGCATGGAAAATTACCTCAAGGAATACCAGGACAGTGTTTTCATCCCCTATCTGGAAGACCGGGCAGATAACGGCGGACAATTATTCCTGGCCCAAAAGCCGTTCGGAGAATACAGTGCTCCTTCCGGTATCAGCGATCAGTTGCACGATACCATCCGCTCCGTATATAGCATTCCCGCTTCCCTTGAACGCCGGGTCCAGATCGTTTCCGTGGAGGAAGCTGCTCCCGACTCGACTTCAGGAACACTTACCTTGGAAGAGGGGCTTTTCGACCTGGGCACGATCAAAAAAGGGACGGTCCATACCCACCGGTTCGAATACCGAAACAAGGGAAAAGCCCCGTTGGCCATTCTCGACATTCGAACACCTCCCTCCTGCCGTATCGTGACTAGTGCCCCTAAAAAGATCCTTCAACCGGGCGAAACAGGAAGCCTGAAGGTGGAATTCAATAGCGAAGGGATGGACGGCCATCAAGCGGTCACGATAACGGTCATTACCGATGGAGCCCCCCGGAAAAAGGAGATCACCCTGACCGCAAAAGTGAAATAGAGCGTCTCACCGGATCAGGCTTACCTTCACCCGCCGATTCTTGGCATGTTCCTCATCAGGACATGCCTCTTTATCCTTACAGTCGTTCACCAGACTACTTTCCCCGTGAGCTTTCTTTGAGATCCTGGTAGCATCCACCCCATGTTCCTGAAGAAAAGCAGCTACTGTTTTCGCCCGTTTCCTGCTCAGCCATTCATTGTAATCCTCACCACCTATCGCTGAAGCATACCCATCTACCTTCACCCTTGCCTCAGGATCTCCCTCCAACGCGCGCAAAAATTCCGTAAGGACTTTTTCAGCCCGGCTGTTCAACAGGGAACTGTTGTGAGCGAAAAATACCACTGAAGAGGAAGAAGTTTTTTCGATCTTGGAAGAATTGGATGCAACTGCTTTTCCCTCCTTTTGGGAAACTTTTCCCTGTTCCTCGACGATAGTGGCATCGCTTTCCGCTTGTGTTACTTTTTCCTTTTCTTCCTCCACTGCTTTGCTTAACGCCACATCCTCTGTTTTTTCCTCCTTCATGGAAGCAACATCCCCTTTCAGCATGTTGTAAACGAATCGTCCTTTATCATCCGGCTTCAGAACGGTCACCACTTCTCCGTTCCGGTTCAGGATGGTCAGTTCCATATCATCCTCCGGCATGCTGTCGGGGCGAATGATCAGTTTTTTCACGACCGGTAGGTCCACCAATCGAAAATAACCGCT
>CAZAYA010000143.1:0-3667 GCA_964489175.1 uncultured Flavobacteriales bacterium | reverse complement strand
TTCGTGGTAAAGACGACCTCTCCATCATCGGTCTCAGCAACCACGGTCATCCCTCCCGGACTTCCTTCCAGGTGATCATATTCGAACAATGCAAGCAAGGTTTCGGTATCCTTCAGGGAATAACTGCCGGGATCATCCTCGTTCATAAGGGCCATTTGCTCTCCCTTCTGAGCCACCAGTTTGCGATAGACAAAATCCCCTTCCTCATTCGGTTTAAGCTGCGCTTTGACCTTATCCTCCTTTCCATAGACCAGCAATGATATTCGTGCATCGGACTCTTCTTCCAGCCTGATCATATAATCCTTGTCCGCGGAAAGTTTCTCGAATTCAAAATTCCCGTGTTCATCCGTCGTAGTCGTACGCACCACCTCGCCCTCTTCATTCACCAACATCACTTTCATGCCTCCCGGATAATCGCTGGCCAGCTTTTCATAAACGAATTGCCCGGACACCTTCCCTTCGCTTCCTTCCATTCCAGCATCGTCCAAATCCATTAGGGACATGGTGCCCGATTTATCGGCCGATAATTTCCGGTAGACGAATTCTCCCTCTTTATTGCTGAGCATGTAATGATCGGCATCTTCTCCGTAAAGGGTCAGCTTCATATCCTCATCCTCATTGGCAAGCTTTACGACATACGACTTATCCCCGGGGAGTTGTTCAAAGGAGAACGCTCCCAGAGAATCGGTCACCGTGCTGCGCACCACTTCCCCATCTTCATTGAGTAGCATGACCTTCATTCCTCCCGGTTTGTCAGAAGAAAGCTTCCGGTATTCAAATTTCCCGGCGATCTCTTGTTTTTTCACCGTCACAGAAGTGACCACATCAAAACGATAAATATCATCTTCTCCTTTTCCTCCTTCACGGTTGGAAGAAAAGAAGCCCCATTTGGAGCTTCGGTGAAGGGTGATCCCGAAATCATCTTCTTCAGAATTAATGGAAGTACCGAGGTTCTGAGGCTCGGTCCAGCTTCCGTCAGCCTTTAGAACGCTGGCATAAAGATCCAGTCCCCCCTCCCCTCCACTTCGGTCGGAAGCAAAGAAAAGCGTACTATCCTTGAAATAAGGGAACATTTCCTGGGCCTCGGAATTGATGACCTCCAGGTTCTTCAGGCTCGACCATTCTTCCCCGGACCGCTGCGTTACCCAGATGTCCTTTTGCCCTTTACTTCCCTCACGGTCGGAGGAGAAAAACAAAGTATTCCCCTTAGAAGCTACACTAGGATGAGCATACGCATATTCATCCTGAACGAAAGGAAGCTCCTTTACTCCTTCCCATTTCTCCTCCCGGAACGTAGCGGTGAACAATGAAGGTTTCTTCACCTTCCCTATATCTTCTGATACCTTGCCACTAACGCGGGTGAAATAAGCCTTTTCCCCGTTGGAAGTAAAGGTGAGCGGACCTGTATGATCGCGGATGTTGATCTTGTCGGACAGCTTGCGGACGTTCTTGAAGTCAGCAGAATCGGACATACCCCCCAATTCCACCCAGAACAGGGAAAGATAGGCATTACGCCCCCACATGTTCATACCATAGTTCAACAGGTCCGATTCGCGATTGGAAGTAAAGACGAGCTTGTTCTTGTAGAAGGTCGGTGAGAATTCCATGTATTTGGAGTTCAACTCCGGCAGGGTATCCAGCTCAAAGCTGATATCGACATTCTCGGCAGGAAGGTCCTTGTTGAACTGCCCTTTCGCCCCGAAAGCGAGCAAAAAAACAAGACAAGAACAAAAACCCGGAAGCCCACTCCTCCTGATAAAGTGCATCATTATTGCTGATCGATCGGTCCTGAACATGTTCTTTCCCTCCACCCTTTAGCGATACCTTGGCGAAATGGACTTGGTCCGGGAGATATTGAAATCCACCCCCACAAAGATCTCATGGGTTCCCCCGTGATGGTCCTGAAGTTCATTGAATCCCATATCATAGGAATACCCTGCCCTCAAGTAATCGGTAATGTTCACTTCACTGATGAAAACAAGGCTTCTACTGGTCCGGAAAGAAACTCCGAGCCACAAGACCTCCTTGATCAGGAAACTGGTATTGATATCCACGTTCAGGGGAGCTCCATCTACATATTTGACCAACCCAGAAGGCCTGAAAAGAAGGTTATCATTCAACTCGATAGCTACGCCACTGGAAAGAAGGAAATGCCTGCGGAGCTGAAGGCCGGCTACTCCGTTGGTAGCACTCTCAAAACCCAGTTCTTGCTGGGTCAGATGCGT
Organism: uncultured Flavobacteriales bacterium; assembly: GCA_964489175.1. Lineage (GTDB taxonomy): Bacteria > Bacteroidota > Bacteroidia > Flavobacteriales_D > CAYVSK01 > CAZAYA01. The sequence goes on along the minus strand of CAZAYA010000143.1, from coordinate 1,442 downwards.
TGAGGAAAGACCAACATAAAATTGGTTGGTATAGTAATAAAGGCCGAAATCAAAACTCGGAACAAGGGAATTCACACCCCCATCGTTGGCATTCGCATCAGGCTCCCGGTATTCCAACTGGTTAACATCAAAATTGGTGTTATAGGCACCTCCCCTCAACCCCATGGACAAACGACCTTTTCCAAGCGGCAAATGATAAGCATAGGTAGCAAACGCTCCCATATTGTTGGTAGGGCCGATGTTGTCGTTGAAAACGTTCAGTCCCAGAGCGAAGTTCTTATCCCTGAAAGGGCTGTGAATACTGAAAGACTGGGTATTGGGCGCCCCTTCAAAGCCTACCCATTGGTTCCTGTACAACAGCACAGCGCTGGTAGCTGATTTGGATCCGGCCACAGCAGGGTTGATGGTAAAGGGGTCGAACATGTACTGGCTGTACAAGGCATCCTGCTGCGCCACCAAATGCCCTGTCCCATAAAGGAGCACCGCTACTAACACGATAATTTTTTGAAATACCTTCATAGGCCCTTGCCTTAAACTTAATAAATTATCGGGTAACCTGCACCCATCCGGTCAATTGACGGCTCCCATCCGCCATTTTGATAACGTAGAAGTACGTTCCTTCCGGAACCTTTCGGCCGTTCTTATTCGTTCCATCCCACACATTGCTCTTGTTGTCGTAATCAGCGAATTCAGCGATCAGATCTCCCCAGCGGTTGTAGATGAACACTTCATTCTGTTTGTTCTCCACCCCTTCAATGATCCATTCATCGTTCTTGCCATCTCCATCGGGGCTGAAGGCATTGTATATATCGACTTTGCAATCTTCAAAGACTTTCATCCGGGCAGTATCGGAACACATATCCACAGGATCCGTAACGATAAAACGATAATTTCCGGCATGGGTCACCCAAGCGGTAGGTCCGGTCGTATCTCCAACGATAGCACCGTAGGAGGTGCTCCAACGGTAACGGATCTGCCCTGATGCCGTTGAGGAACCAGATGCATCCAGGGTCACGGTATCTCCTGAACAAACGGTGGAGTCCATGTAAGTGACCACAGCTTTAGGGGAAGAAGTATCCGCATGGATGAGCGTGGTATCCCAGTCGGAACAATTGTTGACCGTATCCGTCACTACAAGACGGTAAATACCCGGCGCACCAGCATAAGCTTGTTGGGCGTTGTTCCCGGCAATCAAGTTTCCCCCGTTGACCGGCTTCCAGGAATATGCATTGGCACCAGAGACAGAAGAAGACAATGATCCGTCCAGCAGAGCAGAATCGGGGGGACACCCGATCGTATCCCCGGAAGCGATCGCTGTGGGGACCAGGGAAGACTTGGTCACGGCCTGGGTTTTGGTCGAAAAGCAGCTATTGCCTGGATCGGTAACGGTCAGTTTATAATCCCCGGCCTTATCCACTTCCACTTGTCCTGCCGTGGTATCG
>CAZAYA010000142.1:1168-6588 GCA_964489175.1 uncultured Flavobacteriales bacterium | reverse complement strand
CCAAGACAGAAGATGATCGGTATGATGTACCTCGTACTGACCGCTCTTTTGGCATTGAACGTATCCAAGAGTATTCTTCAAGCGTTCGTTCGGATGGATGAATCCATTCAACGGACGAATGAGAACTTTGAAGGTAAGAACGAGTCTACGTACAACACCTTTGAACGGAAATATGCTGCCAACCAGCAAAAGGTTGGTCCTTTCTATGAGGCTGCTCAGAAGGTCAAGGAAGAAGCTGACGGTCTTGATGGTTTCATCGATAGCCTCAAAAGGCATTTGATCATCAATGTGGAAGGATTGCCTCAGGATGTTCATGATTCCATGATCGACCTGGGCAAAGTCTCTTCTTTGAGCAATTACGATGCCCCGACCAACATCATGGGGATCTCTCAACCTGTTACACCTAAGGAGGGACCCTGGTCTGCTTTGAAGCTTCACAGGAGCATCGACCAATACAAGAAGGAACTGAAAACGATCCTTCAGAACGTGAAAGAGAGTGAAGGCTTGAAAAGCTTGGATACGGCGAAGGTCGATCTTGGTATGCGGACCGAAGGAGATCCTACATCCACTGATCCGGCCGCTAAGAATTGGGAAGGTAAAATATTCTATCATTCCCCTTTGGCTGCTGTTATTACCGCTCTTTCCAAGATCCAGTCCGATGTGCGGAATGCCGAATCCGATGTGCTCAACACTTTGTTGAGCCAGGTTAGTGCGGAAGATTTTAAGTTCGACAAGATCGAACCGTTCGTTATTGAAGAATCCTTTGTTGCAGTGGGGGATACCTACAGAGCTCAAGTCGTTGGGGCTGCTTACAGCTCGACCAAGGATCCTGAGTTCAGTATTGGCCAGTTGGATACGGCTACGGGTGAATTCACCGAGATGGATTCTACGGATTCTCCTTTCCAGTATTCTGTTAAGAATGGTAAGGTCCAGATGTGGGCGGTACCGAAGAGCAAAGGAGAACAATTGTGGGATGGCAAGATGGTCATCAAACAAGGAGACCTGGAGAAGGTCCTCACCATGAGTGGAGGCTTCAGGGCTGCGGAACAAAGCGCTGTGGTATCCCCGACCAAGATGAACGTTTTCTATCGTGGGGTTGCTAACCCCATCAGTGTTTCTGTGCCGGGAGTTCCTCCTAATGACCTTGAGGTTCGGGTAAGTGGAGCAAGCCTCCGTTCCGACAGGGGAGAAGGGAACTACATCATTAATCCCGGTAGTGGGTCCAGAGCCGTGGTCCACGTTTCATCCAAGAAGACCGGTAAGAAATTCGGACAGAAGGAATTCCGGGTCAAGCGAGTGCCCGACCCGAAACCGTATTTCTTGGGCAAGACCATCGGGGATGACCGTATAAAAGCTTCCCGCCTTAAGTTGGCTCCTGGTATCCGTGCCGTTATGGAGAATTTTGAATTCGACCTCAAGTTCAATGTGATCCGGTTCAAATTGAGTATGACCGTTGGTGGTCAGCTCCGGACGGTGGAACAGAAGCGGGGAGCCAAGATCACTAACGATATGAAGGAGTTGCTCCAGGCCGCCAAACCTGGCCAAACAATATTCATCAGGGACATCATGGCCAAAGGACCTGACGGTACCAGGCCCCTTGCCAACCTGTCCTTCACAACTTTCTGATCATGGAAACGCCCAAACGTTTGATATTCATCGGAACTCTGCTGCTGGGAGTACTCTTTCTTCTTCCTGAAAAGAGCCAGGCCCAGAACGTACTCGACGGAGCATACATCCGCGAGCACAACCCGACCCGAAAGGTGCTGAAATACCCTCACCTGCGGGAAGCAGATGTAATGTGGAGTAAGCGGGTGTGGCGTGCCATTGAGTTGAAACAGAAGATCAATCATCCCTTGTTCTATCCCATCGATGAGATCGAAGACCGGAAAAGTTTGTTCCAGGTCCTGGTCGATGCGGTCCTCAAGGATGGGTCGATCACGGCGTATTCTCCTGGCCCTACCGGACAGGATGATGAGTTCACCATTCCCTTGCTGCCCTCTGAAGCGGAAGGAATGCTTTCCGATACTGTCAAGGACCAGATCACCACGATGAGTGGAATGACCAAGGACACCACTTACGTGGAAAAAATCCAGTCTGCTGACGTCAAGAAATACACGATCAAAGAGGATTGGTTCTTCGATAAGCAACGGTCCGTTATGGATGTTCGCATTATCGGATTAGCTCCTTGGGTGGAGGATAAAGAGAACGGGGAAGTGATCGGAGAAACTTTGCTGTTCTGGTTCTATTATCCTGAATGTCGGTATGTGCTGGCGAACCATGTAGCTTTTAATACTCAGAACAACTCCAAACGCCGGACCTTTGATGATATCTTCCAGAAGCGGCGCTTCGATAGCTATATCACTCAGGAGTCCAACGTTTACGGCGATCGTCCGATCATTTCCTATAAAACAGGATTGGATGCATTGCTGGAGGCTAAGAGCATCAAGAACGAAATGTTCCGGCTTGAACACGACCTCTGGAGTTACTGAGAAGCCGAACTTCAACCAAGATCAAGAAGAAAGAGCCTGTTTTGAACCAGGCTCTTTTTTTATACCTTGATGGTGAGAGAGAAAAAGGAAATGTCGTTTTCATCAGGAAAGGTCTCGAAACGGAATTCTTCCGCTTTCCGGGCAATGTCCACCATGCCGAGCCCTTTTTCAGGGTGATCGCCTTGTGCCCCTTGTTGTAACCCTTGCTTGTAATAACTGTTCAGTTCGTTTTTATCAAGGCTGGATAACCGTTCCAGTCGATCTTTCAGGGCTTTCGCTTTTTCCGAGGGGATGAAATTCCCGGCAGAAAGATGATAGGTCGTGGGAGTTTCCCTGTTGAGGATCAGGATGCCCGTCGTAGTTCCGTTTTGCTGAAGTCCGTGGATACTGATGTTCTGCATCATTTCCACCAGGGTGAGGAAGATCCGTTTGAGTGTTGTTCGCTTGCGGATCTTTCCTTTCAGGTTTTTCTCGATCATTCGCAATACCGGAATGATCGTTTCCTGAGAGAAATCCCCCTTGTACAGCATCATAATACCTTCATGGGAGAATTGATAGTGGACTTTCTTGGAGAAATCCAGTTGAAGTGGAGGCGCTTTGCTTTCGATCGTAGCTTGGTGAAGCCGGATCTGCAGGTAGAACATCATGTACTGGTCATCCAATTTCTCAAAATCAAATACCAGTTTTTTCCCGGAACGCCGGGCGATCTCGATCAATCCTAATCCTGCCCCTCCCTTGTTGGAGAAGTCTCCTTCCGACAAGATCTGCAAGTAGGATTTTTTAATAGCCTCCGGCGACAATTCGTTCACATGGTCTAACTTCTTTTTTAGGGCCTGGGTTTTTTCCCGGGGAATGGGATTGCCTGAAATGATGTAAAAGGATCCGTTCAGGCTCCGGGTCAGGAAGAAACTGTTCTGTTCGGAATGATCATTGGAAGCGGAAACTTCTTTATGGCGAAGGATGTTCTGGAAACTTTCCGCCATCAAAAAGGATATCCGCTTTCTTAGCCGTTTGAACTCTTTGGTGTTACCAAGATTAAAGTCGCTGAGGCTGATGATCTTCGCCGTGTCTTCGTCACTAAGGTCGCCTTGGTAGATGAAGGTCAGATCATCTTTTCGGAAGGTCAGGTATTGATCGTACAGAGAACGCGGGTCCATCAGTGCTTTTTTGACCTTCTCAGCAAGAGGGAAATAGAAACATCACAAAGTAAGAAGAAATTTCCAATGTCTTGGTCTCTGTTACTTGAACGGAGCGAAGAAAGATTTCATTTTAAGGAATGGATGATCGAATGAAATTATAACATGATCGCTCTTAAGGATCCGACTATATTGTAGCAATATTCCCGGAATATTAGCCTTATCCATTGGCCAATGTTCTGCATTTTTTTTAAGAAATATTCTTAATTTTTGAATGAGTCAATTATATTCGTGATGTGGAAAGCAGGGACAATTCATGATCGACCCGGTTGTTCCATGATCGCACGATCATCTTTGATCCGTGTGTGACAAATTTTCACTTGTTATGAGTCAGATATTAAAGAATATCAAGGCGTTGAGGGAGTTGAAGGGCTTTAGTCAGCAAGGTGTCGCTGATAAATTAGGAATTACCCAGTCGAGTTATGCTCGATTTGAGAATGGGGCAAAAAAGACGGATTTCCAATTACTGCGGGAAATTGCAGCACTGTTTAAGGTGGATGTCTGTGATATCATCCGCTTTCATGAAAAAGGAGAAGGAGGGGGGAATTATCCTGCTGGATATGGTACTTCCGGTAAAAATACCGAGGTCAAGCGGATGAAAGACCGCGAACAATACCTTGAAAAACTGAATGAACAGTTGCTCATCCAGGTCCGGGATAAGAACGAGATCATCGAACTCCTCAAAAGCAACAACAATTCTAAGCGTGACAGTGACATTGCTTCGAACGAAAGCAATGAACAAGACTCCTGAACAAGGAAATTCGAAAGCAAAAAAAGCCGGCCCTCTTCAGGACCGGCTTTTTTTTAGTAGCGGGGGCAGGACTTGAACCTGCGACCTTCGGGTTATGAGCCCGACGAGCTACCAACTGCTCCACCCCGCAATATATCTATATCGGAGAGTTTTACTCCCCCTTTTCTTTCGATGGGATGCAAATATAATATTTTGTTTCTTTGCGGAGCAATCTTTCTCGCCAAAAGTGGGCCAACATAAGGCTGGTTTTGTGAATATCCTGGGAGAGCCTAATGCGGGAAAATCAACGCTGATGAACCGCTTGGTGGGCGAGCGTCTTTCTGCGATCACTTACAAAGCCCAGACTACCCGCCACCGTATCATGGGGGTAGTGAACGGTGAGGATTTTCAACTCGTTTATTCAGATACCCCCGGCCTCCTGGAGCCTGTTTATGCTTTGCATAAAAGCATGATGAAAGTGGTCCAGACTGCCCTGACAGATGCTGACGCCTTGATCCTGGTGGTCGATGTGCAACGAGAACTCCCCGAAAAAGACGACCCTTACCTGGTTAAGATCCGGGAAGCCTCTGTTCCTGTGATGGTCCTGCTGAACAAAGTGGACCTGAGCGACCAGAAAACAGTGATGCAACGAGAGCAGGAATGGCAGCAATTGGTCCCTGAAGCTGCTGTAAGAGCTGTTTCCGCTCTGGAAGGCTTCAACCTTGATGGTATTCTGGAGCAACTTGTGGACTGGATGCCGCAATCCCCTCCCTTTTTCCCGAAAGATGAACTGACCGATCGACCTTTACGGTTCTTTGTAGGTGAGATCATCAGGGAGAAACTTTTCATGCACTACGAAAAAGAAGTACCTTACTCTTGTGAAGTGAAGGTTACTGAATACAAAGAATCCGAAAAGATCGACCGGATAAGGGCGTTGATCATCGTGATGCGGGATTCCCAGAAAGGCATCCTTCTCGGCCACCAGGGGAAAAAGATCAAAACCTT
>CAZAYA010000142.1:0-1158 GCA_964489175.1 uncultured Flavobacteriales bacterium | reverse complement strand
TATCTCTGCCCGCCGGGAGATCGAGAAATTCGTGGGCAAGCAGGTCCACCTGGAATTGCGGGTGAAGGTGGACAAGAACTGGCGCGACCAGAAGTCCAAACTCCGCAAATACGGCTATTGACCTATGAGTCAAAAAAACCTGGTGGCGATCGTTGGCCGCCCCAATGTGGGCAAATCTACTTTATTCAACCGATTGACCGAAAGCCGGGAGGCTATTGTGGATGAGGTCAGTGGTGTGACCAGGGACCGGCATTACGGGGAGGTGGAATGGAGTGGTATGACCTTTTCCACGGTTGATACCGGTGGATTTACTACTGGCAGCGAAGATGCTTTTGAAACAGAGATCCGCCGTCAGATCGACCATGCAGTTGAAGAAGCAGACCTTATTCTTTTCCTGGTAGATGTGCAAACCGGTATCACGGATCTGGATGATGCTATGGCGGATATGCTTCGCCGTTCCGGCAAACCGGTCTTGTTGGTGGCCAATAAAGCCGATAATGCTCAGATCGAAATGGGAGCGGCTCAATTTTACCGGCTCGGACTGGGAGAAGTTTTCTCTGTTTCCTCGACCAGTGGAGGAGGGACTGGTGAGTTGTTGGACGAGGTGGTGTCAAGGCTTGAACGAAAAGGAGGAGAAAGGGAAGTAGAGCTTCCTCACTTTGCCATTGTAGGCAAACCGAATGTCGGAAAGTCTTCTTTGGTCAATACCCTTTTGGGAGAATACCGGAGTGTGGTGACCGATCAGGCAGGGACCACTCGTGATCCCACGAATGCCCGCTTTTCTGGTTACGGCTTCGACCTGTTCCTGGTGGACACGGCAGGGATCCGGAAAAAACAAAAGGTGAACGAGGATATTGAATACTATGCTAACCTCAGAGGGATCCGCTCCATTGAAAAAAGCGATGTTTGCCTCTTGCTGATCGATGCCCGGGAAGGATTGCAGCGGCAGGACCTCAATATCCTGCATCATATCCACAAGAATAACAAAGGGGTCGTTATCCTGGTGAACAAGTGGGATCTGGTGGAAGAAAAGAAGACCAAGACCATGGGGGAGTATCGGAAAGCCATCCTGGAACGGGCGGAACCGTTCAGTGATATCCCTGTGGTCTTCATCTCCGTGATCAATAAACAGCGGGTCTTCAAAGGTTTGGAAGCGGC
>CAZAYA010000141.1:0-6606 GCA_964489175.1 uncultured Flavobacteriales bacterium | reverse complement strand
CAACCGGACATCATCAACACGTGCTTCAGGGTGGAGGATGAAGTCGTACTTCAGTTTACCGCCCTGTTCCTCGTATTTCCCGAACCGGAGATCCACCCCGTCGAACACATTGTGGTATAGGAGTTCGCCGTACTGGGGAACCTTTTTGTACGAAGCCCCGGAAGGATCGAGGAAGTTCTTCGTACCGGGTCTACCCTCCTTTCCCCTGATCCTGATATCGGGGTTGGGTTCAACGAACTCCATGTTCCAGACCCGGGTCTCATAATGATCCTCCCCGGAGCGCTTCTGCATCCCGAAGCTTATAGCATCCTCCAGAAAGGACACCTGTGTATTCGCCCCCATGAGTTTATATCGGGAGGGACCATCCCACTGCCCCACGTTCTCAGTGAACACCACCGGCATGTTCTCCAGGTACTCCCTGGCTTTCTGCAATTGTTCCTTTTGGGCTTCTGTCACGCCAGATGACCTTCCGAACGAGAAGGGGCCCGCCGTCATGGTGAATGTGAAAAATAGGAGTAGGCGGGCGACCCAATTGCCGAGACCTGACATGATGATGTGCTCAAAGATGGTCATAGACGCAGTAGTTCATGCGATCCGTCCAATGATGAACAAGATCAATGCAAGGAAATTAATCCTCCCTTAAGATAAAAACAACTCCTTGAAATTCAACAAAGCGTGTTGATCCTTTTCCGTTTTCACCCCGTGGGAGATCGCAAGCCTAATGATCAAATCAGGCTAAAACCTTGCGAAAATGGTAGGACATCATAAGGGAAAGGACCAGGGGAACTTGTTCCATCCTGCTCTTTGCGACTTCATCGATCCCGAACATCCCTTGGTGGAGCTCGCCGAGCGCATTACCAAGGGACCATCTTGAGGACGAGCTTTCCCAACATTATTCCCACACCGGCAGGGCATCCAAGCCGATCCGTTCGATGGTCAGGCTTTTGGTTGCTCAAGAGGGTCGAGGACCTGAGCGACGAACAGGTCGTTGCCCGTTGGGTAAGGGACCCCTATTATCAGCTCTTCTGTGGAGAGACCCGTTTCCAATGGGAGTTCCCCCGCTGAGCGTAGCGAGCTTGCCTTCCGGAGGGAGGACGCTACGTTTAGCTGGGGTTGCTTTTCCCCAGCAAAGGCGAACCGTTTCGGGCCAACCACTGGTCACCTGCTGGCAGGCTCGTCACTTTTCACGCCCCGGAACCTTTCCACGGAAGGGAGAAAGAAAAAGTAGCACCAACAACGGATTCCCCTTCCGCCCAGATATTGCCACCATGTTTGAGAATGATCTGCTGAACCAGGGAAAGGCCAATACCGGTTCCTTCGAACTCCCCACTACGGTGAGCGCGCCGGAACGCTTTGAAAAGTTCGGTGGCTTTTTTAGATGGGAACCCGGCCCCGTTGTCGCGTATGAAGTAGATCCGCTCTCCTTGTTGCTCTTCCATGCCGATATCGATGATGGCTTTGGGCTCATTCTTCGTATACTCCAAAGCGTTGCCGATCAAATTGGTCCAAACCCGCTTGAACAATATAGGATCCACGTGTTCCAGCGAAAGCTCATCCGATACCCTGATCTCCACCACGCGATCCGGACATTGTGCTTTCAATTCTTCCACGATCCCAGCGACCATCTCCTGCATGTTGACCCTCTCCTTGTTCACGCCCTGCTCCCCCAAACGGGAAAAATCCAATAGTCCTGAGATCATCGCTTTCATTTCCTCCACCGAGTGCTTCAGGTTGTTGGTCATATTCCGAAGATCCTCGTCCATGCTCCCCTCATATTGCTCGCACAACATCTGCAGGTTCATTTCCATCCCTGCCAGTGGGTTCTGAAGGTCATGGGACACGGAAGAGGAAAAAGCTTCCAACTGAGCCGTTCGTTCCTGTACCCGTTTATCAAGCTCATTGTACACATTAACGTTCTCCATGGCCACGGCAGTGATATCGGCGAGGGACTGCAAAAGATCGACTTCTCTTTGCGTGGGCATGTGTTGCTCCGCCCAGTAATTCCCGATGGCCCCGATGGGATCCATGGTGCGGATCGGGACCATGACCAGGCTTTTAACGAAAGTGGGTTTATAAGCATCGATCGGTATGCGGTCATCCACATAGATGTCCTCGATAATGGCCGGCTCCCGGTTGATCATGGCCCATCCGCTGATGCATACGTCCATGGGAAAACGGGATCCTTTCCATAAAGGGGATACCGCATCCTCATCCGCATAATAGCACATGTCATCATCCCGCAGGACAAAGGTCGCACCGTCCGCATCGGTGAGTTCCCGGGCCTTTTTCCGAACGATCTTCATGATCGTGTTCAGGTCCCTGGCCAGGGACAACTCCTGTACAACTTCGATCAAATGGGGAGTGGTACCGTTCCGGGACTGTTGCGCAGGCATGATCAATTATTCCTTTTCCGACAAAATAGACCTTATATTGACTCAATATACGGTATTTACCATCATTTTGCAATTCCCGGAGTTATAGCTTGTTGAATGGATCTCTTTTTCAGAACCTTACAGAAACCCTGTCAGTTGCACGATCCCCGTAAATATCATCCCTTCAATGACCTGGGTCATGGTTTTGGCCGAAAAGAAAAGGTATCCTTGTTGAAATACTCCGATACCATGCCTGTAACAACTATCCAACAAAAGACCGGGATCAAGATGATCCGCTGGCCGAAAAAGACCTTCATCACCCACCGGGAGACGGTCTCTTTCGATAAACTGCCGGATTTCTTCACCCGCCAATTCAATGCTATTTATGGAGCCATTGAACGAGAAGGCCTGCAGGTCGAAGCATCCCCCTGTGCGATCTACTACAACATCGACGAACAAAAGAAGGAAGCCGACCTGGCTGCTGCTGTTCCGGTCCAGGGGACCATCAACAAAGAGATCGAAGGCTTCGAGAAGATGGTGATCCCTGCTTCAAATGCTTTCAAAGCGATCCACAAAGGATCCTTTGACACCATGTCCCCCACCTATGAGGCGATGGAAAAGAAATTGCAGGAAAGTGGCCGGGCCCGTCGATACGTCATCGAGGAATTCCTCTCCGATCTGGAAGTGGAAAAGAACCCGGGCCAATGGGTGACGAACGTGTATTATGTGCTGGGGAGTAACGAATGACCTGTGACCCGCTTTCTTGCAGTACCATCCCGGACCCTTCGAGAAGCGTCCGGGATGTTTTTTGGGGATGTTGACCGGAGTCAGGCTTCGAGGCGCGTCATCGCAAAACCCCAAAGGAGAGCGTATGGTGACTCATGGCATTGACGAGATCCCTGCCTGCCGGCAGGCAGGCTTCACCTCTTTTACCCGGGATGTGACCGAATGATCTTGTACGAGATCATCGGGGGTCCAGGATGACGCTTCAATTAGGAGGTGGAGACCGTTTCAGCCAAGCCACTAGTCGCTATTCGCTCCCCTCTTCACTCCTGCCTCCTGCCCCCTGCCTCCCCTGAACACTTTCACCGCCGAACACGCCTCCCCATAGCTGATCGCCTTGGCATGGTCCTGCAGGTGGGTGGTAAGATCGGCAAAGGCAGCAACAGGCACATAGATGTCGCCACAACCCTTCACGATGACACGCTGGCCTTCGTAGTCGGCGGGATCGAGTTGAAGGATGGCATCCCGAAAAAGGCGGGCTTCCAGCTCTTCCAGGGTACCGAAAATGACCTGTTGGGCATGTTCGCCGATGGAAGCGGCGAGCAGCATGTAGGCCCAGGTGGGGACGATGGCGTCCTCGGAACAGGTGATGGCCACGAGCTTGCCTTCATATTGGCTCCAGTCGTGTTGCTTCACCTTGTCGCGAAAATCCTTTTCCTTCAGGGCAATGCCTTCCCAAAGGTCGTCCTTGATGTCGTAGACCACACGTTCACCAGGCGTATGGAGGTCGCCCATGTCGAGGGTCACGAGTCCTCCTTTTTCCATTTTCTTCTGGACCTTGTTTTCAATGGGACCTGTGTCGGTAGACATTTGGTAACGAGCTTGAAGGGTTCTACTTCAGAGGAATGGCTTTTCCCTGGGATGAAAGGTACAAAGTCCTGTTGCGGTGAGGTAGTCAGATAGTGAGTTGGAAATGAATTGTTCTATCGATCTCCTACAGGAAGCCCAGTTCCAGTTGTGCCTCCTCACTGATCATCTCTTTGCTCCAGGGCGGATCGAAAGTGAGTTCGAGCTTCGCATCCTTCACCCCTTTCACACCACGGACCTTGTCTTCCACCTCAGCAGGCAGCGACTCGGCCACGGGACAACTCGGAGAAGTGAGCGTCATGAGGATGAACACATTGCCATCGTCCTTCACCTCTACCTCGTAGATGAGGCCAAGTTCGAAGATATCGACCGGGATCTCCGGGTCGTAGATCGTCTTGATGACCTGGATGATGCGGTCTTCCAGGGCACGCTTGTTGATCTGTTCGCTGTCGTCGCTCATAGTGTTGTCCTTTTTTTCCTCGGTCATCGAGGGGTTCTCCGGCCATTGAGTGGTTCCCCGGTCATTGAGCGGAGTCGAAATGACCGGATCTGGAACCCACGGTGGCCCGCCTGAACGGCGGGTAAACTTCGACCCCCTCCCTGCGGGAGGCAAGCACTCAGCCACCTCACGATCACTGGCCCCACATCCAACCCTCAATTGTTCTTCGCCTGGTACGCCAGGGCGTAAGCTTTCAGTTGCTTCACCATGCTCGACAGGCCGTTCGACCGTGTGGGCGAGAGGTGTTCCCGCAACCCGATCTCGTCGATGAAGTACAGGTCGGCATAAGCGATCTCCTCGGGGGAATGGTCGTTCAGCACCCGGATCAGCAGGGAGATGATCCCTTTGGTGATCACTGCATCACTGTCGGCCGTGAAGTGGAGCAGATCGTCCTTCATGTCGGCATGCAACCACACCTGGCTCTGGCAGCCTTTCACGAGATTCTCATCCACCTTGTACTGGTCCTCGATCAGCGGCAATTCCTTGCCCAGGTCGATGATGTACTCGTACCGGCCCATCCAGTCATCGAAGAGCGCGAACTCATCGATGATCTCGTCCTGTATGTCGTTGATGGCCTGTGACATGTCCACTCTCGTTTACGTTTTCCCCCGGCCGTTTGTTCAGCCCAGCATCTTCACCGCCTTCTCCACGCTCTGGATCAACCGGTCCACATCATCCTGGTTGTTGTAGAATGCAAATGATGCGCGGGCGGTTCCCGGAATATCGAAGCGGTCCATGAGCGGCTGGGTACAATGGTGGCCGGTCCGGATGGCCACACCCATCTTATCGATCAGCACACCGATATCGGAGGGGTGGGTCCCTTCCACCAGGAAGGAGATCACAGAAGCTTTGTTATCCGCCTCCCCGATGAAACGTACACCGTCGATATTCTGTAATCCCTCTGTGGCTTGTTCCAGCAATTCCTTTTCATGGCGGAGGATGTTGTCATAGCCAATGTTCTGGATGTAATCCACCGTGGTGCCCAGCACGATCCCTCCTTCGATGTGAGGGGTTCCGGCCTCGAACTTGTTCGGCAACCCGGCATAGGTCGTTTTCTCAAAGGTCACGCGATCGATCATCTCTCCGCCCCCGTGGTAAGGGTCCAATGCTTCCAGCCATTGTTGCTTGCCGTAGAGCACCCCCACGCCTGTGGGACCGAACATCTTGTGGCCTGAAAAAGCATAGAAGTCGGCATCAAGGTCCTGCACATCCACCGGCATGTGCGGAGTTGCCTGAGCGCCATCGACCATTACCGGGATATCTTTCCCATGGGCCTTTTGGATGATCTCCTTCACCGGGTTAACCGTACCGAGCGTGTTGGAAACATGGACGAGAGCAAGCAATTTCGTGCGCTCGGTCAGCAGTCCGTCGAGCGCCTCCAGCTCCAGCTCTCCTTTGTCAGTGACAGGCAACACCTTGAGTCGGGCTCCTTTTTCCTCGCAGAGCATTTGCCAGGGGACGATGTTGGAGTGGTGCTCCATTGCTGTGATCAAGATCTCATCGCCTTCCCCTATATACTTCCTGCCGAAGCAGGAAGCCACCAGGTTGACGGCCTCGGTGGTCCCTCGCAGGAAAAGCACTTCTTCGGGGCGGGCAGCATTGATGAAGCTTTGTATTTTCTTGCGGGAAGCTTCGTATTCCTCCGTAGCAGCCTGGCTCAGGTAATGATTGCCACGGTGGATGTTGCTGTTGAGGTGATTGTAATAATCGGTGATCGCACCCGTCACCTGCCGGGGTTTCTGGGTAGTGGCCCCATTATCAAGATAAACAAGCGGCTGTCCGTTCACCTCTTCGGAAAGGATAGGAAAATCCTTCCGGAGTTGTTCCACATCGAATCCGGTGTCTGTACGCGTCGCTTGCCCCATGGGTTTTAGAATTTCCAGCCGTGCCGTTCGGCCAGCAGGGTATTCACTTTCTCCCGGACCGGTTCGAGGTGCAACTCGTCCAGCACTTCGGAAGCGAAAGCAAAAATAAGGAGTTTCTGCGCTTTCTCCCTGTCGATGCCCCGGGAACGGAGGTAATACAACGCATCCTCATCGATCTGGCCAGTAGTGGAGCCGTGGCTGCAGCTCACATCATCAGCATAGATCTCCAGCGCCTCGTTCATCTCGGCGTCGGACTTCGCGCGACGGGGTCGGTCCAGCA
>CAZAYA010000140.1:0-6646 GCA_964489175.1 uncultured Flavobacteriales bacterium | reverse complement strand
CGTTCAACCCCGGAGCCTCTGCACTGAATGCGCAATATCAACCTTCGCAAACAGAGATCACGGCTGGTAGTGTAACCCTCACGCTGACCTCTACCAATAACGGGAATTGTTCGCCGGTCAGCGATCAGATGACGATCACCATTACCGATGAACCTGCAGTAGATGCTGGTAGCGATCAGACGGTATGTGCTAACCAGGATGTGCAACTGAACGGGGCGGTCAGCGGCCCGACGACCTCCGGGCAATGGACCAGCACCGGAACAGGTACCTTCGCGCCGGACGATACCACTTTGAACGCCACTTACCAGCCCAGCAACGGCGATACAGCCAATGGTAGCGTCCGCCTGTTCCTCACCTCCACCGATAACGGCGATTGCGCTGCCCAGAAGGACACCGTGGACATCACTTTCACCCCGGCCCCGAAAGTACAGGCAGGACCAGACACGACCGTCTGTGCCAACAATGCCGACCTCGCCCTGAAAGGGGTGGTCTGGTCCGGCGCTTCAGCCGGGGTATGGAGCAGCAACGGGACCGGCTCTTTCACCAATGCTTCCGACCTCAACACCACCTATCAACCCAGCGCGGCCGACATCAGCACTGGTTCCGTGACCCTCAAGCTCACCACCACGGACCATGGCAGCTGTGAACCGGTAAGCGACAGCCTGGTGATGAACGTAAAGGATGCACCGGTCGTAGAAGCAGGACCCCCTGACACAGCCTGCCGGAACAACCCCTTCGCCAGCCTGAGCGGTTCCGTGACCAATGCCTCCGGCGGCATCTGGAGTGGCGGGGCAGGAACTTACAGCCCTTCGGCCAACAACCTCAACATCACCTACGACCCTACCCAGGCCGAGATCAATGCGGGCAGCGTAACCCTCACCCTGACCTCCACGGGCAATGGCAATTGTCTGGCAGAAAACGATGATGTGAAGGTCCTGTTCACTTCCGAACCCCAGGTGGATGCCGGAGCCGACCGAACGATCTGTGCCAACCGGGACGTAACCCTCAACGGTTCCGTATCCGGCGGCTCCTCGACCGGAAAGTGGAGTACCAACGGGACCGGCTCGTTCTCTCCATCCACCACGAACCTCAATGCCACCTACGAACCCAGCAGCGGCGATACCCTGGCAGGAAGCGTGCAACTGTTCCTGACCAGTACGAACAACGGGGATTGTGATGCTTCGAAGGATACCATGCAGATCACCTTCACCGATGCTCCGAAGGTAGAAGCCGGCCCGAACGTGACCGAATGTGAGAACGATCCGCAGGTATCGCTCAGCGGCTCGGTCTCCGCAGGTTCTTCGTCCGGCTTGTGGAGCACAGGAGGCAATGGAAGCTTCTCCGACAAGACCGACCTCAGTGGGACCTACGATCCCAGTCCGACCGATATCAGTTCCGGAAGTGTCATGCTCTACCTCCGGTCCACCAACAACGGGACCTGCCTCGCGGAAGAAGACAGCATGGAGGTCCAATTCTCCCCTGCTCCGGCCGTGGATGCAGGCGTGGACATCACCACCTGTGTCAATGACCTCGACGTTTCCCTCAGCGGAAGTGTTTCGGGAGGAACCAATACCGGGCAGTGGACCACGAGCGGTACCGGCAACTTCTCCAATGCCACTTCCCTGTCCACCACCTACACGGCCAGTTCAGCCGATTCCACCAACGGCGGGGCCACCCTTTACCTTACTTCCACCAATAACGGGGATTGCAAGGCGGTCAGGGATTCCCTTGCGCTGAACATCTTCCCCGGAGGGACCGCCAACGCCGGAAAGGATACGACCGTCTGCGGCAATACGAAACAGGTCCAACTCGACGGAACCGTTACCGGTGCTGCTTCAGGCGGAACATGGACAACCACAGGCACCGGCACCTTCCTCCCTTCCGACACGGCCATCGACCCGGTCTATGAACTTTCCAATGCTGATACAGCCTCCGGCAATGTGCAATTGTTCCTGACCGCGAACAGTTGCGACCTTGACAAGGATACCATGGAAGTGACCATCT
Source organism: uncultured Flavobacteriales bacterium (assembly GCA_964489175.1). GTDB lineage: Bacteria > Bacteroidota > Bacteroidia > Flavobacteriales_D > CAYVSK01 > CAZAYA01. Next base: position 4,642 of record CAZAYA010000140.1, on the reverse strand, counting down.
TGCCCGGACCCCGGGTGGATGCCGGTCCGGACATCCTGACCTGTGTGGACAGCCTCGATGTTCAACTGAACGGTGAGGTTTCCGGCGGTACAGCTACCGGAGAGTGGAGGTCGAGCGGAACAGGCTCCTTCGCACCAGCCCCGGATGATCTGAACGCCACATATCAGGCCAGTGCTCAGGACTCCCTGAACGGCGGAGCGACTCTCTACCTCCGTTCCACCAACAACGGGATCTGCACGCCTGAAGAGGACACCCTTCAGTTGACCATTTCCCCCGCCGGCATCGTGGACGCCGGACCGGATGCTACGGTCTGCGCCAATGTGGATACCCTCGAGCTCGATGGAAATGTAAGCGGCGGAGCCTCCAAAGTGAAATGGACCACCTCCGGTTCAGGGAGCTTTGCCCCATCGGATACGGTCCCCAAACCCACATACCGGTTCTCCGATGCCGATACAACCGCCGGATCGGTAGACCTTGTGATCGAAACGACCAACAGTTGCAACGTGGCCAGGGATACGATGGAATTGCAATTCACCCCGGCCCCACGGATCGATGCTGGTAACGATACAGCCCTCTGCCGGAACGTGGCCCAGCTTGATCTCAATGGTTCAGTAGAACGAGCCGGAGGGGGCATTTGGAGTAGCACAGCGAACGGAGGGTTCCAGCCTTCAGCCACCGACCTTCAGGCTACCTTCACACCTACTGCTGCTGATCTTCAAGAAGGTTCCGACACCCTTTTCCTGACTTCTACGAGCAACGGAGGTTGCCTGGCCGTTACCGACACCTTGATCGTGGACTATACACCTGCCCCCCAGGTCCAGGCCGGTTCTGACATGAGCGTGTGCATTACGGCCGATGAGGTCCAGCTCAACGGTTCCGTGAGCGGTGGAGCTTCGAAAGGACAATGGAGTTATGTGGGTTCTACAGGAGGAACCTTCTTCCCCAACACCACGACCCTGGATGCCGAATACCAGATCAGCAGTGGGGATACGGCGGCAGGTTACGTGGACCTTGTACTGACCAGCACGGATACAGGGATCTGTCGGGCTGAGCAGGACACCCTCCGGCTGAGCTTCGGCTCCACCCCCTCTGTGGATGCGGGGAACGACCAGGCCGTTTGTGCAAGCGACCTGACCGCGACCCTGAACGGGTCCGTTACCGGAGGAACGAATACCGGCGGCTGGACAACCCTGGGCAACGGCACTTTCGCTGACACTACCGACCTGAAGACCGACTATACGTTCAGCACCGCTGACTCTACCCAGGGGGCGGTCCGGCTCGTCCTGACCTCCACCAACAACGGAGGATGCGCTACCGGCCGCGATACCGTTAAGCTTTCTGTGGAACAACTCCCCACGGCCGATGCGGGAAGTGACGGCTATGCCTGCCCCGGGGCTCCGGCCGGTCTTTCCGGTTCGGTCAACAATGCTTCCGGCGGGGTTTGGTCCACTTCCGGTGCAGGAACCTTCCTCCCCGACGATTCTACCCTAACGGCCAGTTACCAACCAGCCCCTTCCGACAGTATAGCAGGGAGCGTGGACCTGGCCCTGACCACTTATGGAACAAAAGGATGTGCCGCAGCAAGCGATACAGTGACCCTGGCGATCGAAGTGCCCCTCGATGCGGCTATGAGCAATCCAACCGTTTGCTTAGGAGAGTCGGTCACGATACAGGATCAAACCCAGGTAAAAGACGGTTCAGTCTCCAGCCGAAAATGGCGAGTGAACGGCAATACATTCTTCACTTCGAACCTCGACTATACCTTCCAGAACGCAGGCCCGCAGGACGTTGAACTGGTAGTCAACTCCAGTCTCGGGTGCGCAGACAGCACCACACGGACCTTCGATATCCAACCTCTGCCGGATGTTGCCTTTGGAGTGGAACGCGGTTGCCCCGGAGACACCCTCGGGTTCAGAGATTCCACTTCCTTGTCCACCGGCACCCTGAACCAGTGGACCTGGGACTTTGGAGATGGTGATTCCGCCTTCACGGCCTCGCCCGATCATCATTACGATACAGCAGGTAGCTATTCCGTGAAACTGCAAGTGACCAGTGCTGCAGGGTGTGTTGACAGCCTGCGTCAGGATGTAGAGGTATACGGATCGGATTTCGCCGCCATTGGGCGAGAGGTCGGTTGCCCTCATACGAAGGTCACCTTCGTGGATTCTTCCGGTGTGGATGTGACTGCGTGGAAATGGTCGACCCAGGGAATTTCCGGGAATACCGAAACCTTCGTTCATGACTATCCGGGCGCCGGCACTTACCCGGTAGAACTTGTGGTGACCACGGCCCAAGGATGCAAGGATACCACGACCCGAACGATCGATGTAGAACCTGACCCGAAAGCTGCGTTCGGCTGGGATGCCGGGGGGGAGATGATCGCAGGCGATCCGGTCAGCTTTATCGACAGCTCCACCCATGCAACGCGGTGGCAATGGGACTTCGGGGACAACTCCCTGTTATCCAATGAGCAGGAACCGGAACATGCTTATCCGCAAGAAGGGGAATACATCGTCCGGCAGATCGTCCAGGACGATGCTGGCTGCAAGGACACTGCCTTCCGGGAATTGACCATCGATCCTGCTGCCGAGATCCATCCCCCTGCTGTTCCGACGGGCTTCTCACCTAACGGAGACGGGAACAATGATGTGTTACGGGTTCGCGGAGGGCCTTTTCGGGATCTGGATTTCACGGTCTACGATCAATGGGGAGAAAAGGTCTTCCACAGCACAGAAGCCGACCAGGGATGGGACGGGAAACGGAACGGCAGTCCGGCTCAGATCGGAGAGTATGTGTATACCCTGAAAGCAGTGACCGAGGACGGAAAGCAATACGAACGATCGGGAGATGTGACCCTGATCCGCTAAAAACGCTCGATATGGAACGTACCAGGATCATAACATTATGGCTCAGTTGTTTCCTGATCGCAGCAACAGCACGGTCACAGGATCCGCATCTTTCTCAATACCAGGCCAACCCTGTCCTGCTTAACCCAGCCACCACGGGAATGTTCAGCGATGCTACCCACAGGGTCGGCGCACAATTCCGGAGCCAGTGGAGCAGCGTGGCCAGCGACCCTTATACGACCACAACATTGGCCTTCGACATGCCTGTGAAAGAACGCTGGGGCATCGGGGGCTACATCCTCAACGATGACCTCCCCCGGGTACTCAACGTGTTCAGTGCCGCCGTCACAGGTGCTTATCAGATCATGGACCCGGAGCAGCAAGACCACTGGCTGTCGGTCGGTCTGAGGGCAGGAATGATACAGAAATCCATTCAGCAGGATGAATTGCTTTTCGACCGGCAATACACGGAAGGCCATTTCGATCCTAACCTGGCCCACGGGGAAGACCTGACCACCGAACGGAAATTCCTGCCGGAGGTCGGTGTAGGCGTTCGTTACCGCATGGAACAAGAAGAAAAGATGCTCAACCCCTATGCAGGAGTGGCTGTGTACCACATCACGTCACCGGATGAATCGTTCACCGGTGAAAAGTCACGCCTTCCAAGACGTTACGTGCTTCATGGCGGCACCAGGATCAGTATAACAGAGGACTTCTCCATCGACCCCGGCTTCAGGGGCATGATGCAGGGAGAAGCCCTGGAAATCAACGGAGGAATGGACCTTCAATACCGCTTTGATGAGGAGAAACCCGTAGCCGCTCACCTGGGCGGCTATTACCGTTTCGGGGATGCTTTTATCCTCATGGCCGGGATCGACTATGAGCAGTTGCTTTTCCGGATGAGCTACGACCTCAACACCAGTCCGCTGAGCGCATACAGCCAGGGACGAGGAGCCTGGGAATTCTCCCTGGTCTATAAGCTGGAAAAGGGAATCAGAAAATAAGGGAAACGCCCAGATTGGCCTCAAAGGGGGAATAGCCCCTGAACCCACCGATCTCTGCGAAAGCCCCGAAGTTGTTGGTGAACATGTATTTCCCGCCTATATAAGGCGTGATGAAAAAGCTCCTGAAACTTGTTTCATTATAATCATCCACCAGGTCGTCGGGAGCATCGTCATCCCCTCTCAGATCGCCGGAACTCCTGCCGGCAAAGGACAACCCGGAATAGACCGTGATGTAAAGATCATAAGAGGTTCCGTCCAGCCCGTGCTTGGCATCAGGGAAGGTCTGGTTCAGGAAAGGGATGGCATGAAAAGTGCCCCGTACTCCGAACTCGGTAAGGTTGTACCGATAATCGAAATCCTTCGCGACCCATTGCGTATTATAAGGCCATGAAGAGTTAGTGTTCTGATAGTAGCCGTAACTGCTTTCATACCTGGAGGTCGCATAAGAGAAGAACCCTCCGCAACTGACATAGTTGAAGGCGGCGAATTCAGCGTTCACCATCAGCGGAAGGGTCAGCCCAAGGCTGTTCCCGGCAAGGCCGTACCGGTAGATCCCCAGTTTCAACCCGGCGTTGAGGTGGATATCCCCTTTCTCGTAAACCCTGTTGCCCTCCTGGGCCCTAACTGAAGCAAACGGGGTGATAAACCCGATCAGCAAGAAGCAAACAATGATCCTTTTCATGGCAAACGTGGTTTTGTCCAGGGGCGAAGATAGCAATATTGCCCCTGGATAAAGGATAGAAGAAGAGAACAAATATCAAGGAATGGTTGTTGATCGGTAAGGTTTTGTTC
>CAZAYA010000139.1:1252-6664 GCA_964489175.1 uncultured Flavobacteriales bacterium | reverse complement strand
AATGGGGGGGCGCCTTGAAGGAGGCTCCCGGAACTGAGCGCAATCACCGATGGCATAGACGCCGGGAACGCTGGTCCGGAAATAGCGATCGACCAGGATCCCTTTGTCGGTTTCCACCGGACTGGCTTTTGCGAGACCGATCTTGGGATGAACACCGGCCGTGAGTCCCACGAACTGACAAGGGATCGCTTCACCACTACTGGTCTTGATCCCCTTTACCCGGCCATTATCGTCCGGGAGGATCTCCTGCAGCTCCGTACTCAACCTCAGGTCCACGCCATGCTCCTCAATATGGCGGGCGATCATGTTCCCTTCTTCTTCGGGCAACACTTTGCCCCAGTATTTATCTTCCCGCACCAGGAAAGTGACCGGTATTTGCCGAGAACAGAGCATTTCCGCCATTTCTACACCGATGAGCCCCCCTCCTACGATCACAGCCCGCTCAATTCCTTTTGTATTATCCTCCATCAACGCCAGGTCCTGGTAGCTGTACATCCCCTGCACCCCTTTGAGGTCCTGTCCCGGCCAACCGAATTTGTTGTAAGAAGACCCCAGGGCCAGGACCAGTTCATCATAGACCACTTCCTTCTCATCGGCCAGCACCAGACGCTTGTTCTCTGTATCGATGCTTTCTACCCAGTTCCGCATCAGCTCGATCCGGTTCTTTTCCCAGAACCAATCCTCGTAGGGCTTGGTGTGTTCATACCTCATATGCCCCATATAGATGTACATAAGAGCGGTCCGGGACCAGAAATGATCGGTCTCACCGGAGATCACGACGACCTGATGATCGCTGAGCTTGCGGATGTGCCGGGCCGCCGTGATCCCAGAGACACCATTACCTATAATGACGATCTTCTTCTCCATCTGAAACCGGGAGTTCTAATTCGAAGGTAAAGAAACAGAATACGTGGTGGTGGTCTTGTCTTGAATTTGACAAAAGAGGGGGAGGGAAAGTGAACAGTGAACTGTGAGGAGTAAGGAGGGGCTTCTATTTCAGCTGTTATTCCCTTTCCGGACAAGGGTATGAAAATTATTCAGGAATTCAATTTTAAGTCAATTAAATGTATTTTTTATCAATTTATTTTACCCGATCATCATTTCTTTGCGGTGGATCAACAAGGGGGGAACCCGAAAACCCTGGACAGAGTAGGGAACGCAATTAAAATCAAGTATCCATGCGCAAATGTTCATTATTCCTGGCGATCCTCTGTGGAGGAATGCTTGCCATCACCGGATGTTCCAAAGAGGAACTTTCCGACCGGGGACCGAAGTCGACCGCCCCGAAGAACGGGAAAACGAGTTACAGTTCCACAGAGGCCATGATCAAAGCAGCCGACCAAAACCTGTGGGAAGACCTCTACGCCTCTAAATCCGATGAGGAAGGGGGCGGTCAGGCCGCTTCAACCACAGTGAATCCAACCTTCGGCCTGTACTCCAACGATTGTTATGAGAACGATGTGATCCACCCCAGATGCTGCTTCACCTGTGATGATTGCATCTGCTTCATCGATGTTTACGGAGGGGTCGCCGGACCGGAACCGACCGTTCAGCAACCCGCCACGGGAATGCGGGTATCGCAAGACCCGGTCGGAGGAGTACAGGTGCAGCAGGCTACTTTCGAAGTGCAGCAAAGCGGAGAAGTCGTGGGATCCGTAGAGGGCTGAACTGATGAAGCGCATACATCTGATCAGGGCACTACTGCTGATGGCATTACCGGGGGGCTTGTCCCCGGGGTGCCATCCGGCAGAAGGCCCTTCCGAGTTCCAACTTGTTCACCGGGTGCCGGTGGAGGAAAAGGAGGTCGTGATCACCCGGAAACCTTCTTACATCCAGGTGCTGGATAAAACAACGGTGGCTATCGTGATCAACAACCGACATTTCCAGCTCCATGACCTGTCAACCGGAAAAGTGACCCACCGGCTCAACCTTTCAACGGCTTTCGAGGATTCCCTCTACCAGGTACTCAGCAGGAAGCTGGTCGAACGGAAGAACAATAACGGGGGGGATTATACACTCTTTCCCGACCTGGATTCGGTCCGGACCTTCCTGCAACAATACAAACCGGGCACGCCCTATTTTCAACTTGGTGCCTTTTTCCACTACGAAGAGGAGGACTCCCTTTTCTATCTCTTTTATGAAATGGAAACCCCGTTGCGGGGCAGTACTGTCAACGGTATTGCTTCCTTTCGCTCCAGGGCCATGCTCACGGTAGACCGGGAACTGAACATCAAGGAGGCCTATACCTTCACCCCTTTGCCGGAAGACCGGCCAGAACTGAACCAAAAAGCCGATTGGTGGCCCTATTTCGGGTACCTTGTCCGGGGAGATTTCCTGGTCACTTACCTGAATACACCCAACGCTTCTTCCCCGATCCGGGAAGGTCGATTCCTGGCCCGCGCTCATATCGACCGGAACTCCCACACCATTTCCTATGCTGCTCCGGTGGATATCCGGTTCCCGGAAACGGTCCTGAGCAGCATGAAGAACCGCTTTTTCATGTTCCATGCTTCCCAATTCCACGAGGAGCAGGGAGCAGGATATTTTTCCAATGGAGAAGGGATCCATGAAGTACAAGGTGGCAAGGAATTGTACCCGGGGTTGAACAGGGATTTCCCCGTCGACCGCCTTTACAACTTCGGATGGTCGCCTGAACATCCCAACACCTTCTATTATACCCTGCTTACCCATGACACCACCCGGCAACGGGGCATGCGTTTCCACTTCCGGATCACCGATATCCAAGACCAAAAGATACTGGACACCCTGAGCCATGAACCGTATCACACCAAACCCACCTATGCGAACGACCATCTCTACTTGCTCACAAGGGAGGGGGAACACTATTACTTCGAGACCTATGCCTGTGAATGATCACCAACGGAGGTCATGGCCCGTATTGATCTGGCTATTGATAGGGGTCATTCCAGGATGTGCGGAAGAACGACCTGATAAAAAGGCTCCCCTCTCCCCAGCCGACCTGATGGATTCCCTCCATAGTGTCATCCCTGAAACCGATACCAGTTCCGCCCTGCTCATCTCCATGATCGACCGGAACGAATGCGTCCAGTGCCTGTCCACCATCAACCGAACCCATCAGGCCCTTACCCGAAAGTTACCGGCAGGTCAACAGAACAGTCTCTTGCTCTTCCCCCAGACCCGACCCAAAGTGGCAAAGGCTCTTCTGGGAAGCTCTATGAAAGCGCTCAGAAAGAATGGACGGTTCGTTCACGCCCCCAAATTGCTCCCATTGTTGCGGGATAACCTGGAGGAGATCCCCAACAGCAGTTGTTACATCCGCTTCTCTTCCCAAGGAGAGGTACTGACCGTGGAAACCTTCAAAAAAAGCACAACCCGATGATGAACCTTGCTTCTGTTCGCCATTCCATGATGTTCCTCCTGATGCTTTCGGTAAGTCTTTCTTCCTGCGAACCCTCCGAAACGCCGATAAAAAAGCAGGAGAACGATGCAAGACCGAATAGATCCGCTCAGGAACCGAAAAGCCTGAAGGAATACCTCCAGGAGCTTCCGGGGATCCTCCCCGACCAGCCCGTCATGCTCTCCATGATCGACCCGGACGAATGCCTGAACTGTTACCCTTTCGTGTTCCGCAAACAACGATCCTTCCGCCGGCATTTCGACCTACCCGAAAAGAACACCCTGATGCTATTCCCTGGTGTCAGGGATAGGGAAGCTGAAGCGATAATGAATGGCCTGTTGAAGGAATTGAGAGGATCTTCCCGTCTCATTCTTGACAAGGAGCTTGGAAAGCTGGTCCGAAAGCATCCTGAAAAGCCTTACAAGAACTCTTGGTACTTGCTCCTGAGTGCCGAAGGGAAATTACTGGAAAGGGGAACCTTCAAGAAGGGGATCGATAAAGGGGCCATGACCGATCCTTCCTTCCGGGATAGCTCATGGGGCCTCCTCCCCCTTCAGCCACCTGATCGGTAACCCCTCTCTCGTAAAAACCAAACTTCTCATTCCGAACAAGAACCACAAAAAAATTCCTCCAAAATATTCACTCAGGAATCAAATTTTCATCATCCTTTTTCAATATTTTATGACCCATATGACTGGATCTTTTGTTTATTTCGCATTTCCTGGAAGACTCGTGCCCAAGATACCTTCTGTCCGGACAAAGGATCCAGGGTCTTTTTGGTAAGAACAGGACCATGGCTTGTGACCCATGGCCCTTTGTTGTTCAGAAGCAAAGGCGGCACCTTTTCAAGCGTGCCGCCTTTTTTATTCTCTGATCAACAATTACTTAAAAAAAATACTGGCTACCATCTACCCCATAGATGATTTCGCGATCTTAAACCTCTCTACAGGAAAAATTCCGAAGATCTTTTATCTTGCCCAATATCCATTCAGAGCAGGTCCTTTATGGCCAAGACAACAGAAAAACGCACTGCTTCTTCCCGGACACCCATACCTGAAAAAGCGTTACGAAAAGCGTGGCAATTGATCTGTCAGGCCAAACGGATGGCCGAGGTCTACGAGGAGAACAAAGAGGTCACCAGCAAGTATGTCCATGCCACCTCCCGGGGCCATGAAGCCATCCAACTGGCCCTCGGGCTGCAACTCAAGCCTCAGGACTATGTAGCTCCCTATTACCGGGACGACTCCATACTCCTGGGCATTGGCATGGAGCCCTATGAACTCATGCTCCAACTTCTGGCCAAAAAGGACGACCCTTTTAGTGGTGGACGAACCTACTACAGCCACCCCAGCCTCCGGAATGAGGACAAACCCAAGATCCCCCACCAATCCTCGGCCACCGGCATGCAGGCGATCCCGACCACAGGCGTTGCCATGGGCGTACAATACATGGAGAACCAGGGACTGGCCGAAGACCATGGCAAGGACAAGCCTGTGGTCGTATGCTCGCTGGGCGATGCTTCCATCACCGAAGGAGAGGTCTCCGAAGCCTTCCAGATGGCCGTTCTCAAGCAAATGCCCATCCTTTACCTTGTGCAGGACAATGAATGGGATATCTCTGCCAATGCGAAAGAAACGCGGGCCCAGGATGCCACGGAATTCGCCAAAGGCTTCCACGGACTGGAGGTCCGCACCATCGAAGAAGGCAATGACCTCCCCACCTGCTACCAAACCCTGCAAGAGGTCCTGAAGACCATTCGCAAGGAAAGACGCCCCTTCCTGGTCCATGCCCAAGTACCCCTGCTGGGACACCATACCTCGGGCGTACGGATGGAATGGTACCGGGACGACCTGGAAGAACATCAAAAGCGGGACCCTCACCCGAAATTCCGAAAGCAACTGCTGGAGCTCGGTTTTGAAGAAAAGGAACTGGATCAGGTAGAACAGGAAGCCCGCGAAACCGTAGAAGCCGAGTATGAAAAGGCTCTGGCCTCAGAAGACCCGAAGCCGGAAGACCTTTTCACCTACGACTAT
>CAZAYA010000139.1:0-1242 GCA_964489175.1 uncultured Flavobacteriales bacterium | reverse complement strand
ACCGAAGAAAAAGGAGAGCGAGCTCCCGAAGGGAACGAACCCACGGTCATGGTCGATTCCGCCCTGCTGGCCGTTCGCGAGATCCTCGAAAAACACCCGGAATCCCTGCTCTACGGACAAGATGTTGGCGGACGCCTGGGCGGCGTGTTCCGGGAAGCCGCCACCCTGGCCCAGCAATTCGGGGATGAGCGGGTGTTCAACACCCCCATTCAGGAGGCCTTCATCATCGGAAGTACCGTCGGCATGTCCGCCACCGGAGCTCGCCCGATCGTTGAAGTACAGTTCGCCGATTACATCTGGCCGGGGCTGAACCAGTTGTTCACCGAATTGAGCCGGTCCTATTACCTCTCCAACGGGAAATGGCCAGTCCATTCCGTGATCCGCGTTCCCTGCGGTGCTTATGGCAGTGGTGGGCCTTATCACAGTTCCAGCGTGGAGTCAGTAGTAACGAACATCCGGGGCATCAAAGTGGCCTACCCCTCCACCGGTGCCGACCTGAAAGGGTTGCTCAAGGCCGCTTACTACGACCCCAACCCGGTCGTGGTCTTCGAACACAAAGGACTGTACTGGTCCAAGATCAAAGGCACGGAAAAGGCACGGACCATCGTACCGGACGAGGAATACGTCCTCCCTTTTGGAAAAGCCCGTTTGGTAGAAGAGGCCGATCCGGACCAGTCTGAAAAGACCCTTACCGTGATCACTTATGGTATGGGCGTTTACTGGGCCATGAACGCAACGAAAGAGCACTTCAACGGGCGGGTGGAGATCATCGATCTGCGGACCCTCTTGCCGTTGGATGAAGAGGCGGTCTTCAACAGCGTCCGCCGCCACAACCGCTGCCTGGTGGTCACCGAAGAACCTGCCGTCAGTACTTTCGCCCAGGCCCTGGCCGGACAGATCCAAAAGCATTGTTTCGAGGACCTCGATGCCCCGGTGGAAGTGATCGGTTCCGAGAACCTGCCTGCCATCCCTCTCAACAGCACCCTGGAAAGCATGATGATCCCGAATGCAGAGAAGGTGGGGGAAAGGATGAGGGAAGTGTTGGAGTATTAGGCTATAGGGAAGTGACGAGTGACTGGTGAGTAGCGAATAGTCGGGCTTGCACGGATACTCCTGCTTCTTCAGGCGTGAAGGAACGGCCAGAGGTCATTGAGCGGAGTCGAAATGACCGGGGGGAACGATCAGGAAGAGACTGCTCAAAAACTTATTGGCCTACCCCCTTTCCTCCCCCATTGGCTAGTG
>CAZAYA010000138.1:1136-6684 GCA_964489175.1 uncultured Flavobacteriales bacterium | reverse complement strand
GAGATCCATTCGGAACTTTTTACTTTCTCCTTTCTCTCCTCTTGTTGGGACCCGGAAGTAGCTTCTTTGTTGTTACCCCCTGACCGGCAACTTGCAACAAGGAACAATAGCAGGAACCCAATGAACCTGAAGATCATTACGCTCGACCGGTCTTGAATGCTTTTAGAAAGGATCATGCGGGACATATCTGAAGGGATGTTCGATCAATATCTTGTTCCAGTTCAAAAATAGCGTTTCCTCGCTGGCAAGGTTTTTAGCCGCTTCCTCGCCCCTCACCCCTATTCTTCCCAACGATACCATGCAGGTTCTGATGGACGAAACCCTCCGGAAAATCCTCATCGCCCGGGAATCCAAGGGTGATATCCCTGCCTTCTTCTGGAATATGAGCTGTTCCAAAGAGATAATCCCACAGGCTCAGAGACAATCCGAAATTCACTCCATACTGCCGGTCTGGAGGGAGGCTCCTGGAATGGTGCCAAATATGCATGCGGGGATTGTTGAAGAGGTATTTCAAAGGACCGATGTCCACGTTCAGGTTGGAATGGTTCCAATGACCGATCGCCAGGGCTACAATATGGACGATCAGGAAGTCATCGATGCCAAACCCGATCATGGCCAGGGGCACATATTCCAGGGAGCGATACACCACGTTCTCCATCCAGTGAAAACGAAGGTGAGCGGCGAACCCCATCTCTTTGACAGAATGATGCACCTTATGGAACTCCCATAAGAACGGGACCCGGTGCAACAGGCGGTGAACCCACCAATGGATGAAATCCCTCACCACGAACAAAGTGAGCAATTGACCCCAGACCGGCCAGCTCATCACTTCAACCGCCACGATATTCCGGATCCCGAACCATCCGAGGAGATCGTTAAAGGCTCTCACCCCCACTTCTGAAGCGGCATTGAAGATCACCAGCGAGAAAAGGAAGAAGTTGAAATACATATAGAACACATCCAACCAGAAATCCTTTCGGAAAGGCTTGTGTTCTTTCTGGTGCCAGGGCCGGATCAGCTCAAGGGCGAAAAAGAGCAGGGAAAGGCCGGTAAGCCAGTAAAAATAATTACCCCAGGCAGGATGAGTGACCTCATGCCAAAGGTAATGGGCATAGTTGGTATAAGCGGACCGGATGGTTTCCCAATAATTCATGGAGCAACGCGATCCTTCGATCCTTTTGATAACGAAGAAGGACTCATTATGTTCAGTTCACGCCACAAACGTACCTTATTGGAATTCCCGGATCAAAAGACCGGCTTATCGACCGGATCAATGCTCGCAGTATGCTGTCCGTTGTTCATGCCAGCCTTTTCCGGGCTTCTTCCGGTAATGGCCCGCCCCATTATCAAAGTTAACCGCTTCAATAAGGGCATCCAAGGAACAAAGATCTAGTTAACTTTGTTAACCATTTTCAGTGCTTCATCCTCCCTATGCTCAAAGCGGAAGATCCTCCTATAGGAAAGCTTTTCAATATGATCACCCGCACCTATGTGGGGATCCTCACCAAGCGATTGAAGGATGATGAACTGGACCGTTATTTTTACCCCCTTGTCCTGATCGAAGAAGCCCAGGGGAAGCTCACGCCCAAGGAGCTTGCCGATCAGCTCCTGATGGATAAGGTCGCCGTTGCCCGCATCGTGGAACACCTTTCAGAAAAGGGCCTGATCACCCGCGAAAAGAACCCTGATGACAAAAGGTCCTATTACCTGAACCTCACGGCTAAAGGAGCAAAAAAAGTACCCAAGATCAAATGCGCCATTCGCCAGGTGAACAGTTTATGCCTCCAGGGGCTTTCAGCTAATACGGTTCAGCAACTGGAAGAAGCGATCGGTCAAATGTTGTGTAACCTTTCGCAACAGCCGCGGGACGAGTATACCATCCATTTCAATAAAGTCGAGGACCATGAGGAATGAAGTGCTGTATTTGATCCTGTTCTCTCTCTTGCTGCTGTCCTGTAGCGACAAGCAAGAACAAAAAACCGGAAAAGAGCAGAAAAATGCCCCCATGGCAGTGGATGTCGTGATCCTAACCCCCAAAAAACTCGAAAGGTCTCTTCAAACCACAGGTTCTCTCCTCCCCAATGAAGAGGTGGAGCTGAAAGCACAGGTTTCGGGGAAGATCATGAATATCGGATTCAAAGAAGGCCGGATGGTCGAAAAAGGACAAATGCTCGTCCAGATCGATGACCGGGCAAGAAAAGCACAACTGAACAGGTATGAAGCCGAGCTTGAATTAGCGAAAAAAAACCTGTCCAGAAAGGAAGAGTTGCTTAAGGTAAGCGGAGTCAGTCAAGAGGAAGTGGACCAGGCCGCCAACCAGGTAGCCACCCTGAAAGCCAATATCCAAGAGATCGAAGCCTACATCGACAATGCCCGGATCGAAGCTCCCTTCAGCGGGATCATTGGATTGAGGCGGGTCAGCCCGGGGGATATGCTCCAGCAGGGAACATCCGTCGCCCAACTTGTCCAGAGGGACCCTGTCAAGCTTGACTTCACCCTCCCTGAAAAACATTCCGGCCAGATAAAACCGGGACAACAAGTGAACTTCACGGTCACAGGGAAAAAGGACACCTTCCGGGCCAGGGTCAGTGCCATGGAACCCATGATAGACCCTTCCACAAGATCACTCAAGGTGCGGGCCGTTGCGGACAACGAGCATGGCCATCTCATGCCCGGGGCTTTTGCGGATATCACCCTCTCGCTCGGGCAGTCGGACAGCGCCTTGATGGTCCCCAGTGAAGCGATCGAAAGAGAACTGAACGAGCAGATGGTCTGGCTGATCAAAAAGGGAAAAGCCCAAAAGGTAGAGGTGGAAACGGGCATGAACCTTGAACGGTCGATACAACTCACCGCAGGGGTATCCGTCAATGATACGGTCATGATCACCGGTTTGCTTCAGGCGCAGCAGGGGATGCCTGTTACCGTAAGGAACGTGGAAAAGGTGAGCGTTCAATGAACCTTGCCTCTTTGAGCATACAGCGCCCGGTGCTGGCCACGGTTTTCGGCATCGTTATCATGCTTTTCGGGGGCATCGGTTATTACTACCTGGGCGTTCGGGAATACCCTTCCGTCGACCCTCCTGTGGTAACGGTAGAGACCAACTATACGGGAGCCAGTGCGGATATCATGGAGTCTCAGGTGACCGAGCCGCTGGAGGAATCCATCAATTCGGTCGCCGGGATCGAGACCATGAGTTCCATAAGCAGTGATGGGAGAAGCTCCATCCGGGTGGAATTCTCCCTGGGGATGGATATGAACGCAGCGGTGAACGATGTACGCGACAAGGTGTCCCGTGCCGTAGGGAATCTTCCTCCCGATGCCGACCCGCCCATCGTTCAGAAAGCGGATGCGGATGCGGAGACCATCCTGGCCATCACCGTCAAAAGTGATGAAAGGGACCTGCTGGAACTGACCGATATCGGCATCCGAACCTTCGAGGAACGGTTGCAGACCATCGAGGGGGTGAGCAGGATCTATTTGTGGGGAGAAAAAATGTATTCCATGCGGCTCACCCTTGACCCCGACCGACTGGCCGGTTACGACCTGACCCCGATGGACGTGAAGGAAGCCCTCCAGGCCCAGAATGTGGAACTCCCCTCGGGAGATGTCGAAGGCTACCGGTCCGACCTCACGGTGCGAACATTCGGCCGCCTGAAAACGGAGGAGGACTTCAATAACATGATCGTTCAGGAACGGGAAAATACCCTGATCCGGTTGGAAGACGTAGGAGAAGCCAGGCTGGCCCCCCTCAATCAGCGAACCCTTTTGAGAGGAGATGGAGGCGTACCTATGATCGGTGTTGCGATCCAGCCTCAGCCAGGAGCGAATTACATCGCGATCGTGGACAAGATCTACGAACGCCTTGAAAAGATCAAGCAAGACCTCCCGGCCGACCTTGAGCTTGGGGTCGCCCTCGACAAGACCCAGACCATCCGAAAAGCCGTTACCGAAGTGGAAAGGACCGTCCTGATCGCCTTCGGATTGGTGGTGCTGGTCATTTATTTCTTCCTCCGGAACTGGCGAACGACCATGATCCCCGTGGTGGTCATCCCGATATCCCTTATCGGAAGCTTCTTCGTGATGTATGCGGCCGGCTTCTCGATCAATCTGCTCACCCTTCTCGCCATCGTCCTGGCCACAGGATTGGTCGTGGATGATGCCATCGTGGTGATGGAGAACATCTATTCCCGCATAGAAAAAGGAGAAGACCGGGTTCAGGCAGCCTTCAAAGGGTCCCGGGAGGTCTTCTTCGCCGTGATCTCCACCACCATCACCCTGGTATGTGTCTTCCTCCCGATCATTTTCATGGAAGGGATCACGGGGCATTTGTTCAGAGAATTCGGGGTCGTGGTAGCAGGAGCAGTGGTCATTTCCTCGTTCGTATCTCTCACGATCACGCCCATGATGAGCTCCCGCATCCTTAAAAAGGAGCCTTTCCGTTCTTCTGTTTCAAAAAAGATCGAAAGAGGACTTCAAAAGCTTACAAAGGGATATAGCCAATCCCTGCGGTTGTTCCTCGATCGCAAACCGGTCGCTCTTGTGATCATGCTCCTTGCCATTGGGTCCATCTTCGGCATCGGAAGCAGACTATCCTCTGAACTCGCCCCCCTCGAAGACAAAAGCCGGCTGCGGATCTTCGCAACAGCCCCTGAAGGGGTCTCCTTTGAGTTGATGGACAAGTACATGGAAGAACTGATCGCTTTGACCGATACGCTCAGGGAAAAAGAATCGCTCCTGGCCGTAACTTCTCCCGGCTTCGGCTCAAGCGTTTCGATCAACTCCGGGTTTGTCAGGATCACACTTGTGCCACCGAGTGAACGCAAAAAGAGCCAGATGCAGCTTGCAGAAGAATTGGGTAAGAAAGTGGCCAAAATGAACTTCGCACGGACCTATGTAACCCAGGAACAGACCATTGAAGCCGGTAACAGCGGCCTGGGAGGTTTGCCCGTTCAATTCGTCATCCAGGCCCCCACCCTTGAACAACTCAAGTCCGTGCTTCCGGAATTCATGAAAAAGGCCCAGGAACATGAAGCCTTTCAGGTGGTGAACAAGAACCTCAAATTCACCAAACCGGAACTCGCCGTTCGCATCGACCGGGACAAAGCCAAAAAAATGGGGGTTGCTGTACGGGATATTGCCCAAACCCTCCAACTCTACCTCAGCGGGCAACGAATGGGCTATTTCATAAAAGAGGGGAAGCAGTATTATGTGATCGGAGAAGCTCAACGCACCAGCCGCGACGAACCCGGTGACCTTTCTTCACTCCTGGTAAGGGCGGATAACGGAAACCTGATAAGACTGGATAATCTGGTCCATACCGACCCCCAGAGCAACCCTCCTGAACTCTACCGACACAACCGGTATGTATCAGCGACCATTTCAGCCAACCCTGCCGAAGGAAGAACGATCGGAGAAGGGATCACTGCTATGGGAAGCATTGCTGATGAGGTGCTTGATGAGTCCTTTTCTACGGACCTTGCCGGACCTTCCAAGGAATTCAACGAAAGTTCGAACAGCCTTTTGTTCGCTTTCTTTCTGGCCCTGGTCT
>CAZAYA010000138.1:0-1126 GCA_964489175.1 uncultured Flavobacteriales bacterium | reverse complement strand
CCTGTCCGGACAATTCGAAAGTTTCCGCGATCCTCTGACCATCATGCTCACGGTTCCGCTTGCCCTTGCCGGAGCACTCCTCGCTCTTTGGGGTTTGGGCCATACCCTGAACATCTTTAGCCAGATCGGTATGATCGTGCTTATCGGGATCGTCACCAAGAACGGGATCTTGATCGTTGAATTCGCCAATCAACAGCGGGAACGGGGGCTCAACATCAAAGAAGCAGCCAACGAAGCGGCTGCCCGAAGATTCCGCCCCATTCTCATGACCAATATGGCCACCATCCTCGGAGCCCTTCCTATCGCTTTGGCCCTTGGAGGTGGTTCGACCAGCCGGATCCCTATGGGAGTAGCTATTATTGGAGGACTCGCCTTTTCCCTGATCGTTACCCTCTATGTCATACCCGTGCTTTATACCATGATCACAAGCCGAACCCGTCAACGCTATGTGGAGGAAAGCTGAGTTTCCCATAACGATCCTGGTACTTCTCTGTATGGGGACTGTGGCTCACGGGCAATCAATGAGCCTTGAGGAAGTGATCCGTGAAGCGCTGGCGTCCAATTACCAGATCCGTATCGCCAAGATCGATCAACAAATGGCCGAGAACAATAATACGCCTGGCAATGCTGGTCAATTGCCTTCCGTGGGTATAGAAGGGAATGCTTCCTCTTCCTGGATGACCTCTACCCAGGCTTTTTATAACAATGACATTCAGGAAGCGGACAATGCGCAGAACACCTCTCAGGGCGGGGGCCTGATCGTGAATTGGACCATTTTCGATGGCTTCCGGATGTTCGCGAGGAAAAATAAACTGGAGAAGCTGGTCGAACTCGGAGAAGCCAATACCCGGTATTATGTGGAGCAAACGGTAGCCGACCTGGCAACGGTCTACTTCCAACTCCTGCAGGAACAAAAAAGGCTGGAACAGTACCGGAGTTCCCTTGAGATAAGCCTTTCCCGGTATGAACTTGAACAAAAGCGCCTCGAAATAGGCAGTGGCTCCCAACTGGACCTCGGACAAGCCAAGCTCGATATGGAAGCGGACAGTTCCCGTGTATTACAACAGAAAACTTTGGTGAAAAGACTTCGGATCCAGATCAATAAATTGATGGGGAAAGAGGATCC
>CAZAYA010000137.1:0-6689 GCA_964489175.1 uncultured Flavobacteriales bacterium | reverse complement strand
TCGGTGTCGGCGCCATCGGCTCCGAGTTCGGCTATTTCTACAATGCGATCGGTACCGAGGTAACGATGGTGGAATACATGCCCCACCTCCTGCCGGTAGAAGATGAAGAAGTTTCCAAGCAACTCGAACGCTCGTTCAAGAAGCAGGGGATCAAGATCATGACGAATGCTTCCGTCGAATCGGTCGACACCAAAGGCAAAGGCTGCAAAGTGAAAGTGAAGACCAAGAAAGGGGAGGAAACGATAGACTGCGACGTGGTGCTCTCCGCCGTAGGGGTGGATGCCAACATCGAGAACATCGGACTGGAGGACGTCGGCATTGCCACCGACAAAGGCCGGATCCCCGTGAACAAGAAATACGAGACCAACGTGCCGGGCTATTACGCTTTCGGAGACGTCATTCCCGGACCGGCCCTGGCCCACCTCGCCTCCCACGAAGGGATCAACTGCGTGGAGAACATCGCCGGACTGAAACCGGAGGCGATCGACTACAACAACAATCCTTCCTGTACCTATACTTTCCCTGAAGTCGCTTCCGTGGGTTACACGGAAAAGCAGGCCAAGGAAGAAGGTTATGAAGTGAAGATCGGGAAGTTCCCCTTCTCGGCTTCCGGAAAGGCCAGTGCAGCCGGGCACAAGGACGGTTTCGTGAAAGTCATCTTCGACGCCAAATACGGTGAATGGCTGGGTGCCCACCTGATCGGCGCGAACGTGACCGAGCTGATCGCCGAAGTGGTGGCAGCCCGGAAGCTGGAAACCACCGGCCACGAGATCATCAAGTCCATCCACCCGCACCCGACCCTCAGCGAAGCGGTCATGGAAGCGGCCGCGGATGCTTACGACGAGGTCATCCACATCTAAACTCAGCCAACCATGCCCCACCCCTCCCGATCCAAGGACCACCGTTCCGTATTCGGAATCTTCCTGATCCTGCTGGGATCGGCCTTTGGAGCGAGGGAGCTGGGACTGGTGCCGTTGGAACTGGAAGAGCACCTGTTCACCTGGGAGATGATCCTGCTGGTCCTGGGCCTGTTGTTCCTGTTCAACCGGGACAGCCGGACCACCGGGTTCATCCTGCTGCTGATCGGGGGGATCTTCTGGCTGCCGGATGTGCTGGACCTCTCCATCGAGTTGTCCCACCTCATCTGGCCGGCGGTCCTGATCATCATCGGCTTTTCCCTTCTGATAAGGCGAAAAAAACGTTGCTCCACACCACCCCTTCAAAACAGCGAACCGGCCAGTCCCGACACCCTTGAAGAAGTAGCCATCTTCGGGGGTGGTGAGCGTATCATCTCTTCCAACAATTTCCAGGGCGGGACCATCACGAATATCTTCGGGGGATCGGAACTCGACCTGCGCAAAGCCAAACTGGCCCCGGGTCATCATACCCTGGAATTAACGGCCATCTTCGGCGGGAGTACCCTGAAAATACCTGAGGACTGGGATGTAAGGATCGAGGTCACTTCTATCATGGGCGGATTCTCGGACAAAAGAAGGGACCTGCCGGCTACTTCCAGCGAAAATACCTCCCTCACCCTCCGCGGGGTCTGCATCTTCGGAGGCGGCGAGCTCAAGAATTGACCACCTTCTGGTGCTGCTCCTTAGGGAATAACGTCCTTCTCAATACCGCCCAAGGTATCCACGGATCCTAGATCTCCATGGCAAGGGTAGGTAAATGGTTTTCAGCAAAAAAGCTTTGCTGATCATCTCTCCCAATGACCCACCTCATCGTATTCACCATTCCTTAATGTTCATATAGGGATCTTTTAACACACAACTTCCTCAAGCTGAAGAAAGAGACGCTACATTCGTCGTGGAATCAACATTCAAAGGATCATTCCCAAAAATGAAGAACGGCGGCAAAAAGATCACGACTTCGATGATCATCACTTACCTGAACCTACTCGGCCTCACTTCCATTTACCTGCTGATCGAGATCTCCATTCCCGTGGAACAATACTGGTTCCTGCTTTCCACTTCAGGGACCGTTGTGGTGGGCATGACCTTGTTCCTGAGGTTCACGGAAACTTCCTCCGACAAAAGCGCTCACCTCTCCCAAGATCCATTCCATCATGAAGAACAAGAACGATGACCCTGTCCCCGATCTCGGCCTGTACCTCGGCCATGAATTGAACATCGATCCGGAATTCCTCTTCGACCTGCAGGACATCCGTATCAGAGAGATCTACCGTTCTGACGACGACCATTTCACAGCGATCTCGCGTGAAGCGATCAACGGCCAGGAATGGTCCGTTTCCCTGGATTTTTCTCCGGAATCCCACCGCTCCCTGCTCGATCGTATCGAACAGCAAAAAGGAAAAACCCTGCTGAAAGATGCTGGAAATACCTTCCAGTTCAATGCTCCGCTCCGGCTCAAGGTAGAGGCCAGCCTGGGGCAACCCAGTCACACTGGCGAGCACGATTTCATTCCCTTCCAGGTGAAGGAGGTGATCTGCTGCTAAAGAGCAAGATCGCTTGACCGGTGGATGAAAAGACCGTACTTTCATCCTGTGATGACTTCCGGGAGGAAAGGCTTGCTCACTCCTTGTTTCCTGGGGGTGTTCCTGTTCTTCGCAACGAACACCCTGGGGCAACAAGTCTCTGTTGGCCTGGGCACAAGGTTCCCCCTCGATCATTCGGGATCCCTGGAATACACTTTTGCCAAAGGCATTGGCGTATCCTTTCGCGGTGGGGTCCTGGCCCCTCCTTATGACACTCCTGTTCTTACCCTCATGGAAACCTATGGGATGGACCCGGGGCTCACCCCGGTCCTGAAGAAAAGTGCTCAAAAAGCAACCGTACTCCAGATCGGAGGTTCTTACCGTATTCAAAAGCATATCATAGGCCTTCACGGGCAATGGGTCGGATTCCGGGAAGGTCAGGTACCCGTCGGGGCGCTGGAAGATAACTGGGGCGTTTCCGTTCCGGAAACAGCACAGGCCTTCGGGCAGACCATCACCATCCAGCCCGAGATCAGCCTCCAAACTGTCTTATACCAAACAGGACTGTGGTACGAATACCGTATCCCGTTGCGGGATGAACGGTGGGAGATACGCTGCGGGGCAGGGATCTCCTTCAACATCGCTTCCCGAAGCGAGCTTTCGGTAACACCGGTGGATGTGGAGGAAATATCGACCCTGGTGGAAAAAGAGGTCGAGAACACTTATCAGCAATATGCCCATGTGCCTTTTCTCAGCCTGGGCCTTGCAAGGACCTTCAAACTCTAAGCATTCAAACAGCCAGCCAGCCTTCCCGGTCCAACACCCGGTACTGAATGGCTTCGGCCACATGGGAAGAACCGATCGCAGCGGAACCCTCCAGATCGGCCACAGTTCGGGCCACCTTGAGTACCCGGGCATAGGCTCTGGCGGACAGGCCAAGCTTTTCCATAGCTTGCTTCAACACCTTTTCTCCGGCATCATCCAACTGACAATGTTCCTTTTGCAATTTGGGGGTGATCCGGGTGTTGGAATGGATTCCAGCATGTTCACGATAACGGTGGGTCTGGATGGCACGAGCGGCCATCACACGATCCCGTACAGCAGCACTACCTTCTCCCACCCGCTTGTCGGAAAGCTGGTCGAAGGGAACGGGGGTGACCTCCACATGAAGGTCGATGCGGTCCATCAAAGGCCCTGAGACCTTGTTCAGGTAACGGCGTACCTTCCATTCCGGGTCGGCATTCTCATCGCTCGGGTCATAGAAATCTCCTCCCGGAGAAGGATTCATGGAAGCCACCAACATGAAACTGGCCGGATAATCGACGGTTACCGCAGCCCGGGAGATCGTAACGATCCGGTCCTCGAGGGGTTGCCGCAATACCTCCAGCACAGTCCGCTTGAACTCGGGCAATTCATCCAGGAAGAGGATCCCGTTGTGGGCCAGCGATATTTCTCCCGGCATGGGGTTACTGCCTCCACCTACCAGGGCCACATCACTGATCGTATGATGCGGAGAGCGAAAAGGTCGTTGCGCCATCAGGGATGCCTCTTCGTCCAGCATACCGGCGACCGAGTGGATCTTGGTCGTTTCAAGGGCCTCTTCCATGGTAAGGGGAGGAAGGATGGTAGGAAGACGTTTGGCGAGCATGGTCTTGCCCACACCCGGGGGACCGATCAGCAAGATGTTATGCCCCCCTGCCGCTGCGATCTCCAAAGCGCGTTTCACGTTCTCCTGCCCCTTTACATCCGCCAGGTCGGGACCAGCAGCCTCCATGTTTTCCTGGAATTCCTGGCGGGTGTCAGCTGTGGACGGTGTAAGCTGTTCCTCTCCGTTGAAGAAACGGATCACCTCTCCAATGTTCTCCACACCATAGATGTCCAGATCTTCGACAATAGCCGCCTCTCTGGCATTCTCCCGGGGAAGGAGAAACCCCCTGAAGCCCATTTCACGGGCCTTGATCGCTATGGGAAGTGCCCCTCTGATCGGACGGACAGCACCATCCAGGGCCAGTTCCCCCATGATAATATAATCGGATACCGTTTCATCCCCGATCTGTCCGGATGCAGCCAGGATCCCTGTGGCAAGGGTCAGGTCGTAAGAAGACCCTTCTTTCTTGATATCGGCCGGGGCCATATTGATCACGATCTTCCGGCCCGGTATCTTGTACCCGTTGGCCCGAAGAGCTGACTCGATACGTTGCTGGCTTTCCTTGACCGCATTATCGGGAAGGCCCACCAGGAAGAAATTGACCCCTTTGTCCACGTTCACCTCGACCGTGATAGGGATCGCCTCCACACCATATACAGCACTTCCGTAGGTCTTGACGAGCATCCTCAGTCTACCTTATCGATGTTCCGTTCCACATAATGGACCAGGGCGTGGATCACCTTGATATGGATCTCCTGGGCACGGTCCGAATGATCGGAATAGGGTGCCCGGACCTCCCGGTCGGCGAAATGGGAAAGTTCTCCTCCATTCTTGCCCGTCAGACCGATCACCATCATCCCTTTCTTCTTGGCCGTGTTCACCGCATTCAACACGTTACGGGAATTCCCGCTCGTACTGATCGCGAAGAGGATATCCCCTTTCCGGCCAAAAGCCTCCACATAGCGGGAAAAGATCTGCTCGAACCCATAATCATTGGAAGTACAGGTAATATGGGCCGGATCCGAAATAGCCACCACAGGGAACGGCCGCCGCTCTTCCCGAAATCTACCCGTCATCTCTTCCGCAAAATGCATAGCATCGCACATCGAACCCCCGTTCCCACAGGAAAAAGCCTTGTTCCCATTGCGAAAACACTCGACCAATGCATCTCCTGCATGTTCGATAGCTCTATAATTAGCATCATCCCCTGTGAATTTATCGAGGACTTTTCGGGCCTCCAAAAAAGTGTCTTCAACAGTTCTTTCGCTCATGGATCGCGGTTTGTCCCAAAATTAAAAAAAGATGGGATCCGCGGTCTCATTCCCTGTTTCATCAGGATCATTACCTTTATTGGCATTCATGCCGCGTTAATCCTTGCGCCCTATGAAAAATGCATTACGACTCTTTTTGACTTTTTCATTGTTTTTCAGCGCCTTATCACCAGGCAACGGACAGGATGAAAAGAACGGGGATCCAAAAGATGAGACCCAAAAGAACTGCTACCAGAAATACGCATCATTATTCGAAAAACGGGGTGCCCGTCACGTTGAGGATGGTGAGCATGATAAGATCGTGATCGTTTTCCGGCAGGGACGTGTAGCAGAATGTTTCTATGGGAAAGTTCTTGTGGAAGATAACAAGGTGACCGAGATCCACCGCATGTTCCGGGACAGTACCTATGAAAAGCTCAACAAGAACTTCAAACACGAAGATGTTCCGATGGAGATCCAGAACGGCATGTCCAAAACAAAAGTAACCGTTGAGAATGAGCTGGTCACCGTGCTTTTCATCCATCACATCAAGCCCCCCAAGAAGGAATACATGCGGGCACCGGCCCCCGACATCAAGTAATCCCCTTCCCCCGGCCGTGTGTTAGCCGGATCAACCCTTTCAACAAGTATGGAAAAGGGCGAACCCCCTTCAATACACCATCGATCAGCCTCTCATTGAAGAACATTCCCTGGAAGACCTCTCCGGCCTTCATCCTTACCGAAAAACCCCGGTTCCAGGCCTTCCGGTAATTCTTTTCCATCGCTTCCCGGGAACATGTTCCTTTGAGAAAAGCATCCACTCCCGGTACCATCAGGAACGAAGCCCGGAGCGCTATACTCATACCGTTCCCGCATAGGGGAGCGATCATACCAGCAGCATCCCCCGCTCTTAACACATGGTCTGCCACAAGCGGCTTACGAGCCAACGATATGCCTGATATCACCTCAGGCCGATCAAAAAGAAATGATGCTTTGGAAAAATTTTCCCTGAGTCTTGGATTCCTGAACAGGACCTTTTCTTCCAGCTTTTCGATCGTATTCCCTGCTTTTCGCAACTCAACAGCATCGGCCATGTAGCACAGGCAATAGCGATCCTCTTCCACCCTGGACATTCCACAATACCCGTTCCGGAAAACATGAAGGTCGATCCGGTCCGGCGGGAGATCGGCCTGTACATGATATTTCACCCCGATGTAATTCTTTCCTGTTCTACTGCGGGAATTCCCCTCCTTTTTATCAAGCACGGACTGTTTCCCGAAAGCACCGATCACGACCCCGGCCTCCCAGGTTTCTTCCCGGGTCTCCACCCCATGCCGGCCATTATCAAAAG
>CAZAYA010000136.1:3390-6747 GCA_964489175.1 uncultured Flavobacteriales bacterium | reverse complement strand
CCCCCGAGATCCAAAAAGCCTTGGAAAAGCTTGGTGTAACTGATATGGACAGCGGCGTGTCCACCGGCAAGAACTATTTGAAAGCCAATGGAGAAGCCATCACTTCCTATTCTCCCGTCGATGGGGCAGAGATCGGAACCATCCAAGCAGCTTCCCGCGAGGATTACGACCAGGTAGTGGCCACAGCTCAGGAGGCTTTTAAAAAGTGGCGGAAATGGCCAGCTCCAGAACGGGGAGAGGTAATACGTCAACTCGGCGTAGCCCTGCGGGAATACAAAGAAGAGCTGGGCATGCTCGTTTCCTATGAAATGGGCAAATCCCTTCAGGAAGGCAAGGGGGAAGTCCAGGAAATGATCGACATCAGCGACTTCGCCCTCGGCCAATCCTACCAGCTCTATGGTTTCACCATGCATTCGGAGCGGCCGAACCACCGGCTTTACGAGCAATACCACCCCCTTGGCCCTGTCGGCCTGATCACTGCCTTCAACTTCCCGGTGGCCGTATGGTCCTGGAACACCATGCTCGCCTGGGTGTGTGGTGATGTTGCCCTATGGAAACCATCCGAGAAGACCCCCATCACTGCCCTGGCCTGCCAGAAACTGGCTGCGGACATTTTTGAAAAGAACGGTGTACCCGAAGGAGTTTCCAACCTTGTGGTCGGCGGCCGCGATGTAGGCGAGTTCATCGCCAACGATGAAAGGTTGCCCCTCGTATCCGCCACTGGTTCCAT
This sequence comes from uncultured Flavobacteriales bacterium, assembly GCA_964489175.1. Classification (GTDB taxonomy): domain Bacteria; phylum Bacteroidota; class Bacteroidia; order Flavobacteriales_D; family CAYVSK01; genus CAZAYA01. The sequence continues at coordinate 6,017 of CAZAYA010000136.1, read as the reverse complement.
CGGTATGGGCCGTAAAGTAGGAGAAGCGGTGGCAAAACGCCTTGGCAAGAGTTTGCTCGAATTGGGAGGGAACAATGCCATCATCATCTCAGACAAGGCAGACCTTGAATCCACGCTCATCGGTGCCATCTTTGGTGCGGTAGGTACGGCCGGACAGCGATGCACATCCACCCGCCGCCTTATCGTCCACGAGAACATCTACGAAGAGGTCAAGCAAAAACTGATCGGGGCTTACCAGCAACTCAGGATCGGGAACCCCCTGGATGAGAACAACCACGTTGGTCCCCTCATCGACACCGATGCAGTGGAGAAATACCAGAACGCCCTCCAGCAGATCGAAGCTCAGGGCGGAACAGTTCTCAACGAAAGTGGTGTACTGACAGGAGAAGGTTACGAGACCGGTTGCTATGTTCGCCCGGTGATCGCCGAGGTGACCAATGACATGGACATCGTCCAGGAGGAAACTTTCGCTCCCATCCTTTACATTATGAAATACAAGGAGCTGGACGAGGCCATCGCCATGCAGAACGGCGTGATCCAAGGCCTTTCCTCCGCCATCATGACCACTGATCTGCGCGAGTCCGAGCAATTCCTGTCCCACGAAGGATCCGACTGTGGCATCGCCAACGTCAACATTGGCACCAGCGGGGCCGAGATCGGCGGAGCTTTCGGCGGCGAGAAAGCCACCGGTGGTGGCCGGGAATCCGGCTCCGATGCCTGGAAAGTCTACATGCGACGCCAGACCAATACGATCAATTATTCGCGAGAGGTGCCGCTGGCGCAGGGGATCAAGTTCGAACTTTAAGAGAGGGCCTGGCCAAGCAGTAAATGCCGGAAGCCAAAAGGGGTCCTCCCTTTGGCTTCTGACTCCTACCTTTACCCCCATGCCCCCCTCCTCTGAAACCTCTAACCGTCCCGTTATCATCTGGTTGCTTACCGGTTGCGTGCTGATCGCGGCCATGGTGATGATCGGTGGGATCACGCGGCTGACACACTCGGGGTTATCGATGGTGGACTGGGCCCCGATCATGGGCAGCATTCCACCGACCACGGAACAGGAATGGCAGGAGACCTTCAACAGGTACAAGCAGTTCCCGGAATACCAGCAAGTGAACACCGACATGTCCCTGGAAGGATTCAAATCCATTTTTTTCTGGGAATACCTGCACCGCATGTGGGGACGAATGATGGGACTGGTCTTTATCATTCCCTTCGCCATCTTCTGGAAACAAGGGCGCCTACGGGGCGAGCTCATGAAAAAGACCCTGCTCATTTTGTTGGGGGGTGCTCTTGTCGGAGGGATCGGCTGGTTCATGGTGTTGAGCGGACTGAAGGACCGCCCGGACGTGAGCCATTACCGCCTGGCGATCCATCTGGTAGCTGCTTTCTCCTTGTTCGCTTATGTATTGTGGACGGCCCTTGACCTGATCCGTGGCGAGAAGACCGGGCCGGGGAATGCGCAACGCCCCTTATTACGTCAGGCCCGATGGTTGGTAGCGCTGGTACTCGTCCAGGTGGCCTGGGGCGCTTTCGTGGCTGGCACCAATGCGGGTTTCATCTTCAATACCTTCCCGAAGATGGGCAGCGCCTGGGTACCTGAAGCGGTCTTTTCGCTGGAGCCGCTGTGGCTGAATTTCGTGGAAGGCAAGGCAGGGATCCAGTTCGTGCATCGCATCCTCGCCTACCTCATCGTACTGCTCGTCGGTTGGATCATCTGGGGTTCTGTGAGGATCCGGATCACTTCCTTCCAACGCCGGGCACTGAACTGGATACTGGTCATGGTGGTGGTCCAGTTCATACTGGGCGTGCTCACCCTGACCCAGGCTGTGCCATTAACCCTGGGCGTGCTGCATCAATTGGGGGCGCTCTTGCTCCTTGCCGCCACGGTCAATTTGCTCCACGGACTGCAATACGCCCCTGAAGAAGCAACCCTCTCCTCTGTTTCCGGGAATAGGCCGAAAAACAACTGACCAAGGGTTGGGGGAGAATGCAAAGTTTCTTACTTTTGCCGGCGATCCAAGACCCCACGAACACAAGCGATGCACAAGTTCCTGACTAACTTCCGGTTGCGTTTCATCATGATCCTGTTGACCAGCTTTTTTTTCGCTGGTCCGGCCCTCGCCTCGGAAGAGAAAACGCATGAAGAAGGATTCAATGCCGGAGAGACCATCATGGGGCACGTTACGGATTCTTACGGCATCCACTTCCTGACCCTCGACGGCGACTCCGAACATCCCACTCACATTTCCCTCCCCCTGCCGGTCATCATCTACTCCGATAAAGGGCTGGACATCTTCTCTTCTTCCAAGTTCCATCATGGTCACAGTTCATACACCAGCGAGAAAACGGGGTTGGAATACCACATCAACAAAGAAGGGAATGTGGCCACCAAGAGCGGTACGACGATCTACGACCTCTCCATTACCAAGAACGTGGCCGGCCTCTTCCTCGGTTGTGCGATCATGCTGCTTATTTTCCTGAACGTGGCCAAAGGCTACAAGAAAAGACCGAAAAATGCTCCCAAAGGACTGCAGTCCTTCATGGAACCCCTCATCCTCTTTGTACGCGACGACATCGCCCGCCCCAATATCGGTGACAAGTACCACCGGTTCATGCCTTTCCTGCTG
>CAZAYA010000136.1:0-3380 GCA_964489175.1 uncultured Flavobacteriales bacterium | reverse complement strand
TCATCTGGATCGGCAACTTGCTCGGGCTGATCCCATTCCTCGGGGGGCTGAACGTTACCGGAAGCATTGGGGTGATCATGGTGCTTGCGGGACTGGTCTTCATTGTTACGAACCTTAGCGGGAACAAGAACTACTGGGCCCACATCTTCACGCCTCCCGGCATCCCGTGGTGGCTGTATCCGATCATGGTACCCATCGAGTTCCTGCAGATCTTTTCCAAGCCGTTCATCCTGATGGTTCGTCTCACAGCGAACATCACGGCCGGCCATATCATTATCCTGTCCTTCGTGAGCCTTATCATGCTCTTCGGACAGGACAGTGCAGCCACGGGTTATAGCGTTTCCATCGGCTCCCTGGCGTTCATGATCTTCATGAACTTCCTGGAGCTGCTGATCGCTTTCATCCAGGCTTATGTGTTCACGATCCTCACCGCCATCTATTTCGGCGGTGCGGTAGAAGAACATCATTAATGTTGGATTCTTTGTTTCATCTATAAATCGACAAGTTATGTTCGACCTTTTAACGATCCTTTTGAGTAACATCGGCGTCATGGGAGCCGGTATCGGTGCAGGTATCGCTGCTCTCGGCGCAGGCGTCGGGATCGGCAAGATCGGCGGATCCGCCCTTGAATCCATGGCAAGACAGCCTGAATCAACGGGTGATATCCGCGCCAACATGATCGTTGCCGCCGCCCTCGTCGAAGGTGTTGCTCTTTTCGGAGTTATCGTTTGCCTGCTCGTGGTATTGGCCTGAGCAAGCAACGAAAAAGAACGGGAAGCGCCCTGGCGGTTGGTCAGGGCTTTCTTCCCTACCTTTGATGGAACAGATCATTCTTTAAATAAACACCAAGCTCATGCTATCACCCGGCATCGGAATCATCTTCTGGACGACCCTGGCCTTCCTGATCGTGCTCTTCATCCTGTCGAAGTTCGCCTGGAAGCCGATCATGAAGTCGATCAAAGAACGGGAAGAGAACATCGAAGACGCCCTGAGATCGGCCGAAAAGGCGCGGGAGGAGATGCAACAACTGCAGCAGCAGAACGAGGAGATCCTCAAGGAAGCCCGCGAAGAGCGCGATAAGGTCCTCAAAGAAGCCAACGAGACCCGGGACAAGATCATCAGTGATGCCAAGGAAAAGGCCCGGCAGGAAGGGGAACAATTGATCGCTAATGCCAAAAGCACGATCGAGAACGAGAAGAAGGGTGCCAAAGAGGAGTTGAAAAAAGAAGTGGCCGAATTGTCGATCAACATCGCGGAGAAGATCGTTCGTGAGAAACTCTCAGAAGACGAGAAACAAAAAGAACTGGCTCAGAACCTGCTCCAGGACGCCCGAATGAACTAATGGCATGAAAGAGACCAAGGTCGCAAATAGGTATGCCAAGTCCCTGATCACCAAAGCGGGATCGGAGGATGAACTCGATCGACTGGCCAAGGATATGCGAACCATCATCGAATTGGTGGAGCAATACCGAGAGCTTCGGAGCATGCTGAAAAGCCCTGTAATACGGAAGGAAAAGAAGATCTCCGTGCTCGAACAGATCCTGGCGGAAAAGGTCGGCCCGGAAGCCATCGACATGGTGAAGATGATCTGCCGAAAAGGGCGGGAGAATTTCCTCCGTTCCATTGCCAAGGCCTACATCGACCAGTACAAAGTGAAGAAGAACATCCTGACCGCCGAGGTCACCTCTTCTTTCGAATTATCCAATGAATTGCGGCAACTCGTATTGGAGACCGTCCGCAAGGAAGAAGAACAGGAAGTCGACCTGATCGAAAAAGTGGATCCTGATATCATCGGTGGGATCATCCTCAAGGTCGGCGACCAGCAATATGACGGCAGCGTTCTGAAACAATTCCGCGGTTTGCGGGCCCAATTTACCTGAAGAACATACAAAGCCTCTTATAAAACCATTGCCATATGGCCGAAGTCAAAGCAGCAGAAGTCTCCCAGATCCTGAAAGAAGAACTCTCCGGGTTCAGTTCGGAAGTAACCCTGGAGGAAGTTGGCACCGTCCTTCAAGTAGGTGACGGTATCGCCCGCTTGTATGGGCTTTCAGGTGTGCGTTCCGGAGAATTGATCGAATTCGATAACGGGATCAAAGGCATTGCCCTGAACCTGGAAGAAGACAACGTCGGAGCCGTGGTTCTCGGCTCCTCCAAGAATATCAAAGAAGGGGATACGGCCAAACGAACCGGCGACATCGCCACCCTCAACGTCGGCGAAGGCCTGCTCGGCAGGATCGTCAACACCCTGGGCGAGCCCATCGACGGGAAAGGCCCCATCGAAGGGGAAACCTACCAGATGCCCATCGAACGGAAAGCTCCCGGTGTGATCTACCGGCAACCGGTAGAAGAGCCGCTGCAAACCGGCATCAAACCGATCGACTCCATGATACCGATCGGCCGCGGACAGCGGGAGCTGATCATCGGCGACCGCCAAACCGGGAAGACCACCGTGGCTATCGATACCATCATCAACCAAAAGGAATTCTACGACGCTGGCGAGCCGGTCTATTGCATCTACGTGGCCGTCGGACAAAAAGCTTCTACGGTAGCCGGCGTGGCTAAAACCCTCGAAGAGAACGGCGCCCTCGATTACACCGTGATCGTCGCTGCCAACGCCTCCGATCCGGCACCAATGCAGTTCTACGCACCCTTCACCGGAAGCGCCATCGGCGAATTCTTCCGCGATACGGGCCGCTCTGCCCTGGTCGTCCACGACGACCTTTCCAAGCAGGCCGTCGCCTATCGGGAAGTATCCCTGCTGCTGCGCCGACCTCCCGGACGGGAAGCTTACCCCGGGGACGTTTTCTACTTGCACTCCCGCCTGTTGGAGCGTGCTGCCAAACTGACCGATGCCGACGAGCTGGTCCAGCAAATGAACGATCTGCCGGAATCCATCAAGGACAAAGCCAAAGGAGGAGGGTCACTGACCGCCCTGCCATTGATCGAAACGCAGGCCGGTGACGTTTCCGCTTACATCCCCACCAACGTGATCTCGATCACGGACGGCCAGATCTTCCTGGAGACCGACCTCTTCAATGCCGGGGTACGCCCTGCCATTAATGTGGGGATCTCCGTCTCTCGTGTAGGAGGTAGCGCCCAGATCAAATCGATGAAGAAGGTGGCCGGTACACTGAAACTCGACCAGGCCCAGTTCCGCGAACTGGAAGCCTTCTCCAAATTCGGCTCCGACCTTGACGCGGCAACCAAAGCCGTACTCGACAAAGGAAAGCGGAACGTGGAGATCCTGAAGCAGGGACAGAACGACCCGATGCCGGTCGAAAAGCAGGTCGCTATCATCTACTGCGGCACCAAAGGCCTTCTCATCGACGTGCCTGTGGAAAAAGTGCGGGATTTCGAAAAAGAATTCCTCAGCCTGA
>CAZAYA010000135.1:0-6766 GCA_964489175.1 uncultured Flavobacteriales bacterium | reverse complement strand
CATGCAATATGGACCGAAGAAGTTCGCTAAAGATTGCCGGGAGGCTGGTATCGACGGCGTTATTTTGCCCGACCTGCCTCTGGAAGAATGGGAGCGGGAGTACCGGCCGGTCTTCGAACAAGTGGGGCTGCACACCATTTTCATGGTAACCCCTCAAACCTCGGAAGAGCGGTTCCGGCAACTGGAAGCCGCCAGTGGAGGGTTCCTCTATGTAGTTGGTGTAGCAGCGACCACTGGTTCGAAAAAGAGCATGGGAAAGGAAAATGAAGCCTTTTTCGAACAGCTTCGTTCCCGGGGAAGTCATCCCAAACTCATCGGTTTCGGCATCTCCGACCGAAGCAGTTTTGAAAAAGCTTGTGGCTATGTCAACGGCGCCATCATCGGTAGCGCTTTCATCAAAGCATTGCAAGGGGAAGAGGCGACCGCTGAAAAAGTGCGCCATTTTGTAGAACAGATCCAACCCGTTCATCATGATCGTTAAGCTCATTCAAGACATCACGCCGGAACAGCGCCAAAGCATCCTGGACCAGATCGCTGCCATGGGACACAAGACCATGGAAGTCTCTACCCAGTACGATAATTATATCGTGGGTGTGGGGGAAAAGGAGTTCGATATCCGGGCGATCGGGAACCTCGAAGGAGTGCGTGATGTACATCGGGTAACCGATACCTACAAGTTGGTCTCCCGCAAGTGGAAAGTAAAGGATACGGCCATCGACCTCGGGGATGATGTGGTGATCCGGCGGGGAGACCTGGCCATCATGGCCGGTCCCTGCTCCATTGAAGGAGAAGAACAGATCGAAAAGACCGTAGAGCATTTGAAAGCGAACGATGTCCGTATCATGCGGGGTGGGGTGTTCAAGCCGCGAAGCTCTCCGTATTCCTTTCGGGGGTTGGGAACCGAGGGGTTGAAGGTCTTTCATCAGAAATGCCGGGAAGCCGGGATCAAGATCATTACCGAGGTGATGCAGGTATCCCAAATCGAGGAAATGATCGATCACATCGACATTTTCCAGGTGGGAGCCCGGAATGCTCAGAACTTCGATCTGTTAGATGCCCTTGGGCGGGTGGACAAGCCAGTGATGTTGAAACGCGGCGTTTCAGGCACCATCGATGAATTGCTCAATTCAGCAGAATACGTGTTTTCCAACGGGAATGAACGGATTCTGTTGTGCGAGAGAGGCATCCGGACCTATGAAAAGGCTTATCGGAATACGCTTGACCTGAACGCTGTGGCCATGCTCAAGGAAATGACCCATCTGCCGGTCATCGCCGATCCCTCTCATGGTATCGGGCTGCGTCGCTTCGTTCCTGATATGGCTTTGGCCAGTGTAATGGCAGGGGCCGATGGAGTGATACTCGAGGTGCATGAAACGCCTGAAAAAGCTTTTTCGGATGGGCAACAAACCCTGAGTTTTCATGAGGCCGGGAAGTTATACGATGGTATGCGGCGAACGCTGGAGCTTCGGGAGGAACTGACCCGCAAACGTGTATCCCTGGAAGAAGAAGTCGGGGTTTGATCCACATGGCCCGGCCAGTTGCATCGCCTTCTTTCCTCCTGACGACCACGCCGGGATTGGAAGCGATCACCATGGCGGAATTCAGGGAAAAGACGGCTGGCCTTTTTACTGATCCTCCTGAAGCGGAACCGGAACCGTTCGAGTACAAAGGCGTGATCCAGGTAACCCCTCCGGTTTTGGAAAAAAAAGCCGGCGATAAGCTGTTGGCCGAGGTCCGGAAAATGCGGACCATTCACCATATTTCAGAGCTTCTGCATCTCTTTCGGATCCCTGAAGAAGATCCTTTGAACACCATCCAAAAGGAAGTGGAGGAGCTTGCGATCCCCGAGATGGAGCATACCCGGAGTTTCCGGGTTTCCTGCAAGCGGAAAGGGTCGCATTCCTTCGGTTCTATGGACGTGGAAAAGCTGGTCGGGGAAGTGATGGTGCAACGATACGGCCGGAAGGTGGATCTGGAGCATTTCACCACCAACCTCCGGGTGGATATTTACCGGGACCGGGCCTATGTGGCGATCCAGCGAACCAGAAAGTCCCTGGGCAAGCGGTTCCAGAGGCCTTACTTGCCCCGGGTCACGCTCAAACCTACGATCGCTTATGCCATGTTGCATTTGGCGGGGCTGCAGGGGAAGAAAAGTGAACAACTCCTCGATCCCTTTTGTGGTTCCGGGACGATCCTGATGGAAGCCGCCTCCGTTTTTCCAGAGTTGAAAGTTATGGGAGGGGATCGATCACCTGTGGCTGTAAATGGCACCAAAAGGAACCTGGAGGTATATGGTCTTGAAGAACGGGTTCAGGTGCAGGTACGCAATGCCCGGAGGTTGGAGAAGGAGTTTTCCAGCTCCTCGGTTGATGCCGTCGTCACCGATCCCCCATATGGGCTGAAAACATCGCAGTACATCGATTTCGGGGCTTTGTACGGGGCTATTATCCGTCAACTCGATCATGTTTTGAAACCACAAGGAAAGGCAGTCCTGATGGTATGGAAGAAAAAGTTTTTCGAACGGATCAACCGGGAAGAAGGGTTGTTCAACATTGAGCAGAGCTACTGCATCGAAACCGGCGGCGTGTATTTGCATGTGATCGTTCTCACCAGAAAAGCATTGATGGGTGAAGAATAACTTTGTAAATTTAAGCTGAGTGAACAGTAAGGAGTAAACGGTGAAGGGAAGTTGAAGAACCCGAACATCATAAACCCCTCCTTACTGCTCACTGTTTACTGTTCACTTTTTTGATCAATACACCTATGGACAACAACATGATGGAAAAGCTGCAGGAAATGAAGCAGCAAATGGACCAGACCAAGCAGAAGTTGGAAACGATCACCGTGAAAGGAGAGGCCGGGGACGGGGCCGTAGTGGTCACTGTTTCGGGGAACCGGGAGCTGAAATCCCTTTCGATCAGTGAAGAGCTGCAAAAGGGGGACAAAGAAGAATTGGAAGACACCATCCTGGTGGCCATGAATCGGGCCATGAAACAGGCGGAGGATGTCAATGAAAGCGAAGTCCAGGGGCAAGCCCAGAACATGATGCCTTTCTTATCGCAATTCGGCCTTTGATCCCGCATGGATAAGGAATCTCTTCGACGAACCTATCGGCGGAAACGAAAGGAACTTTCTTCTGAAACGGTCGATCAGCTCAGCCAGCGGATCGCCCGGCATTTTGCTGTTTTTCTGGAAGGCCTCCCGCATAAGGTTTCCTACCTGCATATCTTTCTCCCTATTGGGAAGAACAATGAGGTGAACACCTGGCACATCATCGACCATTTGCGGGAAAGCGAACCGCACATCAACATCGTGGTGTCCAAGAGCAACCTGGAGGATGGCAGCATGCAAAGTTTTCTTTTGAAGGATGATACGGAATTGGCGCCCAATGAGCTCGATATCCCCGAGCCTGTGAGTGCCGATCATGTGGAAGACCACCTGATCGACCTGGTGGTGATGCCTCTGCTCACTTTTGATCGTAATGGCGATCGGGTAGGCTACGGAGCGGGATTCTATGATAAGTTCCTGGAGCATTGTCCGGACCGGGTGCTCAAAGTCGGGGTTTCTTTTTTCGAACCGGTGGAGAAGATCATGGATGTGGGAGACCACGACATCGTTCTTGATCATTGCATCACACCGGATACTGTTCACGATTTTCAAGACCGGGATACATGAACGATAAAAAATACCAGGGAGGCTTTCACCTTCTTGCGATCTTTTTCCTTCCTGCTATCATGGTTTCATGGGCTATGACCGACAGCTATTGGGTCCCGGGCACCCTCCTTGTGATCCTTGTTTCCTTTGTTTTGTATTGGTTGAAGAGGCGGTAGAGCCAGGGGTATTTTTCATGTTGCCCCTCCATCCCTATCTTTATCCTCATGAGTTCCGACCGTCCTCAGAGTGACGACCCTGGCCGCCAGGAAGCTGCCTCTCGCGCAGTGGACCGCCTTCGCCGGCGGAAGGCAGGGCAATGGTCCGTGGAAGAATCATACGAAGGGATCAGAAAAGGTGATAAGGCCATGCTGAGCCAGGCCATCACCCTGGTGGAATCTGAGAAAGAAGAAGCTTTTGAGAAGGGGCAGGAATTGGTCGAACGCTGTCTCCCCCATGCTGGCGATTCTATTCGTGTAGGGGTCACCGGCGTTCCCGGGGTGGGGAAAAGTACTTTCATCGAAGCTTTGGGTACTTATCTCACTGGTCAGAAGAAGAAAGTGGCCGTTCTGGCCATCGATCCCAGCAGTGAGTCCAGTGGGGGAAGCATTTTGGGGGACAAGACCCGAATGGAAAAGTTGTCGAACGACCCCGGGGCTTTCATTCGCCCTTCTCCGGCCACCGGTTCGCTGGGAGGTGTTGCGCGGAAAACCCGGGAGGCGATCATCCTTTGTGAAGCGGCCGGCTTCGATCATGTACTCATAGAGACCGTAGGGGTGGGGCAGTCCGAGACCACGGTCCATTCCATGGTCGATTTCTTTTTGCTTCTTATGCTGGCAGGGGCCGGGGATGAATTGCAAGGGATAAAACGGGGCATCATGGAGATGGCCGACCTGATCGCGATCAACAAAGCCGATGGAGGACATATGAAGGAGGCCCTTGCAGCGAAAAAAGAATACCAGAACGCGGTTCATTTATTTCCGCCGGCTCCTTCTGAATGGATGCCCAAGGTGGAGGTTTGTTCAGGTCTTGAAGAGGAAGGGATCGATACGGTCTGGGGAAGAGTGCTGGAATATGTTCAGACGACGCAGGAGAACGGTTATTTTTTGGCCAATCGAAAGGAGCAGGCCCGTTACTGGATGCATCAGGCCATTGAAGACCTGCTTAAGCACGATCTTTTCTCGGATACCAAAGTTCGGGACAGCCTTCCGGGTACCGAGCGAAAAGTCATGGAAGGGGAGATGAGTTCCTTTCAGGCGGCCCGGGAATTGTTAGCGCTTTATAAGAAAAGGTGATTTCTTATTGGCTCTTGCCATGGCAATGTTTGTACTTCTTGCCACTTCCGCAAGGGCATGGTTCGTTCCGGCCGGGTTTCTTTTCAACCGTTACGGGTTCGCGCTTGGGTTCTTGTCCTCCAGACTGTTGACGAGCAGCTTCCTGGGCCGGATCCCCGCCCATCAGGCTTTGATCGGTACGGCTGGTCTCGAGTTGTGCCAGCTCATTCTCCGGTATCTCGGCTTCTTCGATCGCTTCTGAGGAGACCGGTAATTTGGCCCGGATCAGAAAGGATACGATCTCTTTCCCGAGACGGGTGAGCATTTGCTGGAACAGTTCAAAAGATTCGAACTTGTAGATCAGCAGCGGGTCCTTCTGCTCGTATACTGCGTTCTGAACAGATTGCCGCAGGTCATCCATCTCGCGGAGGTGTTCTTTCCATTGCTCATCGATGATGCCCAGGGTCACGCTCTGTTCGATGGACGTAATAAGCGTTTCTCCTTCACTTTTGTGGGCCTCTTCCAGATCGGTCACCACTTCCAGCTTCTTGATACCGTCGGTGATCGGGATGACGATGTTCTTGTATTGATCCCCCTGATTCTGATAGACATCCGCGATCACGGGATGGGCTTGCTTCCCGAGTGACTGGCATTTCTCATCATACCTGCTCTTGACCTTTTGGTAAAGTTCCTCGGCCAGTTCGTCCGTGGGTTTGTCCAGAAACTCCTGTTCTCCGAAAGGTGGTTCTGTGGCCAGGACCCTGAGGACTTCCATGCGGAATCCTTCAAAATCCCTGTATTCCCTGAATTCTTCCACCAGATTGGAGCAGGTGTCGTTGAACATGTTGGCGATGTCCAGTTTCAACCGCTCCCCGAAAAGGGCGTGGTGACGTTTGGTGTAGATCACCTCCCGCTGGCTGTTCATCACATCGTCGTACTCCAGCAGTTTTTTCCGGATGCCGAAGTTGTTCTCCTCTACTTTTTTCTGGGCCCGTTCGATGGATTTGGTGATCATGGAGTGCTGTATCACCTCTCCCTCTTTCAGACCCAGGCGGTCCATCATTCCAGCGATCCGGTCCGAACCGAACAACCGCATCAGGTCATCCTCCAGTGAAACGAAGAACTGAGAGGAACCGGGGTCGCCCTGACGACCGGCCCGCCCCCGCAACTGCCGGTCCACCCGCCGGGCATCGTGCCGTTCGGTCCCGACAATAGCCAATCCACCTGCTTCTTTGACGCCTTCTCCGAGTTTGATGTCCGTACCCCGTCCGGCCATGTTGGTGGCGATGGTCACTGTTCCGGCTTCACCAGCTTCTGCAACAATATCGGCTTCTTTTTGATGAAGCTTGGCGTTCAGAACGTTGTGAGTGATCTTCTGCTGGTTCAGCATCCGGCTGAGCAATTCGGAGACCTCTACCGAAGTGGTCCCTACCAACACCGGCCGGCCCTGTTCCTGCAGAGTGGAGACTTCTTCGATCACAGCGTTGAACTTTTCCCGCTGGGTCTTGTAGACGTAGTCTTCCTTGTCCTCCCGGATCACGGGCACATTGGTGGGGATCACGACGACATCCAGTTCGTAGATGTCCCAGAATTCCCCCGCCTCCGTTTCGGCTGTACCGGTCATACCAGCCAGTTTGTGGTATTTCCGGAAATAATTCTGCAGGGTGATGGTAGCGTAGGTCTGCGTGGCCGATTCGATGGTGACGTTTTCTTTCGATTCGATGGCCTGGTGCAAACCATCGGAGTACCGTCTCCCATCCAGAATACGGCCGGTCTGCTCGTCCACGATCTTCACCTGACCATCCATGGTCACGTAATCCACGTCCTTTTCGAACATGGTG
>CAZAYA010000134.1:0-6859 GCA_964489175.1 uncultured Flavobacteriales bacterium | reverse complement strand
TGAGGGGCTTCGGAACAGGTGAACACATAGTTCGTCTTGTCCGGATAAGGAAAAGGGCCCTCAAAGCCTTGTACCGTCTTGTAAGTATTGTGGCCCATCAGGGTGGTACCGACGGACCCGTAGAAAGTGTTGTACCCGTAGTCTTCTCCGGGCAACTCGAATTCGGGAGCGTGCAGCCAGTCCACACCGCCGTCAGGGCGAGCAATGTAACTGTCGAGGCTGGTGGCGGTATAGAGGATGAGGGGGCGCATGGGAACGAAAAAGCATTAGCGGCCGGATGCCAGGCGAACTAAAACGAAGCGGGAGGTTTGTTTTAGCAGGGTGCAAAAGCTTTATCCACAAGTTATAAGAAAAAAATGTTCTAGAACTAGAAAAATCGGGAATTTCTGCCATAAGCGACTTTACAGCATTATTCCGCCCTGACCGACAGAGGGGGGGCAACCCCCTTTTTAAATAAAGCCCTATTTTTCTATATATTGGCGCATAGACAATAACAACCTCAGGAACACTATGATCAGAACTTTACTCTTCCTTTTTCTTTCATTTTTCAGCCTTGTTTCTACCGCCCAAAGCTTCTGGGTAGAGTTGGATGTAACCCACAATTCTTCTGGCAAATGTGACGGCGAGATCAACGCCACGCCCCACAATGCCGCGTCACCTGTTTCTTTCAAGTGGTATTACTCGAGCTCAATGACCGGAAATACCAATCGGATAAGTGTTAACGAAGATATTTCAGGGCTGTGCGAGGGTATTTACTTGCTACGTGCTATAGATGGAAATGGAGTTAGATCGAACGTTTTTTTACCTCTCGGCCCCTCAAGTGACAATCCGGGCCTGAAAGTTGATACACTCGATTACAGTTTCACCTCAGGCCCTTCGGCATGTGATGCCTCCATTTCGATCTCTGCCACAGGAGGTACCGGCCCATACAAATATGATCTGAAATCTGCTAACTTTAATCTCGTAGATTCAACTCCTTCAGCCAACTCCCTCTGCAACCTCCCTGATACCAATAGGTATGACTATTTCTATGAGATAAACAGCAGCGATGCCTACATTATGTACGAACTAATTGTGGATTCCGCCAAAACAGGAGAGTTGTCCTCATTTTCCGTCTCCATTTTGCCCAAGGCGGTATCGGATTCTTCTGTCTGCGATGGAGGAGCTGAAGCAACCACCTACGGAGGCACCCCTCCCTTCACCTACAACTATAATAGCGGGAAAACCGGAGCTGTTGTCGATAGTCTCTGTATGGGACCGCATGCAGTTGATGTGAAAGATGCCACCGGTGATTCGATCCGGGAAGTGTTTGTCGTACCAGATAGTGCCTCACTCTACACACACTCCCCTCGACCAGCAGATACTATCGAAGTAGATACCGTCTTCACCTCTGCTCTTCGCAATTGCAATTTTGATTTCAGCTTGCCGATCGACAGTTTTCAGATCGACACAGTGATCCCGATCGACACCGTAACGTATAATGTGCACTGGACGATCTACCAGAAAAACTATGCCTATCAACTGGACGCCAACTACCATGTGGATTCGCTCGAGGAAAAGACCTTCGCTCTCAGTGTCTACTGCACCAACAGCAAACTCAAGAAGAAGGGAGGAGAAGGACATTTCACCGTGTTAGCCACGCCTAGAGAACTGCAGACAACCCACATGCCGATCCACCACATGGATAAATGGCGCATTTCCCTTTTTCCTAACCCGGTGTCAAACAACTTGCACATCCGCCTGGATGACCCGGTCCAAAGGGGCCCGGTCTCAGTAGATATCTTCAGCATAAGCGGACGCCCGATCTATTCCGGAAAACTGCAACCCGGAGAGCAGGAGCAAACTATAGATACTGAAACGATCCCACAAGGGGTTTATCTGATCCGTTTCCGATCGCACCAAAAAACGGTCACCAAACGCTTCGTTAAATAATACCTGAAAAATCGCTCCTTCCAGGCCATTCTTATCCCTGCCAAATAGCAGGACAGGAAATGATCATATTATTACGGGCCTCTTTTTTCCCAGAAGGAAGTACTCCCCTTTTTGAAAAGGAACTTATACCCTTATACAACCTCAAATCCCCACTGCTATGTCAGTAACCGATCTGCCTCGGAGCATTCGGTTAAACTCGCCAGCTGGATAACAGTTTTTGATGATCCTAATTTCCAAGATCTTCACCTTGGAACATATTCTTTTTGATCCTTGTCAAGTTGGCATTGCAGGATAACCTGACCGAAGTATAAGGATAATCATGCAACCCTTGCTGAAGGGTCAATTCATAATTCAATAGCTTATCCAGGGTGCTTTTGACCTTTAACCTGTAGACCATCGGTCTGTCCCCATTCCCTATATAGCCATAATAGCCTCCCCAAGAATTTACGATCGCTACTTTTTGAAGGTCAAGGTCGAACCCGGCCCCATATAATAACGCATCATTTTGAAAATGATCGTGCCCGTGAAGTTGCCACACATACATCCCGAACATGGCATGGGGTCGAATGAAATCCACTTTCGGGCTGTTCAAGGGGATCTTTTTCCCGAACGACAGATCGAAGAAATAACCAGGAGCATCGGTATACCGGGCACCCGATAATTTGGTCCCGGAGGCTGTTTTCAAGTTAAGGGTTAGCATTACATCCGGAAGCTTTTCCTTATCCTCTATAAGCTGAATATGTGTACCGATGTAGAAGTCCCCCCCTGCATACCCTTCTCCTGTCTCGTTCCGGGCCCTTCTCCTATCCCTTGTTAAGGTGTCCATCCTGTAATGCTCTACAGGCACGACCCCGACCTTCAGGCCCACTCTATTGGTGAACAAAGGGGTGTAAAGTGCTGTATGTAGGTTTTCTGTTTTATCCCCCTTACTCCTATGCGTTTCCAAACTGAACTGGAGATCCGCATGGGGTGCTATCGTTCCATTTTTAATAGCAGGAACCGGCAAAGCATTCGGCCCCATATATCCGGGAGAAGTGATGATGTAATCGAACCAGGGGGTAGCCCCGTCCCAATCATGTTTTTCGTTCCACCATTGGTAGTCCTGAGCGTAGCCCCAAAGCCCCTGCATCATTAAAAAAGCAAGGACCAGGATCGACCTTTTATTCCTTGAGCTCCTATTCATACTTCACCTTCCCATTGGCGTGATCAGGGGAGGATCGATGTGTTCCAGGACGGAAATCCTGCTTGTCCCAGCAAAGGGACCTTCAGCGAACAGGAGCGTTCGATCGACAAGCTCTTCTCAGGCTTTTAAAGGCACCCTCATGCTCCCTTTCTCCGCTGCCACAAAAGTAAAAGGATCATCCGGTTCTTATGCCCATATGTGAGGAAATCCCAAACCATGCTTCCAGAGATCATCCCAACTCCTGAGCAGATCCGTTTCCCAACGATCCCCGGGCGAACGGACAGGAAAGTCCTGCATGGACAACTCTACTACTCTCCAGACCATCGTGTCCAATGAAAAGAAAAGGATAGGCCACAACGCCCCGTTCCTGATCGACCTGGCAGGTCCTTCTATTCCGCCGGAGGCCGGTAAGAGATGGTCACTTCCTTTTTCCCCCACTCCTCAGCTTTCTCAATGTCCTCCCCAAAATAAATGTCGATCTTCCGGGTCCACCGACGGGCCATTTTATCCTTGACCAGGAAATACCCTTCAAACCCTTCGATCCACACCCGGGTATCGTGGGTAAGTCCGGAATCGATCAGGTCCCTTGAGACCGCAATGCATCGCATCCCTTCCCGAAGCGTATCTCCCCAGGCCGTAATGTTCCCGCTCGTATTCGGACGGGTTTGGTAGGGGTGGGAATTATAGGCCGTTGCCGTAACTTCCATCCGCTCCTTTTCAGGGGAACAGGACGAGAAGACCAGCAAAAAGAACGAAAGAAGAGCCGGAAAAAGCTGTATCCAATGTTGGCGGATCCTTCTGCGATCTCCCCCTGCAATAGGTGTATCCAGGATGTTCAAGACCGGTTCCATGGAAATTCTCCAGGAATTCAACAATTCTTTCATAGAACGTAATTGCTTTCAGATCATAAATTTAGCTCCCATCAAGGGCCACCCTTGACGGCATTTCCCGCCCCTCGTCTTTTTTCTTACCCGGTATTTTCCTACTTTCGCAGCTTCAAATTTTTCAAAATAGAATATCAAGGTAGCCAATAATTGTTCTTCTTGCTGTGACCACGCCACCCTGAACCCTCCCTCCTGAACCCTCCTCTGTTCGTTTCATAACGAACGTGACCCTCATTTTTATTTAAAAGATCATTTGAACAAATGACCATCCATTTGTAACGGGGAACCTATGAAAAAATATTTGAACTTATTTGACTTTCAACAAAAAGTAGATTACAAAACAGAAGTCTTGTCGGGCCTTACAGTGGCTTTAGCCCTTGTTCCTGAGGCAGTGGCTTTTGCCATGATAGCAGGTTTGTCCCCATTAACAGGGCTTTATGCTGCGTTCGTCATGGGGCTGGTCACCTCGATCTTTGGAGGCCGCCCCGGAATGATCTCCGGCGCTACGGGGGCTGTTGCCGTAGTTATCGCTGCTCTGGCGATCTCCCACGGTCCTGAATATGTGTTCGCCACGGTCGTATTGGCGGGTATGCTCCAGATCTTAGCAGGGATCTTCAAATTAGGGAAGCTCATGCGGCTGGTCCCCCACCCTGTGATCTTTGGCTTTGTCAACGGGCTGGCGATCATCATCTTCATGTCGCAGCTCGCTCAATTCAAGGACCCATCAGGCGATTGGCTGACAGGCACGCCCCTCTACACCCTGCTCGGCCTGGTAGCTTTGACCATGCTGATCATCTGGGGATTGCCCAAGCTGACAAAAGCGGTCCCGGCATCGTTAATGGCCATTTTGGCTGTTTTCGGCATCGTTATCGGGTTCGGGATCGATACCAGGACCGTCGGGGATATCGCTTCGATCCAGGGTGGTTTTCCACCCTTTCATATTCCCAGTGTGCCGGTCAATTGGGAGACCCTTACCCTGATCTTCCCTTATGCTGCGATCATGGCAGGCGTCGGACTTATCGAGAGCTTGCTCACGCTGAACATCATCGACGAGATCACGGAGACCCGTGGCAGGGGGAGCAAGGAAGCGGTAGCGCAAGGGGCTGCCAACATCTTGTCGGGGGTTTTCTCTGGAATGGGAGGATGTGCCATGTTGGGGCAAAGCCTTATCAATATCTCCAATGGGGCAAGAGCACGGCTTTCCGGGATCATTGCTTCCGTGGCCTTATTGGTATTCGTGATGTTCGGGGCCGGCCTGATCGAGCGATTGCCTATGGCCGCGCTAACCGGGTTGATGATCATGGTAGCGATCGGAACGTTCGAATGGGCGAGTTTGAAGACCTTCAACAAAATGCCCCCCTCGGACCTGTTCGTGATGGTCGTTGTCACCCTTGTAACGGTATTTCTCCATAACCTGGCATTGGCGGTCATCATCGGCGTGATCATCGCTGCCCTGGTCTTTGCCTGGGACAATGCCAAACGCATCCGGGCAAGAAAGTCCTTTGATGAAGAGGGGATCAAACATTATGAGATCTACGGCCCGTTGTTCTTCGGTTCGGTCACCGTTTTCAATGAGAAGTTCGATGTGCTCAATGACCCGGAAGAGATCATCATCGATTTCAAAGAAAGCCGGGTGGTTGACATGTCGGCGATCGAAGCCCTTAACAAGATCACGGAACGGTACCTGAAGGTCGGCAAGAAAGTCCATTTGCGACACCTGAGCCCGGACTGCCAAAAGCTGCTCAAGGATGCCGATAAGATCATCGAGGTGAATGTACTGGAAGACCCGAATTACAAAGTGGTGGTGGATAAGGTCTGATATTAGCGTCCTGTTAGCTGCCCGACCAGCTTCTGGTGAAGCCGGTCCGGCAGCAGCTGAAGCAGCCATGTAGCACTTACCCTTCCTGTCCGGGCAAGTCCGGCTTCCAGGAACGTTAGCGACCGTAGGCGAAATTCCTTAATATGCAGTCCGGATGGAATAACCGGAACAAGGGGGGAATTATAGGACGAAGTTTTCGTACAAGACCGACAGGCTCTTCAGTGATGAATGGCATGTACTCGGTGTTCTATGATAGGGGAAAGGTCCTGCATATGAGCCTCGGCCGTATTTTGACTTTGTGCGGCTATGGCTTATATGTTTGTGTCTCGATTGTTTTTAATATTTCCTTTGCCTTATTCCATTTGAATCATATACCGTGAGCGTTCGTTCGAATTCAATTTTTTCTTCACGTACTAATTCCTCAGTGAATTTTCCGGGTTCTATTGGAGAAAACTCATTGAACCGTAGATAGATCACCCTCTTTGGTGGTTGGCAATTCTCTTTGAAAATGAGGCTTCCATAATCGCTATCGAATGTGAGGATGGTTCTGTTTTCCTCAATAGCGATATCCATCACCTCGTGGTCTTTTATGCTTGGATTATCGATTCCAATGGAAAGGACATCGAATCCTTTTTCCTTTAGATATTCCACACTCTTTTTGGGAAAGTTCTCATTGGCAAGGAATTTAAGAGCCATGGGTCAAGCGGATTTCCCCAAAGAAGTGAATAATAGGCCGTCATGGATGCATTCCTGAAGGTAGGCGAATACGGCTTGAAGGGATTCTTGGGTAAGCCGGGGATAATTTTCGAGGATCTCCTTTTCCGTCCATCCCTGAGCAAGAAGTCCCACAATATGCTCGACAGAGATCCGCGTCCCTGTTATTACTGGTTTCCCGAGTAATACCTCTTTATCCGATACGATATGTTGCTTCCAATCCATGTAATAAAGTTAAAAAATGTTGTGGGGAGGTTGGAGTAATAGTCGACAACGTGCTGGCATATGAGCCGTAGCTTTGGTCGTGTTTTGGATTTTGTGGGGCTA